>JAZRZO010000068.1:0-23640 GCA_045601405.1 Lachnospiraceae bacterium | reverse complement strand
TTGAATTGGTTTGTCATAGGATTATACCTCCGTGAAAAATATTTGGGATGATTTCCCAAGGTAAATTCTACGGCAAAAAATTTCCCAGAGTAAATCCAACTTTAATTCCTACTGTGGGATTTACTTTGGGAATTTACTATTCGTTTTCATTTGCCCCTCATCCGTTTTTAACCAGTTGAAAAAATCGCTGTTTCCCATTATCATAAGATGTTGAAATATTAAAATGCAGGAGTTTTAAATGAGCTGGAATGACGAACTATCAAAAAGTATGTGCAGCGCAAGAGAGCTTGGCAGCTTTTACTCACTTTCCGATGAAGAGACAGCTAAATATGAGGAGATCATCAAAAAATTTCCCATGCTTGTAACGCCATATTATCTCTCGCTTGTAGATAAGAATGATCCGGATGATCCGATCGCAAAGATGTGCATCCCCTCAGAGGATGAAATGGACCCTTCAGGCACCTTTGATACCAGCGGTGAGGGCTCAAATACCAAGCAGGTGGGGGTTCAGCATAAATATGAGCAGACCGCCCTTATACTTTCCACCAATATCTGCGCCATGTACTGCCGGCATTGTTTCAGAAAAAGGCTTGTAGGCCTTTCCAATGACGAGCTTCTTGATCAGATGGAGGTGGCGGCAAATTATGTCAGGGAGCATCCGGAGATCAACAATGTGCTTATTTCCGGCGGTGACGCCCTTATGAACCCCAACAATATCATCGAAGGATATCTCCAGGAGTTTTCCGCGCTTGATAATCTTGATCTTATCCGGCTGGGTTCCAGGGTTCCCGTTACCTTTCCCGAAAGAATATATGATGATCCGGAACTGTTGAATATCATCTCAAAATACGCTAAAAAGAAAGCCCTGGTCCTTGTTACCCAGTTCAACCATCCCCGCGAGGTTACAGAGGAGGCAAAGCGCGCCGTCAGCTGCTTTATCGAACGCGGCGTAAGTGTCCGCAACCAGGCCGTTCTTCTAAAAGGTGTTAATGATGACCCTGAAGTCCTGGTCTCCCTTTTCAGGGCTCTTACGAGAATAAATGTCATCCCGTACTATCTTTTTCAATGCAGGCCGGTAACAGGAGTAAAGCACCGGTTCCAGGTGCCTGTCCGAAAGGCAGTTGAGATAATAGATGAGGCAAAGTCACGCCTCAACGGACTACAGAAGACATTCCGCTACGCGATGAGCCATCCTGCCGGAAAGATAGAGATACTTGGCTCCCTAAACGAGCATCAGATGCTGTTTAAATTCCATCAGAGCAAAGACCCTGATGACAGCGCAATGATATTCACCGTGGAAATGGATGAAAACGCGACCTGGCTCGATGATGAGCTGAACGCGATATGACAAGCTGATATCAATTAACTATTTTGAATCCGGCTTCTGTCAGCGCCGCGCGGATCTCCTCGATCTGAGCGGCGTCTCTTGTTTCCATACCGATGCGCAGGAAACAGCTTGCTATCGCCATGTTGGCATCGCTTCGCTCGTGGAGCACGCTTATGACATTGCCGCCGCAGTCTGAGATTATGCGGCTGACGCCGGTGAGCTGTCCCGGCTTATCCTCCAGCTCAATCTGAAGGTCTGACATTCGTCCGTCTGTAACAAGACCCCTTGTTATCACTCGGGAGAGGATGTTAACGTCTATGTTTCCGCCGGAGAGTATGCATACTGTCTTTTTGTCTTTAATATCAACTTTATTGAACATTGCCGCGGCAACGGAAACTGCTCCCGCGCCCTCTGCTATAAGCTTTTGTTTTTCTATAAGGGCAAGTATAGCTGCAGCTATCTCATCCTCTGACACGGTTACTATGTCGTCAACATATTTTTGGATCAGGCTGAATGTCATATCACCGGGAGTCTGAACCGCGATGCCGTCAGCAAATGTGGCAACATTCCTGTGCGTCACCAGCCTGTTTCCCCTGAAGCTCTCCGCCATTGCATAGGCATTCTGCGCCTGCACACCATATATCTTTACATCAGGCTTAAGGCTTTTTATCGCAAAGGCAAGGCCCGCTATAAGGCCGCCTCCTCCGACAGGCACGATAACCGTTTCGATCTGGGACATCTGCTCAAGCAGCTCAAGACCTATCGTTCCCTGCCCTGCTATAATATCCTCATCGTTAAAAGGATGTATGAATGCCGCGCCTGTCTCCTCTTTTATCTCACAGGCCCTGGCGTAGGCATCATCATATGTTCCCGGCACAAGCACTATCTCCGCGCCGAGAGCCTTTGTGGCCTCAACCTTGCTTATAGGAGCCCCGTCCGGCATGCAGATAATGCTTCTTATCCCCATCCTTGATGCGGCAAGTGCCACTCCCTGGGCATGGTTGCCGGCGCTGCACGCTATTATGCCACGCTTTCTTTCTTCCCCGGAGAGCTGGCTTATCTTGAAATAAGCCCCGCGAAGCTTGAAGCTTCCCGTAACCTGGAGATTCTCTGTTTTTAAATACAGCTCTCCCTCCGAGGGAAGTTTGTCTGAATATATCAGATCAGTATTTCTCGCAACGTCCTTTAACGTAAAAGCCGCCTGGTATACCTTGTCCAGTGTCACCATCTGTCATCCTCCTACTGTTACCCGCCAGCCGTATTTATCCTCCAGCGCGCCTGTCTGTATGCCTGTAACTGTGTCGTATAATCTCTGACTGAGCTCGCCTATCCCGCCGTTGCCTATGGTAAAGACCTCATCCTCGTATCTGAGCTTTCCGACCGGGGAGATCACCGCAGCCGTTCCTGTGCCGAATACCTCCTTCAGCCTTCCGCTCTTCTGTGCCTCGATGAGCTCATCAACGGATATCCTTCTTTCCTCGGTCTTAAGTCCCCACTCCCTGCAGAGGAAGAGCACCGAGTCTCTTGTTATTCCCGGCAATATGCTGCCGTTAAGCTCAGGTGTTGTCACCACATCATCTATCACAAAGAATATGTTCATCGAACCGACTTCTTCTATATACTTTCTTTCCACTCCATCCAGCCAGAGAACTTGTGCATAATCCTCCCCGTGTGCCTTAACCTGAGCGATAAGCGAAGCCGCGTAGTTTCCGCCTGTCTTGGCAAAGCCCATACCGCCTCTTACCGCGCGGACATATTCATCCTCTATCCATATGCCTACGGGATCAAGTCCGCTTTCATAATATGCGCCGCTTGGCGAAAGGATGATGAGGAACAGGTATGTGTCAGATGGCGCCACTCCGAGAAAATCATCCGTCGCTATTATTAACGGCCTCACATACAGTGATGTCCCCGGATCTGTGGGTATCCAGTCTCTGTCCACATCCACAAGGGCAGCTACGGCCTGAACAAAATCATCCTCAGGAAGCTGCGGAATGCACAGCCTTTCGTTGGTCCTGTTCGTCCTTTTTGCGTTCATATCAGGTCTGAAAAGATATGCTTTTCCGTCTGCGCCCTTATACGCTTTAAGACCTTCAAACATCTCCTGTCCGTAATGGAATACCATGGATGCAGGTGAAAGCGAAAGATCACCATACGGAACTATTCTCGGATTGAACCATCCTTTTCCGGTCTCATAATTCATAATGAACATATGGTCAGTGAAAATCCTGCCAAAGCCTTCAACCTTTTCCGGCTTTGTCTTAGGATTGTCTGTTTTTGTGATCTTTATATCCAACATAACTCCCCTCCCTGAATATTTTTCTTCATCATATCAATCCTATTATCGCATCTGTCATTTCAGTTGTTGACATCAGCTTAACAACCCCGGCGCCCGGGTCATAGATATCAGCCGTTCTAAGCCCTGAGCCAAGAGCCTTGTCAACAGCCGCCTCTATCATATCCGCCTCATCTACAAGGTTAAATGAATATCTTAGCATCATTGCCGCCGAGAGTATGGTGGCTATCGGATTTGCCTTATCCGATCCTGCTATATCCGGCGCGCTCCCGTGGATGGGTTCGTACATTCCTCTTGTGCCCTCTCCAAGTGACGCGGAAGGCAGAAGACCTATCGACCCTGTTATCTGCGAAGCCTCGTCAGAAAGTATGTCTCCGAACATATTTGTGGTCACCATAACGTCAAAGCGTGACGGGTCTCTTACAAGCTGCATCGCGGCATTGTCCACAAGCATATCCTCAACCTCAACCTCCGGATATTCCTCCGCTACCCTATGTACGGTCTCTCTCCAGAGCCTTGATGTCTCAAGCACATTTGCCTTGTCCACGCTGATGATCTTTTTCTTTCTTTTCATAGCCGTATCAAACGCGACGCGTGCTATGCGTTCTATCTCCATTACGCTGTAGCATTCCGTATCATAAGCCTCCGGGCCATATGCGCCTTCACGCCTTCCCCGGTCGCCGAAGTAGATACCTCCTGTGAGCTCACGCACGATCACCATATCAAAGCCTTCTTCCGCCACCTCTTTACGCAGCGGACACGCATCGGAAAGCGAGCGGTATATCTTTGCGGGACGAAGATTTGTAAAGAGTCCCATTTCCTTTCTTATGCCCAGGAGCGCCTTTTCCGGCCTGTTCTCCGGAGGCTGGTCATTCCACTTATCACCTCCGACAGCGCCTAAAAGAACACTGTCAGATTCCAGACAGCCTTTTATGGTATCATCCGGAAGTGTGACCCCGACAGCGTCTATTGCAGCACCGCCTGCAAGAAGCTCAGTAAATTCAAATTCCGCGCCTGTCTTTTTTGATACAGCCTCAAGCACCCTTACAGCGCTTCCGACTATCTCCGGCCCTATGCCGTCTCCTTTTACAAGACTGATCTTAAATCCCATCTTATTTCCTTTCGTTCAGTTCAGGCCTGTCTGCTCCTGATATATTCCATAAGACCGCCGCATTTGATTATTTTTTCTATGAATTCCGGAAATGCGGCTGCCTGAAATTCTTTTCCCGTTGTGATATCCCTGATAATGCCGGTCTCAAAATCGACGCTGATCTCATCGCCCTCATTGATCGCTTTCGCGGCCTCAGGACATTCCAGTATTGGAAAGCCTATGTTGAGCGCGTTGCGGTAAAATATCCTTGCGAAGCTTTCAGCTATAACACATGAAACACCGCATGCCCTTATGGATATGGGTGCGTGTTCTCTTGATGAGCCGCAACCGAAGTTTGCGCCCGCAACGATCATATCACCGGGCTGTACCTTTTTTGCGAAATCCACGTCTATGTCTTCCATACAATGCTTCGCAAGCTCTGAAGGCTCTGTCTGATTCAGATATCTGGCCGGTATTATCACATCAGTGTCCACATTTTCAGGGAATTTATATACTTTTCCTTTAACCATGGTCTTCTTCCTCTTAAATATCAGCAGGTGTGCAAAGTGAGCCCTTAACTGCTGACGCTGCAGCCACTTCAGGGTTTGCAAGTATTACTTCGCTTCCTGTATGTCCCATTCTGCCCACAAAGTTCCTGTTGGTGGTTGCAACTGCCCTTTCCCCGTCACACATAACGCCCATATGCCCTCCAAGACACGGTCCGCATGTAGGTGTGGAAAGCGAGCAGCCGGAATCAATGAAGATCTCCGCCAGCCCTTCCTTCAGGCATTCCCTGTAGATCTCCTGCGTAGCCGGTATAACTATGCAGCGTACACCGTCCGCCACCTGTCTTCCTTTAAGCACTGCTGCCGCCGCGCGCATATCATCGATCCTGCCGTTTGTGCATGATCCTATCACTACCTGATCTATCCTAAGACCCTTAACTTCCTCAACTGTTTTTGTATTGGATGGAAGGTGCGGAAGTGAAACCGTGGGTTCAAGCGCGGAAAGATCTATCTCGACAACACGCTCATACTCCGCGTCCTCATCTGCCGCAAAGATCACCGGTTCTCTTTTGAACCTGCCTTTTATATATCCGAGGGTTGTATCATCAACCGGAAAAATGCCATTCTTCGCGCCTGCTTCTATCGCCATGTTGGCAATGGTAAAGCGGTCATCCATTGTAAGTGACGCCACCCCGTCTCCGGAGAATTCAAGAGATCTGTAAAGAGCCCCGTCCACACCTATAAGACCTATCAGGTGGAGTATCACATCCTTGCCGGAAACATAAGGCTTAAAGCTTCCGGTAAGCTTTACATTTATAGCAGAAGGAACCTTAAACCAGCTTATTCCGCCGGCCATTCCGGCCGCCATATCAGTGGAGCCTATGCCTGTAGCGAACGCTCCGAGCGCGCCATAGGTACAGGTATGCGAGTCCGCGCCGATTATAACATCGCCCGGTCCTACCAGTCCCTGTTCCGGAAGCAGCGCATGCTCTATGCCCACCTTTCCCACATCAAAGAAATTTGTTATCTGATGCTTTTTCGCAAAGTCTCTTGCAGTTTTGCAGAGCTCTGCGGATTTTATATCCTTGCACGGAGTATAGTGGTCCAGAACGATGGCTATCCGGTCCTTATCAAAAACCTTTGTAAAGCCCGCCTTTTCAAACTCGCCTATTGCTACCGGCGTTGTAACATCATTACCCAGCACAAGGTCCAACCCGGCTTCTATAAGATCACCGCTTTTTACGCTTTCAAGCTGCGCGTGATGTGCCAGTATCTTCTGGGTCATTGTCATGCTCATACGCTTGCCTCCTTTTCCCTGCCGGCTGCTATCATTTTGTTTGCAGCGCTTAAGTAGGCCCTGATCGCTGCTTCAATGATATCTGTTGAAAGTCCCCTGCCTATATAGCGTTTTCCTTCCTTTGTCTCAAGCGTTACGGAAACAGAGCCCAGAGTATCCTTGCCTTCCGATACAGACTGTATGCTGAACTTCCCGAAGTTATGCTCAACGGGTTTGATGATGCTGTCTATCGCCGCGAATGAAGCATCTATAGGTCCATCGCCAAGCGCGACCTGCTTCAGCTTTTCTCCGTTTTTCTCAAGGCATACCGTACAGGTGGCTGTAGTGAAGTTGCTGGTGTGGACAGAAAACCAGTCGAGCCTGAAATCGTCCTTGTGCGTTTCCTCTTCCGCTCCGGTCGTCAAAAGGATGATCGCTTCGATATCATCATCATTTACATTTTTCTTTTTATCGCAAAGCGATTTAAAGCTTTCAAATGTCTTGAGCAGCTCATCCTTCTCCAGCTTATAACCCATGCTTTCAATATGCTCCTGGAAGGCATGCTTTCCGCTGTGTTTTCCAAGAACAATATTATTGGTATGGATACCGATAAGCTCCGGCGTCATTATCTCATAGGTAAGTTTGTTCGCCTGAACCCCGTGCTGGTGGATACCCGATTCATGCGCAAATGCGTTCTGTCCTACAACAGCCTTATTAAGCGGCGCGTGCTGACCTATCACATTAAACACAGTTTTGCTGGTTCTGTAGATCTGTTTTGTGTCTATCCTGCAGTCAATATCCCTGTATACATCCGGACGGGTCTTGATCGCCATCACCACCTCTTCAAGAGCAGTGTTTCCGGCTCTTTCACCGAGCCCGTTGATCGTGCACTCTATCTGCGTTGCTCCGGCCATCACGCCTGCAAGGGAATTGGCCGTAGCCATACCAAGGTCATTGTGGCAGTGCACCGAAAGCTCTATGTCCCTTGCGCCCTCAGCCTTTTCAAGCACATGCGTGATCATGCGCTTCATCTCATCCGGGGTTGTATAGCCAACCGTATCCGGAAGGTTAACTACGGTCGCCCCGGCTTTGATCGCCGTCTGCGTTGCCATCGCAAGAAAATCAAGGTCGGACCTCGTTGCGTCCTCGGCGGAAAACTCTATGTTGGAGCAGTATTTCTTTGCGTACTCCGTCATATATCTTATGCGCTCTAATACCTCTTCCCCGCTCATCTTAAGCTTATAATCCATATGGAGCTTAGAGGTTGCGATAAACAAATGTATCCTGGGATCGGCAGCGCACTTCACTGCCTCCCATGCAGCATCAATATCTTTTTCCGTTGATCTGGCAAGCGACGCCACAGTACATTCCTTTATTGTCTTTGCGATGGTATTAACGGATTCAAAGTCACCGGGAGATGAGATCGCGAAACCTGCCTCGATGACATCCACTTTAAGCTTTTCAAGGCATTTTGCTATCTCTATCTTTTCCTTCAGATTCATAGTGCAGCCCGGCGCCTGCTCTCCGTCTCTTAATGTTGTGTCAAAAATCTTTATGTTTCTCATGTCTGCTTCTTTCTATAAAAGTACTGCTCCCTTGTCTGCAGATGTGACCAGCTTTGCATAGCGCGCTGCATAACCTGTTTTTATCTTCGGCTCCGGGCATACCCATTTTGCTCTTCTTGCCTCAAGCTCTTCATCGGTAACATCCAGCACAATGCTGCAGTTTGTTATGTCTATCTCTATCTTGTCTCCTTCTTCTATCAGACCTATGTTTCCGCCTGACGCTGCCTCCGGACTTACGTGTCCGATCGCAGCCCCTCTTGTGGCACCCGAGAATCTGCCGTCTGTGATAAGAGCCACACTCTCTCCCAGACCCATGCCTACGATTGCTGATGTGGGATTGAGCATCTCCCTCATTCCGGGACCGCCCTTGGGACCTTCATATCTTATGACTACCACGTCCCCGGGATTTATCTTTTTGGCATAGATAGCTTCGATGGCCTCCTCTTCGCTGTCAAATACTCTTGCCGGGCCTTCGTGCTTCATCATCTCTTCTGCCACAGCACTCTTCTTTACAACGCAGCCGTCCGGCGCGATGTTTCCTTTAAGCACTGCGATCCCGCCGGTCTCCGAGAAGGGATCCTCTACCGGCCTGATTATTGATGCATCAAGATTCTCGATACCCTCCAGGTTTTCCTTCATTGTCTTGCCCGTAACGGTCATAACATCAAGGTTTAAAAGGTCTTTCTTCGTAAGCTCCTTCATAACCGCATATACTCCGCCTGCTCTGTCGAGGTCTTCCATAAAGGTATCTCCCGCAGGCGCGAGATGGCAGAGATTCGGTGTTTTTTCACTGATCTCATTGGACATGTCCAGACTTATCTCCAGACCAGCCTCATGCGCGATCGCCGGAAGGTGAAGCATGGTGTTTGTTGAGCATCCCAGTGCCATATCCACAACATCAGCGTTTTCGAATGCTTCTTTTGTCATAATATCGCGCGGGCAGATGTTCTTTTCAACAAGCTCCATTATCTGCATGCCGGCTTTCTTCGCAAGACGGAGTCTTCCTGAAAGCGGCGCCGGCACAGTGCCGTTGCCCTTAAGAGCCATGCCTATCGCTTCACAAAGGCAGTTCATTGAATTTGCCGTATACATTCCTGAGCATGAGCCGCAGGACGGGCACGCGTTTTCGGTATATTCCTCCACGCCTTCCTCATTGAGTGTGCCGGCGTGGTATGCGCCCACTGCTTCAAACATGTGGCTGAGGCATGTCCTTCTTCCGTCCTTTAAATGGCCTGCCAGCATAGGGCCGCCGCTGACAAATATGGACGGGATATTAAGTCTTGCCGCTGCCATTAAAAGCCCGGGCACGTTTTTGTCGCAGTTCGGTATCATTACAAGTCCGTCAAACTGGTGCGCGATTGCCATTGCCTCTGTTGAGTCGGCAATAAGATCTCTGGTTACAAGGGAATACTTCATACCGATATGTCCCATTGCTATTCCGTCGCAGACAGCTATAGCCGGAAACTCTATCGGCGTTCCTCCTGCCGCGCGGATCCCTGCCTTGACCGCGTCCGCGATCTGGCGCAGGTGCATATGACCGGGAACGATTTCATTGAAAGAGTTTACTACTCCGATAAGCGGTCTGTTTATCTCCTCATCCGTAAGTCCCAGTGCGTACATCAGGCTTTTGTTTGGCGTTCTTGCTACGCCGAGTTTAGCATTATCTGATCTCATTTTTGTTTCTCCTTGGTTTTTTGATACCCCTCATCCGGCCCTTCGGGCCACATCCCCCCCAGCGGAGGGGGAAAGGCTTTGTTAATTGCTGCTTCGCTGACACCTCCCCCACAGCAGGGGGGAGGCTTTGTAAATTGCTGTTAGTTGGATGCGGAATCCAGGTCCGCGCCGTCTTTCCATATCATCTTCTCACGGAGCTCAGCGCCTACCTTTTCCATCTGATGAGCTGCCAGCTCTTCTCTCTTCCTGTTAAATACCGGGCGGCCGTTCTTGTTCTCCTCAAGCCAGGTCTTTGCAAATGTTCCGTCCTGGATATCCTTAAGGACTTCCTTCATGTTGGCTTTCACAACGTCATGCGGAAGCACTCTGGGACCTGAGTGATATTCTCCGAATTCAGCCGTATCAGAAACCGAATAGTTCATTGCGCCGATCCCGCCTGCTACCACAAGATCAACAATGAGCTTAAGCTCATGGATGCACTCGAAGTACGCGTTTTCAGGAGCATAACCTGCTTCCACAAGAGTTTCAAAACCGCACTGCATCAGGTCAACCACGCCGCCGCAAAGTACAGTCTGCTCTCCGAAGAGGTCGGTCTCAGTCTCGTCTTTAAATGTTGTTTCAAGGATGCCGGCTCTTGCTCCGCCGATGCCTGCAATGTACGCCAGCGCTATATCATAGGCATTGCCTGTAGCGTTCTGTTCTACTGCTATAAGACAGGGAACGCCCTTGCCCGCAACAAACTGGCTTCTTACTGTGTGTCCCGGTCCCTTTGGAGCTGCCATGAACACATCCACATCAGCAGGCGGCACTATCTGCTCATAACGGATATTGAATCCGTGCGCAAATGCAAGCGCTTTGCCTGCGGTGAGATTAGGCTCGATGTCGGCCTTATACATTTCAGCCTGCTTTTCGTCGTTTATAAGTATCATGATGATGTCGGCCTTTTTAGCAGCTTCGCTTACGGGATAAACCTCGAAACCGTCCTTCTCGGCTACAGGCCAGCTTTTTCCGCCTTCTCTTAATCCCACTATGACATTGCAGCCCGAATCTCTTAAATTAAGCGCGTGCGCGTGTCCCTGCGAACCATAACCGATGATCGCGATGGTCTTTCCTTCAAGGTTAGCTAAGTTACAATCATTTTCATAATACATTTTTGCCATAATCAAACTCTCCTTTTTCTTTGGTATCTTCGTAAATCGATTTGAGCCCTCTTTCAAGCGCAACATAGCCCGTCCTTACAAGCTCTATGATCTCGAATTCTTTTAATATCTTCTCTATTCCGTCGATCTTTGACTCATCACCGATGAGCGCAAGTGTAAGTGTATCTATAGAAACATCTATTATCTGTGCTCTGAAGATGTTTGCTATCTGAAGTATCTCGCTCCTGATGGCGCTGTCCGGCGTATTGACCTTTATCATCACAAGCTCTCTTCTTATGGAGTTTTTGGGCTCCAGGAGCTTGACAGAATGTACCGGGAAGAGCTTCCTGAGCTGATTTGAAAGCAGAACGATAAGCTCCTCATCAGATATTACCTCTATTGTTATACGCGAAGTCGCGGGATCTGATGTGGCGCCCACCGCCAGCGATTCTATATTGTATCCTTTTCTGGAAAACAGTCTGGAGACCTGTGAGAGCACGCCTGCTTCATTATCCACCAGAACTGCCAGAGTATATAATTTTTGCTCGTTCATCTTAGCGCCCTCCTAGTTAATGATAAAGTCTGTGATCTGCTTGCCGCCCTCAACCATCGGACGGACCAGCTCATCCATCTCAATGGTGCAGTCGATTATGTATCCGCAGTCTGCTTTCATTGCATCATTTATTGCGTTGCGAAGCTCCTCTTCGTTGGAAACTCTCGCGCCCTTAAGACCAAAGCTCTCCGCCAGCTTAACAAAGTCCGGCCCTCTGTCAAGAGTCGTCTGGGAATACCTTTCATCGTATATCAGTGTCTGCCACTGTCTTACCATTCCCAGCGTGCCGTTATTAAATATAAAGGTTATCACCGGCGCGTTATAGAACTGTTCCGTAGCAAGCTCACAGAAGTTCATCCGGAAGCTGCCGTCACCTGTGATATGGATAACTGTTTTTTCCGGATTAGCCACCTTGGCGCCTATAGCGGCACCCATCCCAAATCCCATGCTTCCAAAGCCGCCGCTTGTTAAAAGCTGACCCGGATAGTCAAAGTGAAAGTGCTGTATCGCCCACATCTGGTGCTGTCCTACATCTGTTGAAACAATCGTATCCATCGGAAGAAGCTCGGCTATGCTGTTTAATATCTGCTTCGGTGTCAGCGCGCCTTCGCCCTCCTCATAAACTGTTTCCGTGGGAAACGAGAATACATACTCCTTCCATTCAGTATGATCCTGTTGTTTAAGTTTTTCATTTAAAAGCTTCAGAACAAGCTTTGCGTCACCTATGATATGGTGATCCGTCTTGACATTTTTATTTATCTCGGAGCGGTCTATATCTATCTGAACAACCTTCGCGTCCTTTGCAAAGGTTTCGGGATCCAGCGCGACCCTGTCCGAAAACCTGCAGCCGACCGCGATAAGAAGGTCGCAGCTGTCACATGCCATGTTGGAAGCCTGTGAGCCGTGCATTCCTATCATTCCTGTTGTCAGCGGGTTTCTTCCCTTAAATCCGCCGCCGCCCATTACCGTTATCGCAACCGGAGAATCAATCTTTTCGGCGAACTCAACCAGCTCTTTATCCGCGCGGCTCCTTACAACGCCGCCGCCGCAGATGACAAGAGGCTTCTGTGACTCTCCTATCATCTCGACAAGTCTGTCAATATCCTCTTCATTTGGCTTTGGTGTCTTGAAGTCGTGCGAAGCCCTTTTCATCAGATGGGAAAGCTTCCCGCTGCTGTAATGCTTGTCCTTTGAGAGAGGTTCATATTCGGTCTCCGCCGCGGTGACATTTTTTGGTATGTCGATAAGTACCGGGCCCGGACGTCCGCTTCTTGCGATCGCAAATGCCTCTCTGATGATGTCTGCAAGATCTTCCACGTTCCGGACAATGAAGTTGCATTTTGTTATGGGCATTGTGATCCCCGTGATATCCACTTCCTGGAAGGTATCTTTTCCTATGAGGCTCTCACCCACATTGCAGGTGATGAATACCACCGGCGACGAGTCCATATAAGCCGTTGCGATACCTGTTGTGAGGTTGGTCGCTCCCGGTCCGCTGGTTGCGAAGCATACTCCGACTTTTCCGGTGCTCCTTGCATACCCGTCCGCCGCGTGCGCGGCGCCCTGTTCATGAGATGTGAGGATGTGCCTGAACGTGTCGCTGTATTTATACAACTCATCATAGATGTTCAGGATCGTACCTCCCGGATAGCCAAAGATGGTATCCACCTCCTGCTCCTTGAGGCACTCCATCACGATCTGCGCTCCTGTGCATTTCATATGTCTTTCCTCCTAAATTTAAAATGTCCTATGGCTAAAAGCTAACCATAGGACCTTGCAAATCTGATTCTTAAAACTTTTTTTGATCTTTGCAAACTGACATAGCCTTTAGCACTATTTCTACTCTGTCTCTCCGAGTAGAAGAATAATGCCGACAAGGACTATGCTGTTGATGTTTCTGCTTCTGATCATTTTTCTTCCTGATAAAAGTATAAAAAGTACTTTATAGTTTATAGCACTTTAGTGCGTCAGTGTCAAGTAAATCAATGATAGCGATCCCTTTATTATTTTTCATCATCTGTCTGTGTTTTTGCTATTTGTCCAATATCAAATAATGCCAACTGCTCTGCACATTTCTCCGCGCTTGCATAAGAAAAATACTGAACAGGGATATTGTGCGTACGTACTGTATCCATGATTTTATAATATGCTGAATGGCTGATCGTATTATTCTGTATCCATACGGCATCTGCATACTTCATCAGACGGACATCCGGTTTCGCGTACGTATCCACAAATCGTACATTCTGAAGCAATGGTCTGATTGCTTTCGCCCAGGAATCATGTCCGCCAAAGACAACATATCTTCCGGTTGCGCTATAAGGAAAAATGATATCCGGCTGTTTTTCTTCCGCCTCTTCTCCGGCAGGAGCTTTTCGGACCATGGAACGAAGCTCCTCAATCTCATCCTGCAGCTTTTTATTCCGTTCTTCCAATGCTTCCACCTTTTTCGCCAGCTGATTCCTCTCGTTGTGTCTGTCCTTCAGCTGTTCTTTCAGGAATGAAACCTTCGCTTTCATATCTTCTGCATCAGCCGGAATTACTTCTGACTTTCCATCATCTTCTTTTTCCTGTTTATTGGAAGCGGAAATGTATGGTCTCTTTCTTTATATGTTCCGATAGAAGTATTATCCACTGGAACCACACGGTAAGGTCTATGCTGTAAATTCACCTGTTTCCCTCCTAAAGATTTGTTACATTTATTCTGCAAATAGGACTTGCTATATATGAAAAAGTACGGGATCATGTGTCACACCAAAGGGGAGACTTTTTGGAATAAAAGTTTTGGGAGATGATGCCGTGGAAAATGTCTTGGAGTAGATGGTGCCGTCCAGCAGAAAGATGCCCTGGGGAATATAGGATACCTGTGTAAGCCATCCCCGGTAGTTTTCCATGATATGGATCCCGTCACAGAGGATCTCGCCTTTCTCCGGCTTTAACAGCCCCAGAAGGATATTGAATTTTCTGACTATTTTAATCATATACTCCGACCTTTAAAAAACTGACCGACATTGCTGTGCCGATCGGCTTTGTTTTACTTGCTTCATTTGATTATTCCGGCAAGCTTCCTTTTACCGCGCCTTGCCGTTTTGATAAGAGGAAGCAATAATTGATACAGTCTGTCTTGTTCCTTCCAAGCTTCACCGTCACGGCTATATTCGCAGACCTGGGCAATAATTGCCTCTTTCGGGATATTCCTGTCCGGAACGGTCTGATTATCTCCGACAATGTCATAGAGATCCTCATGAATTCGGATGATCCTGTGCAGAACATAGTGTCCGTCCTTACGAAGAAACAGAACGATATCACCCTTTTTCAGGCTGTCCGGTTTTGTCAGTCTCACAGAGGAAACCCGATCCTTCAGCAAGGGCTTCATAGAATTGCCGGTAACGGTTATTTCTACGGGTTTTTCTTTTGCCATTGCTGCTTTGATAAGGGGCAGCATCTCCGCCATGGGAGCCATTTCTTTTTTAGTTTCCACCAAGGTCAATAGCTGCTCCCGGTTCCAGCACAGTAGCGGGATTTTCTTTTTCATAAGCTGCTTTTGCTGCATTGTACCATTGCATAAAGGCATCTGCAGATTTAAATTTCTTATAATAGGCATACTGCTCATCGGTACTCATGGCACAATAGTCTGCGTACTCCTGTGCTTTGGATGAAAGCTGTTTTACTGACTTCATTTCTTTACCGGAAGCCGGGTTTTCTGTAGGTTGCGGCGGCGGTGTTGAAGAACTGGTCTGTGTTGAACCGGATGGCTCTTGTTCCTCCGTCTTTGTATCGATCGTTTCCACGCCGGAACCGTTTTTATCCTGAACAATTTTCGGCTGATCCTGTTTTTGACCGGATTTTTTTGTCGCATTTTTACCGGACTTTTTGTCTTTTTTCTTATCGTCTGTATGTTCCTGTCTGATGGTTGTCTTGCCCTTCACAGCTGCTGTCTTGTTGGTCTTTCCGCAGGCGGATAAGCACAGGCACAGGCAGAGAAGGGTGATGACTGACAGGACAATAAGGTGTTTTTTATTCTTCATCATCTACACACTCCAAATCTTTCAGTTCGCAGATAAATTTTTCGACATCTTTCTCTGCAAGGTCTTTATCGATGCCGAAATGTTTCATCAGACCATCTACGAGACCACCGGCTTCTGTGCCTGTCTCCAATTGTTCCCAGAGGAATCTTCCACTGTTGTTCAGGAAAAGGATCTTGTTGAAGTTGACTGACTTTGCATTGGTATTGATAACGACCCATTTATCCGCGATATTCTGCAATATGTATTCTTCTTTGATCTTCATAATTTTATTCCGTTCTTCATGGCGTTATAGGCCATGATAACTGCTTCATCATCGGCCAGGCTGTCCATTTCATAGACAAGGATGTCCTTCATGAGCTTGTCAATGAGGGCAGCCAGTTTTTTCATGGTTTCTTTATTACCTCTTCCGGCAGAACAGGCAATCAATCCTGAAAGCGCCGTTAAGGAATCGGCTGTCCGGATGATATTCCGGTCTCTCCTTGTCGTCAATAGAGTGATGGCTTTGAGGGGATGTTTGGCATTAATATTGATGCCGTTCTTGCCGCTCCATGGAGTGCCGTAGGTCATCCATTTGCCGTCCACATGTCGCAGGGCAGGCTTATCGTCATTGATAAGTTCTGCACCCGGATGGTGCTTAATGAGCAGTTCCGCATGGGTGCTTTTGCCAATGCCGGACTGACCTGCGAAGAGATAGGTCTCTCCGTCGATGACCGTGGCGGAGGCATGGAGCATCAGGCCGTCAAAATCGAGCAGCTTGTAATAGAACTGAAAACCGCTCTCCATATAGACAGCCTCATCACGGCTTGCGTTATATTTCTCCCAATAGTCGTAATTATACAGCGAAGCGTCGATAATGATCTCTGCTTCGCTGTCATTGTCATCCATGAGATAATCCCCACAGCGGGAGGGCATGCCTCCCACTGCAGGTATATAGGTTTTTAAATCAGCGATGAGATAAAGCATAAGTCAAAATGTTAATACTACAAGTCAATGCCCTCAATACCCTGTGACGTTCCGATATCCATGAGGCTTTCGTCAGGCTCTATGCTTATGACCTGAATTTCAGGGCTTTCATATTTTTCGTTGTTCATAATCACATCTCCTTTTAATCATTTCTCGTTGTTGTAACGGATGTACTTTTTATGCTGAAGTTACAATTTTCTGCTTTCAGATATGCATTAGCAGTGATGCTTGTAACATCATCTGTTCCCAATAAAGAAACATACATAACCAATTCCGTCGGATTAGTCAAGAAGTCTGTGATATAAGTTTGACCAAACTCAACCAGTAGATGATTCTGATGTCCATTTTTTGTATAGTTAAATTCAGCATACACTTTCACACCACTGTTTTCTGCAAGAATCTTGCTAATTTCACTGGACCGTGGCTGGAATCTGTATTTCGGATTTCCATCTTCAGATCCAAGTTCGATTCTCCACTGTTCCCAAATCTCGGTTACTGCATAGAATACATAGCCGTTGGTATCCCAAACAGGCATCACGTTTTCATCGGAGGCTGCCATTTCCTTGCCGTCGAAGTATGCGAAGCGATCCTGTGCAGTGATCAGCTTACCGGTTGAAGAGCTATTCTTTACAAGGCCCCAAGCCATGGCTGTCTTGGCTTCCAGATTGTGTCCGTTCAGGTCAAGGGTTACACCCGGTGCTACTTCAACGAGAGACACTTTCTTATCACCGGTTAGGTCTTTAAGCAGGTTGATGGTGTCACCGGATGCAGCTTCGTCCAGCGCTTCGGAAAGGGTTGCGTAAGTTTTATCCTTCGTGATGTTCTTAGCAACGCTTTCATCAGTGCTTACCAGTCTGCCGTTGACCCACTTGTACCCTTCAGGTGCTTCCGCAGCAAAGTTCTCATTCTTGGTTACCTTGCCGATTATTGTGCCTTCAGGAACAGTAAGCGCGCCGTTCAGCTTCCCGCTGTTCAGTGCGAGGTTACCGCCGCTCAGCTCAACGTTGCCGGTAAGCGTGGAATTACCCTCAACCTTGACAGTAGGTACAGCGTAACTGCCGTACTTGCATGTATCCAAGGCAAAGTCCTTTTCTCCGTTCGCTGCGATGATCGTGGTATTCTTGATGGTGACATTGCCGCAGTTGTTGGACACGGTGTAATGGCTCTTATCGGCTATGCCGAGTTGTCTGCCGTCAACCGTCACGCCGTCGAGGGTGAGATCTGCGTAGTTCTGGATCACAAATCTGAACTTTGCAGTATCGGCTTCATTAACTGCGAGAGTACCGTTCTTAACGGTGACGGTGTTGCCCTTCTCGAAGTGGAAGCCCTGATTCTCGGTGCCGGTGGAGCCGACTGCGGGCTCGGAGAAGGTGTAGGTCTTGCCGTTCAGGTCGATGGTTATGCTCTTTGCGTCCGACTCCTTGAGCATTACGCCGCCGCCCTGAGCATCCATGACCAGAGTGACTGTATCACCGTTCTTTGCCTCTGCGACTGCGTCTGCAAGGGTTACATAGTACGTTGTTGTGCCGCCCTTGGTAATACTTGCAACGGCCTCACCAACTGTCCAAGGATACTCATTTTTCGTAGTGGAAGCCGTATTTGCCATGACATGTTTTCCGTCGGCCACATATCCTTCTGCAGGCTTTTTGCTATACAAGCCGCCCTCAACAGAGAATCTGGCTGTTGCGACATCCCGTTTCACCAGATTGCCGGTAAACTTACCATCCTTGATGGTTACGGTGCTGTTGTTATCTGCGTAGATCACATTGCCGTTTGTTCCGGCGCCATAGGTGCCGCCGTCAATCTCGACAGTGCCGTTTTCAACATAAACGGAATAGTACTTATTAGTTTCTCCAACCGTTACATTGCAGTCCTTGATCGTAACCGCGCCTGCTTTATAAAGGTTGAAACCGCCGTTTGTAAAGGTCACATTCTGAATCGTCACATTGTCGGTGACATAGGTATCAACATCATCGTTATGGTTACCAATATATGCGCCATAAGCGTAGTTTTCGGTTACACCGCTGCCTTCCACGCCTGTCATGGTACCGTTTTTGATGGTCAGTCCCTTACCTTCGTAAATGTAAGCGGTGCCGTCTTCATAATCGTAATCGCAGTCCTCATCGGCAACACCACCGGTGATGGTATGATTGTTCAGATCCAGCGTTACATTATCCTTAAAGTACAGGAATACATTGCGATCAGGCTGCGGAACGTCAGCAAGCAGGATAATAGTCTCATTGTCCTTTGCCTCTTTGACGGCCGCTTCAAGGAAATTGTATGCAACTCCGGTGTTTCCGTTTATTGCTAAGGCATTATCAGGAACAACTTTAGAATCAACGTTGACGACGCCGGTTTTATGGCAAATACCCATCACTGCGACGCTGCCGGCTTCGTCGGGATTTGCACAAACGAATTTGTACAAATCTGTGTCAATTCCGCCGCCTTCTTCATAGCTAAAACCAATCAGCTTTCCGTTCTCATCATAGACCGGTTTCTCATTTTCCTGGTCATCAAACTGCCGTGAGGGATCAAAAACTGCGCCATCGTCGAGGATAATTTCAGCTCCAAAGTCAGGATCAGACATCATGATAACCTCCTCGGTCTGAACGTCTCCGACAATGCAAATTGTCCGCTCTTCGCCCTCCAGCTCTGAACTTTCCAAGTAATTCCATGCCGCCTCAAACGTCGTAAACCCTTCCTCGCCTACGTACGCAACGATAGGATATTGCACGCCGTCATGATAGTGAACATGGAAGTTTGCTTTCAGCTCCGTTTCGATACCGCCGGTACCGCTGACCGTGAGAATCAATTGGTATGGCGTTTCATAATTTTCATACGGTTGCGGTATCCACCGTACAACGCCTTCGTTCACCCAGGCACTCTGTCTGTTGACGGGTTGGAAAGGTTCACCCTCATATTCGTTTTCACAAATTTGAAGCTGTGTGATCGCGTTCGAATCGCGGCTCTGAGCATCCGCAAACCGCCAGCTGTGGTTGATCGGGAGCATCTGTGACGGGTCTGTGATGTCATACGTCAGCACGCCGTCAGCACCCTTTTCCGCTGTCGTATCGATCATTACCTCCACAGGCAGCGAACACGGCTGGCCGTCAACCGCCAGCGTCAAGCTCACCTTACCGCGTACATCAGGGAATTCCTTCATATCAAGAATCAGCGACTTGCCTTCAAGCACATCAGAAACCGTGCAGCCAAGATTGTCATAAAGGTGGATTTTATAGTTGCGCTGTGCCGATACAGCAATCGGTTTATCAAGAATGTCTCCAAATTCGGAAACCGCAGGATTGGCGGCAATGACAATCTCAACCTTTGTATCCCACGGATAGTACGAAATCACATCCGCTATGTACAAAGGCATCTCATTGCCTGCCGTAATACCTTTCACTTCCCGAATGCGGTATAACGCGCCGGCAATGTACAGCGCGGAAAGCTCCGTATTACCATCCTGTCCCGGTGTCGGCACACCTCCGATCCATTCATCTTCTTCGCTTGTTTTATAATCAAGGGCATAGTAACGCCCCTGGACGGTGTTTTTAGCCGTAAAGACGATAAAGGTCGTATCGCCGTCTTTCTCAAAACGGAATTTTTTTCCGTCATTGCCATTTCCAAATGTAGTCGGTACTTCTTCCTCAAACGCCGCCGTTACGGTGACATCATAGGCGGGCATGGTGAAGGTATAAGTGTTGCCCTTGCCCGGCGTCAGTTTGCATGTATGTTCCTGGCCGTATCGTTTGTAGGTCACCTTCAGACTGTTCTCAGTAAGCTGACAGCCCGGATCAGGCACGACTGTCAGAGTAACAACCTCTCCGCTGTACGCGCTTGAGGCAACGGTGATGGAGCCGTTTCTGACAGCACTGTCAACGGTGATGGCGTAACCGCCCACCAGCTCCAGATAGTCGTCCGCTGTATCGTCGGGCGTACCATTGTCATTGCACTTCACTGTATAACCGGAGCGGTCCGAGGTGAAAAAGTCCTTTGCCGCTGCTGCGCCGAAGGACGCCGCGGTGAACTTACCTGTTTTATATACACCAATGCTCATATCTTGCGGAGCATTCGCATCAGTTCCCAGCTTTATCAGGCCGGTATTTGTGTCGACATTATTCGCCGCCAAGTCGGTGCCTGCCTTGTTGTTTACAATTTTGGCCGTGCCGCCGAGGGTGACGTCAGCGTTATCGTTGATATACAGGCCTCCTCCGGAACCATTATTTACCGTATTCCCGCTGATGATACCGCCGGTCATGGTAAATTCACCGTTGGCAAACACACCGCCGCCATATTGTGATGCTGTGTTATTTTTAATGGCGCCGTTTATCATCGTAAAGGACCCATCAGCTACGCGCACACCGCCGCCGACGCTGTAGTGGCCTCCTTCCGCCATATTGCCGACGATATTGCCGCCGTTCATTGTGAAGCTGCTGCCGCCGGTCACATTCACACCGCCGCCGCCGCTGTCGGCCTCTCCATACGTCTTATTGCCGGCGATATTGCCGCCGTTCATTGTGAAGCTGCCGTCGCCGGTCACATGCACACCGCCGCCGGATTCGTCCGACCTATTGCCGACGATATTACCGCCGGTCATTGTGAAGCTGCCGCCGGTCACATGCACACCGCCGCCGGATCCGTTCGACTTATTGCCGACGATATTGCCGCCGTTCATTGTGAAGATGCCGTCGTTCACTTTCACACCGCGGACAAACAAACCGGCATCGCCGGTTATGACGCCGCCGGTGACGGTTTCGGTTCCGTCTTCTTCATCAAGCACCCACAGACCGTCAGTCTCGACCGTGAAATTGTGGGTCTTGCCCTCAGAACTGTCCGTCACCGTAAGGTCTGCGCCGCTATTCACGGTGATGACGCTCCCCTCATCGCTGCAAGCGATCAGCACAAAGCCGTTGAGGTCAAGAGTAACCTTATTGTTGACGGTAATATTCTCTTCGCAATCCTTCAGCAGCGTTACGGTTTGATCCTCTTCTGCATCTGCCTCGCTCAATGCGGTTGCAAGCAGTATGTATGGTTTCTGGGTATGTAGGTTTCCTGCAACATACTCTTTAAGATCTGTCTTTGCCTCGTCCGCGTAATAGCTATGGATATCCAACAAATCGTTGAAACCATCGTAAAACTCCCACACACTATCTCCGACCATGCCGGTAGGATCATTGCCGTCCCAGTAGTTATGGGAAACATCGACATCCTTGTGTCTATTAGATGATGAAGCAAGCTCCACATACGCTACCGATACGCCGCTCATACCTGCCTTCATTACATTTCCTGTGAAGATAAGTTTGCTGTTTACCTCGCCGAACAGGGCTCTGCTATCGCCACTGTTTCCCCAGTTCTCGAAGGTGTTGTCGGTAATCGTTATTACATTATCTTCTTGACTATTATCCACAACGTGCAAGGCAGCTGGATAAGTTTCGTAGTAGTACTCGGTGATGTTCTGGAACCCGTTGTTCGTAACCGTAGTTTGATCAAAGCCGGAGATATCAAGACCCCCGGTCTCGAACCTGAAGTTCTGCACGGTCACCTTGTTGCTGCCGCTGCCGGTCAGCTTCATGCCGCCGGTCAGCTTTTTGCCGTTGCCGTCGATGGTGATGGAAGCGGTAAGGGTATTATTGATAGCCTCATCACAATCCTTCAACAAAGTTACGATATCATTATTCTTTGCAGCTTCAATCGCTGCTGCAAGGGTAGCGTAACCAGTTGTACCAATTTGGGCGGAAGCATTCGCTTTGCAGACGCAGTCGCCCTGTGAGAAGTCGTGGTCTTCCCAACCATCCGGATCCTCCGCTTCGCACCGTATGCACTTCCGCGTGTGCTGACCAGCGTTATCGCCCTCACCAATCACATATTCACATTCTTCACTGGAAAAATCGTGTCCAAGTGCTTCGGATATGTAGCTATTAACATCCTGTTCGGTAAGCGGTTCGGAGCCTCCATCATCCCAGAAGTATACTATGCAGTTTACGCACTGAAAAATATCTCTCTCAGGACTACCAACTACACCGCCCTCGTTGCAGTTAGCAGGCCCCAGCTTCTCCAATTCGTGTTCGCAACGGACATACTGTGCACATGCATCACCTTCACCGGTTTTAAGTTCCACAGAGCAAAGAATCTCCTCTTCAAAAGACGCGTAAACCTCCCAGCCATCGTCATTTGAATACTTATACTTACTAATATCGTATTCAACGGATTCTACTGGTTCGACATATCTAACGATAATATCTTGTTCATCATAGGTAAACGATACGCTTGAATCCTCCAAATCGTAAGGAACATCAACACCGATAAATGTGAAGTCCATGACCTGTTCCCAGTCACCCACACTGCTGTAAGTATAGTCAAAAACCAGCCTATAGGTTTTCGTGTCATCGTCGCCGTCGCCTGCCAATGCCGACACGGGCAAAAGCGAAAGGACCATGAGCACTGCCATCAGCAATGCTATCCATTTTCTATGTTTCATTCGCATGATTTTCCTCCTAAAATTCATAATCGATCGAATAAAAATCTTCTTTTTCCTATCCGGGATCAAGTCCCATTGTGAACAGCGCAGTGGCCGTTAGCCAATCATGCTGCGCCTGTCGGCTTGCATTCCTGGACGGCTGTTGCGTGGGTGCTGTTACCCGCTCTGTCTGCGTGCTTTGCACTTGCCAATCGCGGACAGCACTCCAAAAAAAGACCGTGTACTTCATAGGCACAATTACCCTGTGCCTTGAAATATCGTGGTCTCTTGGTTTCCTATAGTATTTTGCAAAAAGGGAACAACAAAAATACGCAGCGGCACTGCGCTCATGGCATAATGAGGTCTGTCTGTCTGTCTGTCTGTCTGTCTGTCTGTCTGTCTGTCTGTCTGTCTGTCTGTCTGTCTGTCTGTCTGTCTGTCTGTCTGTCGAAAATTGTGACCGACTTCATCATACCTGTCAACCTCCTTTTTGTAAATTTTTCGTATCTTTTTGCGGTTGGAATCTGCAAAAGGGTGCACGAACCCCCTACTCACATTTATACATAGTTGAGTATAGCACGGAAAACCCGGAATTTCAATTGCTCACCGACTTTTTTAGTAGAAACTATGAACCATTTTTGATAATGTCCTAATATACCACAAGGGAAAATGTCCCAAAGTGGTATTATACTTCCATCAAGAGATGGAGGTGACTATTATCAGAAAGGTAGAACTATCAATGGATGAACAAAAGAAATATGAAGTA
>JAZRZO010000067.1:0-1149 GCA_045601405.1 Lachnospiraceae bacterium | reverse complement strand
CATGCACTAAAAAGACCTCCAACTAAAATACCGCCTAAGACAAGAGATAATGTGGCATTTCCTTTTGCAAGTCTGCTTACGCTGTATGCGGCAAGAACTGCTATTATAGCACCGCAGAAGGCAAAGACCGTTATCATCACCGGAGGCTGTCCGGTATAAATAGCTAACGCTGCACCAAAACCCGCGCCAGCAGAGGCTCCTAATATATCCGGAGATACCAGCGGATTTTGAAACATTCCCTGATATGCAGCACCTGCGGTTGCGAGGGCTGCGCCGACTAAAAACGCCGCGCAGTTGCGGGGAAGTCTGACATTGAATATAGCACTCCAGTCAAAGTATGTCATCTCATCGAAGGGAATGATGCCTGAAAATAAGATGCGGATTACTTCATAAGGAGTTAACCCGTAGCGCCCTGCCCCAAGCGAGATGAAAAAACACAGTGCCGCAAGAACAATGAGGATAATAAACCTGAGTTTATAATTCGGAGATTTCCGGTTTGATTTGATAAGATGCGGAGTAGTCTGCGGCATATGTTACGTGTTATTCTGGTTAGAGGTAATGAGATATTAATGAATGTGTCAATTTTGCAGATTGTTAATCAAATATAGTTATCAAAAGAGTAAGGTAAACGCGGGTGCGCGAGATAAACGCTGCACTCCTGCCAACATCTATATTGATGCGGAGAAAAAATAGTATGCATAATCTTATTCGGAAACTGCCAGACCATGTATGCTCTTTGTATTTTTGACCTCGACGGAACGCTGCTTGACACAATTGACGGTCTGCTTGACTCAATAAATTATACGATGGAAAAACGAGGGTATCCTCTCCTTCATCGAAGCGAGCTGAAACGGCTGATGGGAACACCCATTCAGGATATTTTCAGAATTGTCTATCATCTTGAGGGAAAAGAAAATGCAGATGCGGTAGAGATTTTCAGAAATCATAATAGAGAGAATCCCGGATGTGTGTCTGTGTATCCGGGAATGGAAGAACTGCTTTCAGATTTACAGAAATCAGGATGCAGAACTGCAGTATCAACGATGAAACCGAAGGAGACGGCTGAGCGGATGCTTACTGCTGCAGGTCTTATTCAGTATTTTGATTTGGTGATGGGAAAAGGAGATGATGCTGCAGTATCTAAGGCGT
>JAZRZO010000066.1:0-68621 GCA_045601405.1 Lachnospiraceae bacterium | reverse complement strand
AACCCGGCACTCGTCACACAGAGATATATATGCATTGAGGCGGGATTGTAGAAGTATCAGCATCAATACCGGCTCGCTTCATATATATTTTCGGGCGCGTGCTTCCTTCGCCTGTGGTTCTAATACCTTTCTCCGGCTTTTTGACGCGGCCGGCAACATCCAAAAAATGATCTCTATGATCATTTTTTTTTGATGCCTAAGTGCTTTCCGGACTTGTGGACCGAAGCACTTGCCGCTAAAAGCCTACGAAAGGCATAAGAACCAAAACGGCTCATCCAGAAACCCCCGGAAATACATATGCCGCGTGCCGGTATTTTATTATCCCGCCGAAGATGCAATATATATCAACGGGCGACTAACCCGGCAACCGTCGTCCGGAGGTATATATGCAGCAAGGCGGGATTGTAGGATCTCATTTGCACTACGCCCCTCATCCGTCGCCTCCGGCGCCACCTTCCCCCAGAGTGGGAAGACCATCTGAAACACTACATGATTTTAATGATTCCGATTGACTTTTAGCCGGCATTTTGTTAAATTATCATAGTTGACCGCACAAAGAGGTTTTAAAGTTTATGCCATATGGCATAACACCGGAGTTTGGCGAATATAATTCAGGAGGTACGATATGTACGCAATCATTGAAACCGGAGGAAAGCAGTACAAGGTTTCCGAAGGAGATGTATTAAGAGTTGAGAAGCTCGATGCGGAAGTGGGTTCAGAGGTCACATTCGACCGCGTACTCATGACCGGCGGAGAGGATGTAAAAGTTGGCACTCCGCTTGTGGAGGGCGCCAAGGTCACCGCAGAGGTTAAAGCGCAGGATAAGGCAAAAAAGATAATCGTTTATAAATATAAAGCTAAAAAGGGTTATCATAAAAAAGCCGGCCACAGGCAGCGCTATACGGAAGTTGTTATAAAAGGTATCACAGCATAAAAAGGAGTTGAGATAAATGGCACATAAGAAGGGTGTTGGTTCAACACGAAATGGCAGAGATTCCGAGTCGAAGAGATTAGGAGCAAAAAAAGCGGACGGACAGTTTGTAAAAGCCGGAAATATCCTTTACAGACAGCGGGGCACCAGGATACACCCCGGTGAAAATGTTGGAAGAGGCAAGGACGATACTTTATTTGCCCTTGCGGACGGAAAGGTAAGCTTTCACCGTTTAGGCAGGGATAAAAAACAGGTCTCTGTTCTTCCGGTTCAGGACTGATGTTTTTAAGGCTCCAAATCTTCCGGTTTGGAGCCTGATTTATATTATGTTTGCGGATACAGCAAGGATTACAATCAAATCCGGTAAGGGCGGCGACGGACATGTAAGCTTCCGCAGGGAGAAGTATGTTCCTGACGGCGGCCCGGATGGCGGTGACGGCGGAAAAGGCGGCAGCGTCATTTTTGTTACAGACAGAAATACCGGAACGCTGATAGAGTACAGACATAAAAGAAAATTCGCGGCGCAGCCCGGAGAAGAGGGCGGAAAGAACAGAAGACACGGGGCAGACGGTGCCGATATCATCCTTAAGGTTCCCGAGGGAACTTTGATAAAAGAAGCTTCTACCGGCAAGGTGATCCACGATATGTCCTCCGATGATAAACCATTTGTTATCTTAAAGGGAGGCCGCGGTGGGAAGGGCAACAAGCATTTTGCGACCGCTACCATGCAGGCACCCAAATATGCCCAGCCCGGAGGTGATGCCAAAGAACTCGAGGTGATCCTTGAAATAAAAAGCATCGCGGATGCGGGGCTTGTAGGCTTTCCCAATGTGGGAAAGTCAACGTTTCTTTCAAGAGTTACAAATGCCAGACCAAAGATCGCCAATTATCACTTTACAACCTTAGACCCTAATCTCGGTGTTGTTGACCTGGATGATGACGGTTTCATAATTGCCGACATCCCAGGCCTTATCGAAGGCGCAGCTTCCGGTGCGGGTCTGGGCCATGAATTTTTAAAACATATTGAAAGGTGCAAGGTCCTGGTTCATCTTGTGGACTTATCCGGCTCAGAAGGACGCGACCCGGCAGAAGATATTATCGCGATTAACAATGAGCTTTCCGGATACAGCAGTCTGCTTTCAGGGAAAAAGCAGGTCATCGCAGCAAATAAGACAGATCTGATCTTTGATGAAGCTGAAAAAGACGAACGTATACGTAGACTTGAGGCGTTAGATGAAAACGTAAAGGTTTTTCCTATATCGGCAGCAACAGGTCAGGGTATCAAAGAGCTTTTATATAATATAAACGACATGATAAAAGCTTCCGGGGAGGAGAGCAGTGTTTTCGAAAGCGAGTTTGATATATCTGACTATTACAGAAGGGAAATGGAGCCCTTCGAAGCCGTAAGGCTGAAAGATAATCTATACAGCGTGGAAGGACCGCGAATTGAAAGAATGCTCGGATATACTAACCTGGAGTCAGAGAAGGGCTTTTCTTTCTTTCAGAATTTCATGAAGGATCAGGGAATCATAGATAAGCTTAAGGAGCTTGGACTTAATGAAGGCGACACCGTAAAGATCTACGGACACGAATTTGATTATTACGAGGATTGATATGACGAGTAAGGAAAGAGCATTTTTAAGAAGCTGTGCGCATCCGCTGGAGCCGGTCATTCATGTCGGAAAGGAAGGGGTTACACCTTTGTTGACGGAAGCGGTATCAGAAGCCCTTGCTGCACGTGAACTCATAAAAATAGGAGTGCTTAAAAACTGCTTTGATGATATCAGGGGTATCGCTGATATTATTGCTGAGCGCACAGGATCCGCCGTGGTTCAGACAATGGGCAGAAAGATAACACTGTATAAAATGAAAAAGAAGGACAGTCAATATAATATCAGGGTGTAGAGTATAAAGATGAAGACGGGGATATTAGGCGGTACATTTGATCCTATTCACTACGCGCATATGATGCTGGCGGAATATGCTTATGAGGTTCTTTCTCTTAACAGAGTTCTTGTTATGCCCGCTGGAGATCCTTATCTCAAGCTTGAAAGAGGCATATCTTCTGATGAGGACCGGGCTGAGATGACAAGGCTTGCCATCAGTTCCAATCCTCATTTCGTCTTTTCTGACCTGGAACTTAAAAGAGAAGGGAACACCTATACAGTTGATACACTCAACATACTTAAAGAGGAAGATCCCGATGATGAGCTTTTTTTCATAACAGGCTCGGATACACTTTTTCAGATGGAAAGCTGGAAGGATCCGGGCAGGATATTTGAAATTGTTGCCATCGTTACATCATCAAGAGGTATTGACGACGCCAACCTCAATGCACAGGCCGAACACCTCAGAAAGCATTTCGGCGCAGTGATCCACATCCTTGATATGCCACAGATAGACATATCCTCAACAGCTATCCGTTCCATGATATCCGAAGGCAGGTCCGCCAGATATATGACAGAGGATGCTGTGTTAGAATATATCAGAAAGAAGGGTCTTTATAAATGAAGATAGAATATCTGACCTTCATTCAGGAAAATCTGCAGGACGACCTTGATTACGAAAGATACTGGCATACTATCAGCGTTGCGTTCACCGCTGCGTCGCTTGCCATGAATTATCACTTTGACAGCCCTGACAGGGCGCTCATCGCCGGTCTTTTGCATGACTGCGCTAAATGTATACCCGATGAGGAAAAAATCGCTCTGTGCGATAAATACGGCGTATTTCTTGATGAACACGAGATAGAAAACCCGGCGCTTATACATGCCAAGCTCGGACCGGAGATAGCAGCTGAAAAATACGGCGTTCTGGACCGCGAGATACATGATGCCATAAGGACACATACCACGGGTGCACCTGACATGACAATGCTGCAGAAGATAATATATGTGGCTGATTACATAGAACCTAACAGGGATGATATCATCTTACATCTTGATCAGATTCAGGAAACCGCGTTCAAAGATATAGATAAAGCAATATGCATTATTGCCGGAAACACACTTGAGTATCTGGAAAGCAGGGACAGGCCCATAGACCCTGCCACAAGAGCCACATATGAATTCTACAAGAAATTAACGGAGGAAAGATGAGCAGTAAAGAAGACGCTAAAAAAACAGCATTAAAAGCTTATATATATCTGGATGAGAAAAAGGCCATGGATATCAGGATAATAGATATAAGCAGGATATCTGTTATTGCGGATTATTTTATCATAGCCGGTGGATCAAATGAAAAGCAGGTCAAGGCAATAGCCGACAATGCTGAAGAAAAGCTCGCAAAAGACGATATCTTCCCAAGAAACATTGAAGGCTATAACAACGCCAAGTGGATATTGATGGACTACGGCGATGTGATCATACATATATTCAACCAGGAGGACAGGCTCTTCTATGATCTTGAAAGGATCTGGATGGACGGAAATGTTGTGGAGATAGCCGATCTTCAATAAAACAGGCCGGTACACAGTACCGGCCTGAATGCTGCGTATCGGGATCTGATCAGAAGAGGCGGAAAACACCCACGACCTCGCCAAGGATGGCTGCATCCTTTACTATTATGGGGTCATGATCATCATTTTCAGGCTGAAGTCTGATATGAACACCTTCGTTGTAAAAGGTTTTGACTGTAGCGCCGTCTTCGATCAGGGCAGCGACTATATCGCCGTTTGAGGCGGTATTTTTTTGCATTACTATAACCTTATCGCCATCAAAAATGCCGGCATTTATCATGCTGTCGCCTTTTACGGTAAGCATGAAATATTCACCGTTTTTAAGCATATCCGCCGGAATAGGGAAGTAGTCCGTGATGTTCTGCTCCGCGAGCAGGGGCTCCCCTGCGGCGATCCTTCCCACGATGGGGATCTGGGCAAACTCCCTGCGGCTTATGGCAAATTCGTCATCTACTATTTCTATTGCGCGGGGCTTTGAAGGGTCCCTGCGGATGTAACCCTTTTTTTCAAGAGTTTCCAGATGAGAGTGTACAGATGCCGTGGATCGCAGATTTACGGCATCACATATTTCCCTGACTGATGGCGGATAGCCGCGGGAAAGAGTGACTTTTTTAATGTATTCCAGTATTTCTGTCTGTTTTGCGGAAATCATATCTTTTGACATATCATCCTCCAATAAATGCCGGACTTTATTACTGCATATATAATAACATGACGAACATATTTTTGCAAACATCTGTTCGAAAAAAATCATTGACAAACAGATGTTCGTGTAGTAACATTCGGATGCAAACAGATGTTCGAGCCGCAAAAGCAAAACGAGGTGTTCGTTATGAAAAATAAAAATAACAGTATCATTAACTATAAAAAGCACAAAAAGAGCAGGGGTAAAAACAAAAACTCCCGCAGAAAGGCCGGTCTGCTTAAATTCTTATTTTCTGTAGCAGCTGTTGTTGTCATTGTAAGTGCGGTATTATCTGCCAGCAGATCAGTGGCCACCGCAAACGAAACTCCGGATGGAGCAGTGCTCAACAAATATTATAAAACCATAACCATCTCTCCCGGAGATACACTCTGGAGCATAGCGGAGGAGTACAGATCAGGCGCGTACAGGTCAACAGCGGAATATGTCAAAGAACTCAGATCCATCAACAATCTTACCTCAGATAACATAGTATCCGGACGTAAGCTTGTGGTTGCCTATTTTGCGGAATAAGCTGCCTTATTCCGCGTCTGCATTTTTATCATCAACGGAGGGTGTCTCGGGATCCGGAAATGATTCAGAATTTCTCAAAGTTACCATATTCCTCGCCCGTCTTCTGCGTTCATCCTCTATAGCGGCATAATGCTTTTTGGTGGTGTTTACGTCTGAGTGGCCCAGGACATCCGCCACCAGATAAATGTCACCGGTTTCGCGGTAGAGCTGTGTTCCGTAGGTGCTTCTGAGCTTATGCGGAGTTATCTTTTTAAGAGTCGTTACCTGACGGGAATACTTTTTTACAAGATCTTCCACCGCATGTACAGAGATCCTTTTCCTCTGTATCGATAAAAAAAGCGCGTCCTCATGGCCCGGAGCGGGTATTATCCCGCTGCGCTGACGAAGGTAATCAAAGAGAGCGTTCTCAACCTCGTCACCGAAGTATACTACAACCTGGTTTCCGCCTTTTCTGGTTATCCGTATTCCGTGATTTTTAAAATCAACATCATTAAGATCCAGTCCTATACACTCTGAAACACGGATCCCGGTACCAAGAAGCAAAGTAAGCAGGGCAAGATCTCTGACCTTGGTCTTTTCATGATATGCTTTCTGTTTATTTGTCATATTTGTTCCGTTTTCCACTATATCAAGTAAAGCGGATACTTCATCAGAATCAAGTCTGATTATATCTTTATCATGGAGCTTTGGCATAGGCACTATGGAGGCGGGATTGTTTTTTATCATCTCCATCTGATAAAAATACTTATAGAAAGAGCGGAGGCTTGCAAGTTTTCTGTTAAGTCCTCGCTCTGAATTAGCACGCTCCGCGTCCTCATTATTAACATAGACCTTAAGATAATCCAGATAGTCCTGTATTATCGTAGGTGTAACTTTATCCAGAACAGTTATCGGATAATCCCTGATCTCTTCATTTCCGCCCAGTCCTGTTTCTGATCTTAAATAATTAAAGAAGACACCCAGGTCATAGGCATAGGCCATTCTTGTTCTTGCAGATGTAGTGGGTTCTATACCTCGAAAAAAATTCATTGCGAATACCGGCAGCTCCTTGAGCTTTTCCCGCAGCTTGATATTAGTATCTATTTTAAACTGTTCATGATATGACTTATTTGACATAGTAAAACCTCATATATATTTCCGGTCTCTTTTGTACACGCATGTGCACCCGGCAGTAGAACATATCATCAATGATCACTTTAATTTCATTATATGCAACTATGGAAAAAAGTCAACTTTTTCACAGAGATATTATATATAAATATATGTACAGCGTTGTATATAAAAAATCCGGCAGTGCCGGACTTTTTTTACAATATCACAATATCCTGAGCAGTTCTTCAAAATAATCAGGACGCGCTGCTTCGAATTCCATATATTTTCCTGTACGCGGATGTATAAATCCGATGACACCGGCATGCAGCGTCTGACCCTCAAGCTCCTTTCCGTGCAATCTGAACTCTGAACGCTTCTTTCCGTACGCTGTATCTCCAAGCAGCGGATATCCTATTGAAGCCATATGCACCCGTATCTGATGTGTGCGTCCCGTTTCCAGCTCACATTCAATGTGGGTGTACTTATCCATCAACTTTAAGACCTTATAATGCGTTACAGCGTCTTTTCCGTTTTTATGATTTACAGCCATAAGCTTTCTGTCTGACGGATTCCTTCCTATGGGCGCAGATATCGTGCCTGCGGCTTCTTTCAGCCGGCCTGCGGTGATCGCCTCATATCTTCTTGTTATGGAATGTTCTTTAAGCTGTTCAGCTAATGATCTATGGGAATTATCGTTTTTTGCACAAACCAAAGCGCCTGTTGTGTCTTTATCTATTCTGTGAACTATCCCCGGCCGCATTATCCCGTTGATCCCGGACAGATCTTCACAATGAAACATTAAAGCGTTTACTACAGTGCCGGAGTAGTGTCCATTTGACGGATGTACCACCATATTCTTCGGCTTGTTTATTACTATGATATCCTCATCCTCAAAAAGTATATCCAGAGGGATATCCTCCGGAAGTATCTCCGGGATGACCGTATCCGGCACATCAAAGCATATCTCATCCCCGGATCTGACGCGATAATTCGATCTGCAGGATCTATCGTTTACGAGCAGATTCCCATTTTTGATAAGCTTCTGGATATAACTGCGTGACAGATCTTCCGCCTGGCCTGCAAGAAACACATCTATACGCTGATCCTCATATTCATCCTGAACGTTGTATACAAGTCTGTTCATTTTGATCTTCCGGAAAATACAGGCAGCTCTTTATCTTCCTTATAAATGAATATAAAAAATATAACTACAAGCAATGCTGCGCCTGTAACGCAGATATCGGCAAAATTAAAGACAGGGAAATTAATAGCTTTTATATAAATAAAATCAACAACATATGAATGGACTATACGGTCATACAGATTTCCGAGAGCTCCCGCACCAAGTATTACAAGGATATAATTCAAGAACATGGCATCACTGAAGGTCTTCCTGTTCAGATCATCACCTTTGCTGTTGATATATTTTTTTGACAAGCGCACTACTCTGATCCATAATAAACAGACGATGATCACAACGATTGCCGTGATGATATAAAAAAGCCACTGTCTGTTCTGAAAGATACCAAACGCGGCTCCGGAATTTTCAAGATATTTCAGCTCCAGTACATTGTCGATCAATGCAATGCTCTCTTTGCCTTTAAGAGAATTTACCGCTATGATCTTTGTGAGCTGATCAGTTGCCAGAAGCAAGATCAAGAGCAGTAACTGGATTAAACAATTTAATGTGAGTTTTTTATTTGAAGACATATTCAAGAATATATAAGATCAGCTGCCCCTGACAGTACCCGGGGCAGCCGAAACGGTACAAATACTAAATGAGCGGGGATTGGAATCCTGTCATGTCGTAGGAGTCATCACTCGCTAAGAGTTCCTGAAAGTCTCCGGAAATGTCTACATTTTCAGGTGTGGCAATGAAGATATATGTGGAGATCTTCTGGAGGTTTCCGTTCAGCGCGTAACATGAACCGGAAATAAAGTCGATTATCCTCTGTGATATCTCAACATGAAGCCCTTCAAAATTCACCACTACAGCCTTTCCGTCAAGAAGTGTTTCCGTGATCTCCCTTGAATCCTCGATCGTTGATGGTTTAAATATGCACACTTCCTGCTGACCGCTTCTTGTGGTACGGGTTAAAGGTCTGGAAGCAGCTCTGGAAAATAACGACTGTTTTTCTTCTACAGGACGCTCTTTCTTCTTGAAGAAACCGTTTCTGTCATCGTCATACTCGTCTTCAAAGTCATCATCGTATCCGTCATCATATTCATCGTCGTAGTATTCGTCATCGTAGTCTTCACCATCTTTGAATTTGAATGCTTTTGCGATTTTGTCACTGAAATTTCCCATAGCGTCTCCTTTTTAAAATTAAAAATAATTTCTTGCTCCGAAAATACCAGTACCGATCCTTACAAGACCGGCGCCTTCTTCGATAGCTGTAATATAATCTCCGCTCATGCCCATTGAGAGAAGATCCATGTGAATATTATCAATGTTTAGTTTACTTATGTCAATAGATAAATTCCTCAGCTCACGGAAATAAGGCCTGCTCTTTTGCGCATCATCGGTATACGGGGCGATAGTCATAAGACCGCGTATTCTTATATTTTCAAGCGTTGATATGCTTTTAATGAGCGTTACAGCTTCGTACCTGGATGTTCCGAACTTACTCTCCTCTTCCGATATGTTTACCTGTACTAATATATCCTGAAAAAGCCCTTTGTTTTTACAGCATCTGTCTATCTCGCGAGCAAGCTTGATACTGTCCACAGAATGTATCAAGGCTGTTTTCCCGGCTATGTATTTAACCTTATTTGTCTGCAAATGCCCTATCATGTGCCACCTTATGTCTTTCGGCAGCTCCTCCATTTTTGCGCACAACTCCTGCACCTTATTTTCACCGAAATCACGTATCCCCCATTCATATGCCTCCATGATCTCATCGGCGGGATGCGTCTTGCTTACCGCTATCAATGTAACCTTCTTCGCGTATCCAGAGGCAAACGCGGCTTCTTTTATCTCTTTTGATATCCTGTCAAGATTTTCTTTAATGGTACTCATCTGTTTACACTCTCTCCCTCCCGGGTGCCGGCTCCGTCACGTATGACCTGCTCATACAGACGTATGCTGCCGGGCGCATTGGATTGAATGATATAAAAAGAAGTATTCTCACCGATGATATTTACCGGCCGGAAGGCGGAATAACCGTTGCTTACGATATAAGTCCCCTGAAGATTCTCTTTTTCGTTCACTTGATATGTTTCTCCCGACTCTGGTTTTACCAGTATATCCCCGTTATCGAAGGAACTTGTACTTACATAAACCCTTGTATCGGTTATCTTTATTATCTCAGGAGCGACAAATGCAACAGAATCCGTTCCGTCATCCAATGTAACTTGTTTGTTAAAGCCGTTATCCATTGAATTTCCACCCTGCGTCATATATTCCACAGGAATAGAAAAAAACTGCTTTTCAGTAAGCGAAGATTTGGGTATCTTCAGTCCTTCGTTAGTGTCATCGATTATCCTTATCTGGACAAAACGGTCGGAAAGATAGCGTATCATATATTTCGACAAACTGAAGACTGCGTACGTATTGCCCGACTTAGTTATGACCTCCACATCACTGTCGCAAATAACATTGTCTTTAAGGAATTCTATATTAACGTATTTCATGTCATTGAACAGCTCGGGATCGTCTATCTGTATCATTATCTTCCAGTTTTCCGAAGTTACAACTTTATATACCGGGTCGCCTTCGCTTACCAGGTCATTAGTCTGTATAGTATGTTTTTCATATGATGATTTTTTGAAATCAGCCGATTCGATCGAGTCGACTCCGCGCCATTCATAGCCGTCTATTGAATGCTGCAGCACACCCGCGATGTCAGAGCTGATTATCTGGTATGTGTTATCTCCAAGGGCAGTCAGGTCGTTATTTATGCTTTCAAATACACTGCCGTTGATCAGATCCAGTATCTGTGAGCCTATCTTATACTTAAAATTGTACACGTCACTGAATCTCTGAAGATCAAAGGATGTGTCGAAGTCATATATGGAATTATTTATCAGCTTAAGATTCTCATCGCTTAGTATTGACTGATCTCTTGCCGCTTCTTCAAGTCTCTCTGATATCTTTCCGCTTCCGTCCAGGATATATATCGGCTCACCAACACTGATGAGGTTGGAATCCCCGACAAAGTAGTTGATATATCCGTTTCCGGGAGAATTTACGACTACCTCTTCCCTGAGGATAAGGCCTTTGTACTGCCCTTCAAAGCGGCTTGCGCCCTTCCCTTCCGTCACCTCATAAACGGCAGTTCTTTCGCCAAAAAAATAAAGGCAGAAATAGACGACTAAATAAACCAGGATCAGCACACATACAGCGATCCCGATATTCAGCGAGCGCCTTTCAGACCTATTCCTTTTTTTCTTTTTTCTGCCCTCGAGCATTTAAAGTGATATTGCTATGTAGTCCTTAAATTTGGGGTCAAGTTTATCCTCATCAAATGAAAGGCTCACGATAAAGTCAACCTTAAGACGTTCCGCAAGGATGACAAGCTTATCGATCGCTTCCGTCGGATCCTTATCCTCCAGTGAAGCCAGAGTAAGGAAGCTGTCAAAGTAAATAGCTTCTATGTCGTTATTTCCGGAGATAAGGCCGCACACAAACCCCATGAGAACATCAAAATCCGGTATTGGATATTCCCTTACATTAATAAGACGGATACTTTTATCGAGCTCGAATATATGTTTTGAATTTTTATCAAGATAAATAACCACTCCGTCAGATTCAGCTGCTTCAGCGTTAGCGTTATCGAGCAGATATTTTGTTTTACCTTTTCCTTTTGCGCCTAAAACAAGTTTAACCATGTTAACCACCTCCAAATTTTAGTTTTTATAAAGATCACGCCAGTCAAGGAACCCCTTGTCTATGGCCATTACCAGAAGCTCAGCGCTTGCCACATTTGTAGCTATGGGAATGTTGTGCAGGTCGCAGAGAACAAATATCTGCAGGTCATCCTGAGAGGTATTTCTGGCGCCGGCAGGATCCTTGAAAAAGACCATAGCGTCTATCTGTCCGAGTTCTATCTGGGCAGCCATCTGGTTCACTCCGCCCAGATGACCGGGGTGAAATCTGTGAACATCAAGGTTTGTCACATCACGAATAAGCAGGCCTGTGGTGCCTGTGGCAAATAATTCATGTTTGCTTAAAATACCTTTATAAGCAATACAAAAATTCTGCATCAGCTCTTTTTTTGAATCATTCGCGATAAAACCGATGTTCAAAACAGTCTGCCCCCTTCAATTTAAACTGATTATAGCATAACAGCGGACATTAAAGTAGTGAAAAAAAGAGGTTTCACAATATTTCCTGTTCTTTGAAGCTGATGTATGCTTTGTCGCCTATTATTATATGGTCTAACAATGATATTCCTATCAGCAGGCCGGACTCTTTCACTTTTTTTGTGTATTCTATGTCGGCTGCAGACGGAGTCGGATTTCCGCTCGGGTGATTGTGGAGCAGTATTATATTGACCGCATTGAACCTCAACGCTTCTATAAAAAGCTCTCTCGGAGCAAACAGAGAGCTGTTTACGGTTCCCGTTGAAACATCCACTTCTTTTATAAGATGACACGCGCTGTCTAAAAGCAGCAATATCACTTTTTCCTTTTTCAAGTGACGAAGCTGTTCCATATAATAGTCGGCAATGCGTTCCGGCATATTAAAAACAAGGCTGCCTTTTGCTTTTTTAACGGCTATCCTCATGGACAGTTCGCAGACAGCCTTTATCTGCAAGGCTTTAACTTTTCCTATACCTTCTATTTTTCTGAGATCTGCCATATCCATATCAAATATATTCAGAAGATTGCATGAGCCGTCCGGCCGCGTCAGTATTTTTTCCGCAAGACCTACGGACGGCTCGCCGCAACTGCCCGTCCTCAGTATGACAGCTAAAAGCTCGGCGTCAGTAAGTGCCGAAGGACCGGCATTAAGGAATTTTTCGTCCGGTCTTGATGCCGGATCCATTTCTTTGATCGTTCTTTTATGCATGAAGCCTCCTTTCTCCGGAGGCATATCCGATGATATTGATCTTTCCGTACAGAAGCTATATAAGCTTCATGTTGTTGATCGCTTTTAAAATAGCATATCTTCCCTGCTCACAGGTTACGCCCCCTTGAAAGAAGGCAGCATACGGTTCTCTCATTGGACCGTCCGCCGAGAGTTCGATAGATGAGCCTGATATAAATGATCCGCTGGCCATTATAACCCGGTCTTCATAGCCCGGCATATCGCTTTCTTCCGGACGAACAAAGCTGTCTACATACGAAGAGGCCTGGATAGATGAACAAAAAATCTCCAGCATTTCAGGATCCCTTAGCTCTATGGTCTCAACTATGCAGTTATGCTCCTCATCTGACGCCGGTTCGCATTTATAGCCGAAATGTTCAAAAATATATGCTGCGAAATAAGCGTTTTTAAGCGCCTGCGCCACAACTCCAGGCGCAAGCGAGAGTCCCTGATACATTGCCCTTAAGGTGCCGAGTGAGGGTCCCACTTCCTTTCCGAGTCCCGGGGCGGTAAGGGCAAAAGCGCATCTTTCCACCAGGTCTGCTCTTCCGGCTATATATCCTCCCATAGGAGCAAGGGAGCCGCCGGGATTTTTTATAAGTGAACCTGCAATAAGGTCGCAGCCATGATCCGATGGCTCTGTAGTTCTTGTAAATTCGCCGTAGCAGTTATCTGTCATTGTAATGATGCCGGGTGAGCGCTCCTTCACATCCCTTACCAGTAAGCCTATGGTCTCCGGACTCACGGACGGCCTGAGTTCATATCCTTTTGATCTTTGTATATATACAAGCTTTGTTTTATCGCTGATATTTTCTATTATTTTACTTCGGTCAAGGCTGCCATCCTCTTTAAGCCCGACTATCCTGTAGCTGATACCTTTTTCCTTCAGAGAAAGCGCACTTTCTCTGATACCTATTGAACTTTCAAGACTGTCATATGGCTTTCCCGAAGCAAACAATATCTCGTCTCCGGGAAGAAGGTTTGCATTAAGCGCGAGGTAAAGCGCATGAGTACCACAGGTGATCTGCGCTCTTACAAGCGCATCCTCTGTATGAAAGATCAGAGAATAAAGTTTTTCCAGCTTATCCCTTCCGGTTTCGTTATACCCATAGCCTGTAGCCGCGAAAAAATCGCTCTCACTTATCCGCGCTTTGCGGAAGGCATTCAATACCTTATACTGATTTTCTTCGGATATCTCATCTATCCGCCTGTAAACCGGCATAAGCGCCTTCTCCGCCTCCTCTCCTATGGATATAAGCCTTTTATCTATATCAGGATATTTATACAATGCCCTTCTCCTTTAGGATACTTATCATATGTTCTTTTACAGCCTCTATATCTGCGTATTCATCCAGATCTATAAAAACAGCATCTTTTTCATGCCTGAACCAGGTAAGCTGACGCTTCGCGAAATGCCTGGTGTTCTGTTTTATAGCGCTAACAGCGTCTTCTTTTGAGATATTCCCCGAAAGATATTCACATATTTCTTTATATCCAATTCCCTGCATGGAAAGATATTCTGCCGACACGCCCTTTTTCAGGAGTCCGTCAACCTCGTCGATCAGTCCGGCGCTTACCATAAGATCAACTCTTGTATTTATCCTTCTGTAAAGTTTTTCCCTGTCCATGTTCAGGACAAAATACGCAAAATTAAAAGGCGATATTTTCTGTTTCTGCTCACTGTTGTGCTCAGACAGCTTTTTACCCGTTTCATGGTGATATTCCAGCGCCCGTATTACGCGCTTAACATTGTTTTCATGTATTGCTCCGGCGCTTTCCGCGTCCTTCTCTTCTAAAAGCCTGTGCAGAGCTTTTGCGCCCTCTTTATCAGCAATCTCCTCCAGTATCCTTCTGTATTTTCTGCCACTTCCCTCATTGGAAAAATCTATATCATAGAGTACCGACTGAATGTAAAAGCCCGTACCTCCGACAAGCATCGGCAGCCTGTCCGCATTATATATATCATCGATGCAGCCAAGCGCTTTATTCTTAAAAAGGTATATATTGAACTCTTCGTCAGGCTCGAGCTCATCGATCATATAATGGGGAACTCCCTGCATCTCTTCCGGTCTTATCTTTGCGGTCCCTATATCAAGTCCTTTATAAACCTGCATAGAATCAGCGCTGATCACAGAGGCGTTTATATCTTTAGCAAGACTTACCGATATTTCTGTTTTGCGGCAGGCGGTAGGGCCTGCGATGACTATCAACGGCTTCTTCATACTATTCTTTTAAAGTTCTTCTCCAGCTCATATCTGCTCATCCTGATAAGTGTCGGTCTTCCGTGAGGACAGTTATAGGGATCGTCCAGAGAGAGGAGATCATCTATCAACGCATCAGCTTCTGCCCCGGACAGTGCGTTCCCTCCTTTTACGGCCGCCTTGCAGGCGCTCGTTGCTATCCTGTCGCAAAGAAGATCTGAAAAAGAACCCTTCTGCGATGGAATATCATCCAGAAAACTCAGGAACAGATCTCTGTCATTCAGCGTGTAGAGATCTGCAGGAACAGCTGTTACAGCGTATTCCGTGCCGCCGAACGGCTCAACCTCAAAGCCTATCTGTCTTATCATGTCTATATGATCTTCAAGGATCTGTTTTTCATTAGAATTAAGAGAAACTATAAGCGCCGGAGAGATGCTCTGCGAATAATGTTCGCCGTTTTTAAGCTGCTTAACGAGCCTTTCATACAGAACCTTCTCATGTGCCGCATGCTGATCTATGATATACATCTGATCCTCATATTCAACGATCCAGTATGTATCAAACACCTTACCCGCAATGCGGTGACGGCTCCTCGCCTCCTTTGATAAAAATCTGTCATCTGAGAGCTCAGTCTGAACATATATGGCCGGATCATCTGATGACATATCAATGTCGTCCCCGCCGTCTGCATTTAAAACAGTATCATCATCCGGCTGTATTGACATATATTTACCTGTCATATACGCTTCATCATCATTTATGACCGGGGTATGCTCCGGAGTCTTATATTCCTCCCGCCTCTTCGTCTCAAAAGGTTCCGGGATCCCGGCAGCTTTAATGACCGGATCCTTGTCCTGCGGTCTGTTCAGATAAACCTGCGGAATATTCTCTCTTTGTGATAGAGCTTCCGATATGATCGAAGAGAGGCTTTTAAAAACAGCCTGAGGATCTGAAAACCTTATTTCCATCTTTGACGGATGAACATTAACGTCCACAAGCTCCGGCTCTATATTTATATAAAGATCCGTGAACGGAAATGACCCTTTCATCTGAAGACCCTTATACGCCTCTTCAATAGCGGCCGCTATCGTTTTATCCTTGACATATCTTCCGTTTACGAAGTAGTTTTCATATGCCCGGCTGCTTCTCGCAACCTCCGGCTTTCCTATAGTTCCGGTAACACTCATAAGCATGTCATAGGAGTTTATCTCTATCAGTGATGAGGTTATATCACGCCCGAACAGCGCATATATCAGATCCTTAACACTTCCGTTTCCGGGAGTGTTAAGCTTAACTGTTCCGTTTGAAACAAATTTAACGGATACATCCGGATGTGAAAGCGCTACCTTTTCGATCATATCCGTTATATTCGCAGTCTCCGACGCATCGGATCTCAGGAATTTTTCTCTTGCCGGAGTATTGTAAAACAGATCTTTTACGATCACAGTTGTTCCGTCAGGAAGTCCCGCCCCTTCAAAGGATACCTCTGTGCCGCCCTCAATGCGGTATATTATCCCTGTCAGCTCATCCCTTGTCTTAGTGCACAGCTCAAGTCTGGAAACAGCAGATATGCTTGACAGAGCCTCTCCGCGAAAACCGAGTGTGCTGATAAATGAAAGATCGTCCGCAGTGCTGATCTTGCTGGTGCTGTGACGCAAAAATGCCTTTTTCACCTGATCAGCCTTAATGCCGCTCCCGTTATCGGTGACCCGGATAAGACTTTTGCCGCCGTTTTTTATCTCAACGGAAACAGCGCCTGCGCCGGCATCAATGGAATTTTCAACAAGCTCCTTAACCACACTCGAGGGGCGCTCCACCACCTCTCCGGCGGCAATCTTGTCTATAGTATTTTTATCAAGCAGTTTTATCGTATTCATAATATCCCGGTAATGATGATCTCCAAGATCAAAAAAGTGTCCCTACGCTCATTCTATAACAGCTGTTTAAGTTCATATAAAAGGTTTAATGCCTCAAGAGGCGAGAGCTTATCCGGCTCGATATCACCCAGAAGGTCAAGAGCTTTGCTCTGCTGTGTACTTTCAATGTCAGTCTCAGCGTCAGTTGAAATATCTTCCGATCCGGACAAGCCATCCGGTATCTTTTCATGTTCATTTATATCTGATTCCACAAGCCTTGCAACTATCTGCTTTGCTCTTTTAGTTATAACATCGGGGACTCCCGCAAGTGATGCCACCTGTATACCGTAGCTCTTATCTGCTCCTCCGCGTATTATCTTGCGCAGGAATATGATGTCATCCCCCTGCTCCTTTACACTAATGCAATAATTCTTAACACCGTCTATCCGGCCCTCAAGCTCGGTCAGCTCATGATAATGCGTGGCGAAAAACGTTTTTGCGCCGCATTTTTTCCTGTCAGCTATATATTCAACAACAGCCCACGCAATTGCCAGGCCGTCATAGGTAGAGGTCCCCCGCCCTATCTCGTCGAGTATTACAAGTGACGATGAAGTGGCGTTTCTCAGGATATTCGCAACCTCCGTCATCTCAACCATAAAAGTACTCTGTCCAGAAGCAAGGTCATCTGACGCTCCGACCCTGGTGAATATCCTGTCACAGGTGCATATATCCGCACAGGACGCGGGCACAAAGCTGCCAAGGCATGCCATCAGCGTTATAAGCGCAAGCTGTCTCATATAAGTGGACTTTCCGGCCATATTGGGGCCTGTGATAATGCAGACCCGGTTATCAGCTTTGTCGCTGTCCGCGTCATTGGGGATGAATGTCCCCTCAGGCATCATATCCTCAACTACCGGATGGCGGCCGTCTTTTATTTTTATCCTTCCATCTGTATTGATCTTTGGTCTGATATACTTATTCTGTTCCGCTACATACGCGAGGGAAAGCAGAGCGTCGACATATGAGATCACTAAAGCGCTTTTTTTGATCCTGGGTATATGCTCCGCTATTTCATCTCTTATCCCGTTAAACAGATCATACTCCAGAGAAAAAAGCTTTTCCTCCGCACCAAGTATCACCTCTTCAAGTTTTTTCAGTTCATCGGTGATATACCGTTCCGCGTTTACCAGAGTCTGTTTCCTGATATAGCGTTCGGGTACCTTGTCTATAAAGGTATTAGTAACCTCGATATAGTATCCGAAGACCTTGTTATATCTTATCTTAAGGGATCTTATCCCCGTCTTTTCCTTTTCCTCTTCTTCCATCTGCGCAAGCCATGTTTTACTCTCGGTCTTAGCGTTGCGGTATTTATCGATATCTGCGGAATAGCCTTCTTTGATTATGCCCCCGTCTTTTATAGCAGCCGGCGGCTCTTCGTTGACAGCGCTTTCGATGAGTTCATAGATGTCCTTTAGTATATCAAGGTCGTTATAAAGCCTCTTTATAAGAGAGGATCCGTAGTTTTTGAGTATATCTTTGACAGGCTCCAGCATTTTCAGAGAATTCTTAAATGCAATGAGGTCTCTGGGGTTAGCGCTTTTATACGCTATCCTTGCAAGAAGTCTTTCGAGGTCATAAACAGGACCCAGATATTCCCTGAGCTCATCACGCGAGATCAGATCCATATTGAATTCTTCGACCGCATCCAGTCTTTCGTTTATATCATCAATTTCCTTAAGGGGCTGCTCTATAAAAGAACGCAATCTTCTCGCGCCCATTGCTGTTTTGGTCTTATCAAGAACATGCAGAAGACTCCCCTTTTTATTTTTATCACGCATTGTTTCCGTAAGCTCAAGGTTTCTCCTTGTGGCATGGTCCAGAAGCATATATTTTTGCGTTGAATAAACCGTGAGCTTATTCAGGAATGAGAGATCGGTCTTTTGTGTTTCATAAAGATATGAAAGCAAAGCCCCTACAGCCGGAATGCATTCCGGACGGTCATTAAGCCCCAGTCCCGAAAGGTCTATCACATGGAAGTGATCTTTGATAAGACGGCTGCAGGAATCCCCGGCAAATACTGCGTCATTTAACGTAAAACAGGGAATGTTAAGCTTATCCCTGATATATGAAAGATCAACAGGAGCAATCTGAAAGCTCTTGTTTGAAACGATCTCAGCAATAGAAAATTTGTTTATCTCATCCATCAGTGCCTGCGGTGAATCTATCCCTGCTGTTAAAAATTCCCCCGTTGTTATATCTGCAAGAGCAATGGAATAATCATCCGAATCGCAATAGATGCACATGATGTAATTATTTTTTCCTGCATCAAGGGCAGTGCTGTCAGTATTGGTCCCGGGAGTAACAACCCGTACCACTTCTCTTTTCACTATTCCTTTTGTTGTCTTCGGGTCTTCAACCTGTTCGGCTATGGCTACTTTATAGCCCTTTGCCACAAGCCTGTTCAGATACGAATCTACGCTGTGAAAAGGCACTCCGCACATAGGCGCCCTCTCCTCAAGGCCGCAGTCCTTTCCTGTCAGCGTTATTTCCAGTTCCCTTGCCCCTGTCAGGGCATCCTCAAAGAAAAGCTCGTAAAAATCTCCGAGCCTGTAGAATAATATACAGTCTTCATATTCTTTTTTTGTCTCCATATATTGAGACATCATCGGTGATAGTGCCATGTTCAGATCAGTTCTCCGTTATAGTAAAATCCTTTTGCCTGTGTCAGCCTGACATTTACAAAGCTTCCGAGTATATCAGGGTCTGCCCTGAAATGAACCATGCTGTTATTTGAAAGCCTGCCATTGATAAGTTCTTTATCCTTAGCATTGATGCTCTCTGCAAGAACTTCGGCCGTACTGCCCTCAAGCCGGGCGTTACGCGCTGCGGACGTTTCCGATATCACCTTAAGAAGCTCATCCATTCGCCGTGACGATATCTCCTTAGGGATCTGATCCGGCATTTCTGCAGCCTTTGTTCCGCTTCTTCTGGAATAAATAAATGTGAATGCGCTGTCAAATTCAGCACTGCGGCATACCTTGAGAGTATCTTTAAAATCCTCCTCCGTTTCACCGGGAAAACCGACTATGATATCTGTTGTGACAGACACATCAGGCAGCCTGTCTCTTATCTTTGTCACCAGCTTCAGATAGTCCTCCCCGGTATAATGTCTGTTCATAGCCTGCAGGATACGGCTGCTTCCGGATTGAAGCGGAAGGTGGATATGACGGGCTATCTTAGGTTCCTGTGCTATTGTATCTATAAGCTCATCAGAAAGATCCTTCGGGTGTGATGTCATAAATCTTATGCGTTTTATGCCGTCTATCTTTGCTGTATCTCTTAAAAGCGCCGGAAAATCATATGCATAGGAATTAACATTCTGCCCAAGGAGCATTACCTCAACAACGCCCCCGTCAGCCAGCTCATTTACCTCTGCAATGATATCTTCACTTTTTCTGCTCCGCTCTCTTCCTCTTACATAAGGAACTATACAATAGGAGCAGAAATTGTTGCATCCGTACATGATATTTACGCCGCATTTAAAACCATATTTTTTTTCAGAGGGAAGATCCTCAACGATGCTATCCGTTCCTTCAAGTATCTCTATCTGGGCTGTACCGTTTGAAAGATGCGCATACAGCAGCTCTGCAAGCTTATATATATTATGCGTTCCGAATATGATGCTGACATGGCGGTAGCTTTCCTTTATCTTTTCAACCACCTGCGGTTCCTGCATCATACAGCCGCACATGGCGATTATCATATCCGGATTTTTGTCCTTGTATTGTTTTAATACGCCAAGACGGCCATACACCCTTAGATTTGCGTGTTCTCTAACCGTGCAGGTATTATACAGGACAAAGTCGCTGTCCTCGTCATCTGAAAGCTCATATCCAGTGTTTTTTAATATGCCCATAAGCTTTTCGCTGTCTTTGGAGTTCATCTGGCAGCCAAAGGTTTTAACACAGGCCTTTAAAGGGCGGCCTTTCCGGGCTGAAAGAGCCTCCACGATATCCCTGCACAAAGAGGAATAATAAAACTGCCGCTCCGGTTCAGTAACAGGAGCGTTTTTAGCTATCATGTCATTATCTGTCCGTATCTGTTCTTTCATCTTGATATATAAATATAGTAATCATCACCGCTGTTTAAGCAGGTGATATAATTGCAGCTTTCTTCCAGTAAAAGATCATTTCCCGGATATTTATATAATCTCATCCTGTTCTTTTTTCCATAGCTCTTTGCCGTGATCAGTATCCTGCCTGAACTGTCTAAAAATTCCTCATCATAGAAAGATATATCATTTTCACCTGTTTCGATATTTATAAATTCGCAGTTGGCGCCTATCAGCTTACGCACATACGGCTTATTATCTATCACATATGCCAGCCGCAGATCCTCCCGCGAAACATCCGAATTTTTAGCTGTTATCCGGTTTCCGTTCCTGTGATCATAAAATACGCATTCAGACTTTCCGGATTCAATGTCAACAATGTTGTAGAAGAAATAATCATCCGCAAGCTCAGGCTTAAGTATATAGCGGTCATTATAAGTTGATGAAATAAGCTGCATATCTATATTTGCAAGTTTAAGCTCAATATCCGATATGAGCTTGCCCGTCGAAGTAATGAACACGCTTTCTATAAGGGCATCATTTTCGGATGCAGTACCGAGCCGGCTGTCTTCAAGATAGGAGTAGCCTGTTTTTATCATAACATCGGACTCATTGAGGGGTGCAATCATATTGATGCCGTTATTTATCATATTTTCCTCAATGATATCCGTTCTGATCCCTGTTTCAATATTAAAGAGAAATTGTGAAAAAGCTATATTCCCCATCAGCATTCCCGACGCGGCATTATCCACAACCTCTTGCTGTATGATCAGATGCTGCGGAGAAAGTACAAATATCTGAAGTCTGGTATCTTCCCTAAAAATATCATCATCTGCCTTGAATGAGTACAGTTCTGATATTTCCGCGGTCTCAGGATCAAATGTACTGATACATACCACGTCCTCTTCGTCTGCGGACAGTGTTGCGACATAAAGCAGCTCGCAAGGGCGGTAGCATACATGTATATGGACTGCTTCAAGTATCAGCTTATCAGACATGAGCTGCGTCAGAACATTTGTGAGCGGATCATAACAATAAAAATCGAGTGAGCTGTAGCCATCCTTGTCGCCATGATACATCTCGATTATCTTGTTTTTTCTGAAGATGAGATCATACAGGCCTTTATCGCTTTTGATCAAATTGATGTTATAATTTGTATTCATTATCTATGCCTTGTACCTGCTGTAGATCTCTTCAAAGACCTTGATCCCGTCCATAGCGGCGCTGGTTATGCCTCCTGCGTATCCGGCACCCTCTCCGCAAGGGAAAATACCTCTTACATTGCTTTCAAAATGTCCGTTTCTTAATATTCGCACAGGTGATGATGTCCTGCTTTCAACCGCGCTCAATACGGCATCAGGGTCATCAAAGCCCCTTATCTTTTCTCCGAACAGATTTATGGAATCTTTTATTGACTGGCAGATTATATCCGGAAGGATATCGTTTATATCCGCAAAGGAAGTCTGTCCTTTTACCTCCGGTATGATGCTTCCGAATCCCTCCGAGACCCTGTTCGCTAAAAAATCCTTCAAAAGCTGAACAGGTATGTTTCCGTTTCCCGCCTGCCACGCCAGAGCTTCAAGCTCACGCTGAAAATCCATTCCTGCGAGCGGGTATGTTTCCGATGCGAAATCCTCAGGTGTCACGCTTACTATGATCGCGGCATTAGCGTTTTTGCTGTCACGGCCGGAGTAACTCATTCCGTTAACACTGAGACATCCCTCTTCCGATGAGGAGTCAACTACATATCCTCCCGGACACATACAGAACGAATATACGCTTCTTCCCTCCTTCGTTTTTGCCGTGAGCTTATAGTCTGCCGGCGGAAGCAATCCTTTGTATCTTTCTTTATGATCTTCGCCGTATTGTGCGGCATTTATGCTTTCCTGAAGGTGTTCTATCCGTACACCCACAGCAAATGCTTTCTGCTCCATATTTATTCCGGAGTCATAAAGGATCTTAAAGGTATCTCTTGCCGAATGTCCCGGAGCAAGTATCACATTATTGCAGTCCACCTCATACTCATGATCGTTTGACTCAAGCTTTATGCTGTCAAGAGCGCCTCCGCTGGAAGTAAAGCCAATGAATCTTGTGTTGAATATGGCCTCTCCTCCGTTTGAGATAATGCGTCTTCTCATGTTCTTCACAACTTCAGTCAGAACATCTGTACCGATATGAGGCTTATTTTTATAAAGCGTGTCCTTCGGAGCTCCGTTATCAACAAAGGTCTGGAGCACCAGCATATTTCTGCCATTGATATCATTTACACCGGTGTTCAGCTTTCCGTCAGAAAATGTGCCGGCCCCTCCCTCTCCGAACAGAATGTTGGATTCCGTGTTTAAAGGAGCTTTCCGATCCCAATAGGCGTTTACGGTGTTTATCCGGCTTTCCACCGGTTCTCCTCTCTCTATTAGGATAGGCTTATATCCATATTCAGCAAGAAAATAGGCCGCAAAAAGACCTGCCGGTCCGCTGCCGATGACATACGGCCTGACATTCATCTTCTCTGTGCCCTGTTTTGGAAGCTGATATTTTTTCACGACTTTGCGAAAGATCGTCTTGCTTTTTTCGCATGCCTTCAGAACTGTATCCTCATTTTCGACATCGACATCGACCACATAATTATATGTGATATTGTTCTTGTTCCGTGCGTCCAGAGACAGCTTCACAATAGAGTATCTGACTGATCTGATATCGTTGTCGCTCACACGGAGCTTTTTGCAGATAGCACGCTCCAGCTGAGCCTTGGTATGATCTACCGGTAATTGTATTTGACTGATCCGAATCATGGTTATTGACTAAGAATCCTTTCAGATATTTTATTTGCAGGCCAATATTTTAAAACAAAAGATATTGTTTGTAAACTCATATGATTCCGGCAAGCTGATCGTTTCGGGCAATAATGTTGCAGCCATGATCTCATTCCATTCCGCTGCCGGTTAAATGTTTCGCTACGGCATGCGCGCTTGACCACGCCCACTGCAGGTTGTAGCCGCCGCATATCCCTGTAACATCTACGATCTCACCCGTAAAGAAAAGTCCTTTTACCTTTTTTGACTCCATGGAGACAGGGTCTATTTCTCTGAGGTCCACTCCTCCATATGTTGTCTGTGCTTTTTGAAAACCATATGTTGAAACGGGATGCAGCTTAAATTTCTTTATCACATTTGTGTATATTTCAGCCATCTCTTCCGCAGATGCATCCGGGTGGGACTTCGCCGCTTCTTTTTTTATCACGGGCACAAGCTTTTTGTTGAGCGCTCCCGCGAGTCTTTTTTCGGGATCGAACTTAAAAAAGTCTGTCAGTCTTTCTTCTGATACATCCGGAAGCAGGTCGGCCCTGATAAGCAGCTCTTCCTTTTCATCGAGAAGCCGCGTTCCGGGGATTGATAATTGAAATACAGGAATACCGGAGATGCCATCAGATACAAACTGAAGGTTGCCAATGATCTTCATCACCAGGATGCGCTTTTTATTCCGAAGCCTGAAAAGCTCCAGCTCCGCCCGGCACCTGACACCCGCAAGCGACTTTGTGAATTTATCTGAACATTTAAGTGCACACAGCGCCGGCAGCGGCTTTATTATCTTATGACCGAGACTTTCCGCAATCAAATAGCCGGAGCCGTCTGAGCCGGTCTCAGGGACGCTCATCCCGCCGGTGGCTATCACAAGGTTTCTGCACAAAATATCATCGATACGAAATCTGTGTCCGTTGCCTGATCCGCTTACATATTCAACTTTCTCAACAAAAGAGCTGCATCTTATCTCAACGCCCGCCTCTTCACATTTGAAGCGAAGGATATCAAGAACTGCTGATGCCTGTTCGCTTAAAGGATAGATATAGCCGTCTTTATCTATCGTGAGCAAACCTGTATCCTCAAAAAAATCAATGGTGTCTTCAACGTTGAAGGCCTTTATAACTTTCTTCGCGAACGAATCATCCGTATCAGAAAAATATGGTGGTATATTTTCCGGATTACTGTCAAAAAGCTCTGCGCGGCAGAAGGAATTTGACAGGTTGCATCTGCCGTTTCCGGTAGACAATATCTTTTTTCCTGCCCGGCTGCCTCTTTCCAGTATAAGTATGCTGTTATCTTCTTTTTTAGACATTATGGCGGTGCATAAACCTGATGCACCGCCGCCAATGATCACAAGATCATATATCATGATTTACTGTTTTATATCCTGACGTCAGTCCTCATCCTTGCTCTGTCTTGCCGCCACTTCCTTCTGCTGTACTTCCGCTGGAGCCTGTTCATATCTTGCGAATTCATATGAGAAATCGCCGAAACCGCCTGTCATGGAACGAAGATCCGTATTATAGCCGTAAAGCTCAGACATAGGTATATCCGCCTCTATGCAGGTCTTTCCGTCATCGGTAGGATTCATTCCGAGTACGCGGCCTCTTCTCTTGTTAAGGTCTCCCATTACGTCACCGGTAAACTTATCCGGAACTATTACCTTAAGGCTTGCGATCGGCTCCAGCAGAACCGGACCAGCCTCCATAAAGCCTTTTTTAAATGCCAGTACGGTAGCCATCTTAAATGACATTTCGTTTGAGTCTACCGGGTGGTATGAACCGTCTATGAGTGTTGCCTTTACCCCGACAACAGGATAGTTTGCCAAAGGACCTCTCTGAACACATTCCTGTATGCCTTTTTCTACAGCCGGGAAATAGTTTTTAGGTACGCTTCCGCCGAATATCTTTTCCTCAAACTGATATATCTGCTCCGTATCTCCGATAGGCTCGAATATCATTTTAACATGACCGTACTGACCGTGGCCTCCCGACTGCTTCTTGTGCTTTCCTTCAACCTCGGAGGTTTTTCTTATTGTCTCCCTGAACGGGAACGCGGGCTTATCAAGTGCGATATCAACTTTATATTTGTCCTTCATCTTGGAAACGACAACATCAAGCTGCTGGTCGCCGATGCCGTAAAGGAGCGACTGTTTGTTCTCCTCGTCGGAAACAACCTTTAGAGTCTGATCCTCCGCGCACAGCTTAGCGAGAGACTGTGATATCTTATCTTCATCGCCCTTGTTAACAGCGAAATATTTTTTATATGTGTAAGGCACAGCCATTTCAAACTTATCGAGTATAACAGGCGATTCCTTCTTGCAAAGAGTATCTCCTGTCCTTGCAAGGTTAAGCTTACCTATAGCGCCGATATCACCGGGCTGAAGCTCTTTGATCTCTTCAAAGTTTTTGCCGCGCATTATATAAATCTTGGATATCTTTTCGGATTCATCTGTTTCAGCGTTAAATACGGTGTCATCCGCTGAAAGAACACCGGAATATATCTTGACAAGTGAATATTTTCCGATGAAGGGATCCACGATGGTCTTGAAAACATATGCGGCCAGCGGCTTGTCTGTCGAGCATTCGCAGATAAAAGTCTCCTCTGTTTTTGTGTCCCTGCCGTATTTTCTGACCGGAGACTTGTCAGGTGACGGGAAGTATCGCTCTACCGCCTCCAGCACCATCTTTCCGCCGAAATTATTGACCGAGGATCCAACTTGTACCGGGACGATATCCCCCTCTATAACGGAGTTCTTAAGGGCACTCATTATCTCCTCGAGAGTAAACTCTTCTCCGCCGAAATACTTGTCCATAAGCTCTTCGCTTGTTTCCGCTACAGCCTCAAGGATCATATCTCTTGCCGATGACATTTCATCTTTAAGGTCTGCAGGAACCTCACACTCGTCATATGACCCGTCAGCCTTATATTTCCTTCCGGATTCACGTATAACATTTACATAACCCGCAAATGAACCGCCCTCGCTTATAGGAAGGTGAAACGGTGCGATCTTTTTTCCGAATTCAGCTTTAAGATCCTCAACAACCTTCATGTAATCGGCATTCGCATCATCCATTCCGGAAATATATATAATCCTCGGGATCTTGTATTTTTCGCAAAAGCCCCATGCTTTATGGGTTCCCACTTCTATCCCGGATTTAGCATTTACAACAATGACCGCGGCGTCGGCTACACTTAAGCCTTCCTCGGTCGCGCCGATAAAATCAAAGTATCCCGGCGTATCTATGATGTTGATCTTGATACCGTTGAATTCTATTGGAATGATCGTAGTGCTGATGGAAAATTGCCTTTTCTGCTCTTCTTTATCGAAGTCGCTTATGGTGTTTCCGTCCGCAACAGTCCCCATTCTCGTGATAATACCTGTCGTAAGTGCCATTGATTCGGCAAGAGTGGTCTTTCCGGCTCCGCCATGACCTAAAAGAACGACATTTCTGATATTCTCCGTCTTATAAATATTCATAAAATAATACACCTCCAAAGTAGAATAAAACGCCCCCTGACGCAATTTATAGTTTACTAAACAGCCAGGCTATTTACAAGCAATTTAGGAAATTCAGATAAATTAATGGTCTTTTGCCGGGACATATCTGCCTCCGGCAAAAGGAACCATTTGTTTTCGACATGTATTATTCAAGTGATATCAGATATGATGTTACAGTACGTCAGGTTCAAGATCATCAGGATTGAGCTCTGCCATCTGAATATCCGGAACAGGATCCTCTGCGGCTGCTGTCTCCTCATATCCTTCAAACCCGAGTTTTGCCCTTACCTGGGCGTCTATCTCATTAAATATATCGGTATTCGCCTTAAGATATGCTTTGGCATTTTCCCTTCCCTGGCCTATTTTTTCGCCTTTGTATGCATACCATGCGCCGCTCTTATCTATTATCTTATATTCAACGGCCTGATCAAGGATATCTCCGGCGGCGGAGATACCTTCGCCAAAGATAATATCAAATTCTGCTTCGCGGAAAGGAGGAGCCACTTTGTTTTTAACGACTTTTGCCCTTACCCTGTTGCCTATCACCTCGCCTGCCTGCTTGAGTGATTCTATCCTGCGGATATCAATACGGACAGATGAGTAGAATTTCAGGGCACGGCCGCCTGTGGTTGTTTCCGAAGGACCGTAGAATACGCCTATTTTTTCTCTGAGCTGGTTGATAAAGATGATGGAGCATCCTGTTTTGGATGTAACGGCTGTAAGCTTTCTTAATGCCTGGCTCATAAGGCGTGCCTGTGCTCCTACAGTAGCGTCTCCCATTTCGCCTTCTATTTCATGCTTTGGGACAAGCGCTGCGACGGAATCAACTACTATTATGTCGATCGCTCCGGAACGGACCATGGTCTCGCAGATCTCCAGCCCCTGCTCTCCGTAATCCGGCTGGGATATATAGAGGTTGTCAACATCTACGCCTATGTCATTGGCATATTTAGGGTCGAGCGCATGCTCTGCGTCTATAAAACCTGCAATACCCCCAGTTCTCTGAACCTCTGCCACTATGTGAAGCGCCAGAGTGGTTTTTCCGGAAGCCTCAGGCCCGTAGATCTCTATTATCCTTCCCCGGGGGATGCCTCCAACTCCGAGTGCCTTGTCAAGGCTGATAGAGCCTGTAGGGATGGTATCCACATCCAGGGCTGTTTTATCTCCCAGCTTCATGACCGAGCCTTTTCCGTAATCCTTTTCTATTTTCGCGATTGCGGCATCCAACGCTTTGATCTTATCTTTATTTTCCATAAATATGTCTCCTTTTCGATATCCGAACTTATGTTCGGGTTTATGATATAATATACTTGTGCGTTTGTCAATTATTTATTGATAAACCGTATTGATCATTATTGTTTCACAATTAAAACGTATCTTTATCACCTGACACTATTTTTGCAAACAGAAAAACAGGAGTGCGTGATTATAAAAACAGTAATGAAAACAGCGCCCTTAACATTTAGCATCGTTCTTCTTTTAGTTTCACTCGCGGCATGTAAAAAAGACGCCCCGGATGAGGATATAAGCTCCGGATCAAACACATAATCTCTTGTCGGATCTTTTGTGACAGAGGACCTGGACGGCAACATAATCACGGAAAGCATTTTAAAGGAAAAAGAATATACCATGATCAATGTGTGGGGTTCCTTCTGCGGTCCCTGCATTGACGAGATGCCTGAACTTGAGAAGCTCTCCCGAGAACTGCCGGACAATATGCAGCTCATCGGATCATATGCGGTATGTTCAGAGGCGAAGTCTCTGTGATCTTTCAGAATGCGGTAAATATCTGCATGGAATGTATAGGTCTGGGTAAATGATATTTAAAAATATTTTTTCACTGATTCGGCATCGTTCTGGGAAGGGCTGTGTGCGGTTATCTGTGTCCCTTCGGTCTTCTGCAGGAACTTATCGCTATGATACCGATACCGAAGTTCCGTCTTAAAAAGATCTTCCGTTACATAAAATATATTGTTCTTCTTGTGTTCGTGATCATCCTTCCGGCAGCAATTGCTAACGCGGCAGGCGTAGGTGAGCTCTGGTTCTGCGAATACATCTGCCCTGCCGGAACTTTGGAGGGCGGTCATTTAAACATCTTCAGGAGCAGTGCGATGATAAACTCCATAGGTTGGGTATTCTGGCTCAAACTCGGTCTTCCGGCTGCCGTTGTCATACTCTGCTTATTCTGTTACAGGTTCTTTTGCAAAACGCTCTGCCCGCTCGGGACGATACACGGACTGTTAAATAAGATAAATCTGTACCATGTTTAACTTGACAAAAATAAGTGTGTGGACTGCGGAATGTGTGCATCGGCATGCCGCATGGATGTCGACCCTTCCAAAGAAATATGGAGCGCTGAATGTATTCTCTGCGGAAAATGCGCTGCCACCTGCAAGACCGGCGCGCTTAAGATGAGCTGGAGACTTGGAGGCGAAAAAGCTCCTTTACCGGATGATAACATGACCACAAAGTAAACAAAAATTAAAAAAATATTAAAACGGCAGGGGTATGTCATCTATCAGCTTAGCTGCCATAAAGAGAGCCCTTATGCACGCACTTTCACGTATATTCTGTCTGCTGCCGAACAGCATCAGCCGCCTGACGGTAACCTCGCCCTTATAGAATATCCCGATATATACAGTGCCTACAGGCTTATCCGCGCTTCCCCCGTCAGGACCAGCAACGCCTGTTGTTGAAATCGCAATATCACTTCCGCTTACCGCGGCGCACCCCTTTGCCATTGCAGCCGCACACTCTTTGCTTACCGCTCCGTGCACTGCCAATATCTCTTCCGGAACATTCAGTACCCGCATCTTTGCATCATTTGAATATGTTATATAGCTTTCGCTGAGAACATCACTTGCTCCGCTCACATTTACTATCTTACCGCTAAGGAGTCCTCCGGTAAGTGATTCGCAGACGGATATCGCAAGACCTTTCTTTTTCAAAAGCGAAACAACTACATCCTCAATCTCAACTTCAGCGTCAGTTGTATAGATATATTCGCCGAGCCTTTCTTTTATCTCTTCAAACACCGGTTCTATCAGCTCATGGCATTCTTCTTTGCTTTTTGCTCTTGCGGTAACCCTTAAGTGTACCTGATTTACTTTTGCATAGGGGGCTACTGTAGGGTTGATGCATTTGTCTATAATATCGCTGATGCGTGCCGCCGCGTCACTCTCCCCTATTCCTATCATCTTTATCATTATCGAGGATATCACAAGATCAGATCGTGATAAAAAATAAGGAACGCAGTATTCTTCAAACATCGGCTGCATCTCACAGGGAGGTCCCGGCAGCAGGATCACTGTCTTGCCCCCTTCTTCAATCAGTATTCCCGGGGCAGTTCCGTTTTTATTATAAAGGACAGTGCAACCCTCAGGCACCATAGACTGCTTGTAATTATTACCGGAAACAGGTCTTCTTATCCTTGCGAAGAATTCTTCAAGCATATCCTTTGATATGCTGTCTTCAACAAGAGAAAGCCCCATGACTTTTGCGGCAACCTCTTTTGTGATGTCATCGCCGGTAGGCCCCAGACCGCCTGTAAGGATAACGCAGTCTGACCTGTCCAGAGCAGTTTTTAGTACCGACTGCAGTCTGCCGGCATTATCGCCCACTACTGTCTGGTAATACAGAGAAATACCCAGCTCCGCGCACTTTTCCGAAAGGTACTTGGCATTTGTGTTTAAGATATTGCCAAGAAGAAGCTCGGTTCCGACAAAAATAAATTCGGTGTTCATCAGTTGATGGTAAACCCTTTCCTGTTTTTATAGAAATAGTCGATCATCGAGATTATCGTGAGCGCCAGGGCAATATACATCACAACTATCGTAACTATGTGATATACAGTCCATATGACAGGCGGGAGATTGTAATATTCAACGAGCATCTCGACATCAAGAGTCATCATGATGACCATTATCATCTGGAATGTTGTTTTCACCTTGCCCCAGATGCTCGCGGCGATAACAGTTCCCCTGGCCGCCACTACAAGACGGAAGCCGCTTACGGCAAACTCTCTTGCTACTATGATTATACAGACCCAAAACGGCATACAGTCAAGAGCCACGAAGCATATCATTCCTGCTACAACCAGTATCTTGTCAGCAAGAGGATCCGCGAATTTTCCAAAATCCGTTATCAGATTACGTTCTCTGGCTATCTTGCCGTCAAACAGATCCGTCAGCGCTGCCGCTATGAATATGAGCAGCGCAACACACGATGTGAGCGTGAAATAGTCCGTCATAAGAAAGAAAACATAAAAAGGAACTAGTATCAGTCTGAATATTGTAAGTTTATTTGGCAGGTTCATATTTTATCTCTTCTCCATACAGATCGTACCGGCCGGCACGAAGTGTGCGGGCCCTGATAATATCTCCGGTCATAAGCTCTCTGTCCGAGCTGAAATAATACAGTCCGTCAACGTCAGGGGCATCCATCCTTGTCCTTCCGACGTACACGTCATCATCGTAAAGCTTTCCCTCGACCAGTATATCATACTCTTTTCCTACTTTTTTTGAAAGGATATCTTCAGATATCTTTTCCTGAAGCTCCATTATCCTGTTACGCCTTTGCAGCTTGACAGCCTCATCAACCTGGGCCTTAAAGTCATGCGCCGGCGTCCCCTCCTCCCTTGAATATGCAAACACACCAAGGTGATCAAATCGTGTATTTTTGACAAAATCCATTAATATCTCGTGGTCTTTATCACTCTCGCCGGGAAATCCGGAAATAAGAGAAGTCCTCAGCACAACTCCGCTTACGATCTTTCTGGCTTTTTCTATAACGGCTCTCACAGAATCCGATGTGGTCCTGCGTCCCATACGGCGAAGTATGTCATCTGACGCGTGCTGCATGGGCATGTCTAAATATTTGCAGACCTTGCTCTCTTCAGCCATAAAATACAGGAATTCATCCGTGACATCTTCCGGGTAACAGTACATTACCCTTATCCACTCAAGAGCGTCAATACGGCAGAGCTTTTCAAGAAGCTTTATCAGGTTATGTCCGTCCTTGAGATCAATTCCATAAAGGCTGGTCTCCTGCGCAACGACCACAAGCTCCTTTACGCCCTTTTCCGCAAGTTGTTCAGCCTGACTTACGAGGACTTCCTCAGGATAGCTTCTGTACGCGCCCCTTATACCGGGGATTGCGCAATATGTGCATCTTTTATTGCAGCCCTCAGCTATCTTCAGGAACTCATAATGTCCCGGAGTTGTGATGACCCTTTCCGGATCACTGTATTTTCCCGGATGCTCTTCGTTTATCTCTTTTCCAGCGGCTGTGATTATCTCCTTCAGATCCTTAACACCGCATATGGCATCGACCTCCGGAAATTCATACAGCACCTCTTCTTTGTATCTCTCTGCCATGCAGCCGCACACAACAAGCCTTTTGCAGACACCTTTCTTTTTCATTTCAGCCATATCAAGTATGGATTCTATCGATTCCTCCTTGGCAGCGTCAATGAAACAACAGGTGTTTATAACAATAACGTCCGCCTCATATTCGTCATCAGTAAAAGAAAAGCCGGAAGCAAGCAAGTGCCCCAGCATTTCCTCCGAATCAACCCGGTTTTTATCACAGCCGAGTGAAATAAAAAAGACTTTATTCTTCTTCATCTTTATTGAGTATAGTAACCTTTTGGGAATATATCTCTTCAACAGCAGTAGAAAGCGGTTTTGCATCCGCATCTTCTATAAGAGGTTCCGCGCCGTCAACAAGCTGGCGCGCTCTCTTTGAGGCAGCCATGACTATGGAATATCTGCTCTGAACAACAGGCTCCTCGCCGTCCTGTGTTTCACTGTTAACCGCGTCCATAAGGTCTGTGTATGAAGGATGTAACATATCTTTAATCTCCTGATCTTTCTTCTTTTTTTGAACGAACTATATTATGCAACATGTCAACGGATTTTTCAACATCTTCATTTACAATGACATGATCGTATTCCTTTATATATTCCACTTCCTCGGCTGCGCGGGCAAGTCTCTTTCCTATCTCTTCCTCTGTCTCTGTCCCGCGTTTTCTGAGCCGCCTTTCAAGCTCCTCCATATCAGGAGGCATTATAAATACCAAAAGCGAATCCGGCCGTTTTTCTCTTACCTGCAGAGCTCCCTGGATCTCAATCTCAAGGATGATATCACGCCCCTCTTCAAGCCTGGTATTTACCCACTCAAGAGGAGTCCCGTAATAGTGGTCAACATATCTGGCATACTCCAGAAGCTTTCCATCTTTTATCATCTGCTCAAATTCGCCTGTATTGATGAAAAAATATTCCGCTCCGTTTGTTTCCCCCTCCCGCGGCGCTCTGTCGGTGGCCGAAACAGAAAGGTCATAATCCGGATATTTACTCAGCAGCCTTTTGCATATCGTTCCTTTTCCCGCCCCGGATAGTCCGGAAACTATAAGTAATACTCCCTTTGCCACAGCTTCATTTTCTCCTATTCAATGTTCTGTATCTGTTCACGTATCTTTTCTATGCAGGTTTTCAACTCAATACCTGTATTCGTTATGTCAATATCATTAGCCTTTGAGAGAATAGTATTGGCTTCTCTGTTCATTTCCTGAGCGAGGAAATCAAGGTTCCGTCCCGCCTGGCCGCTGTTCTCCAGAATATCCTGCATATTATTGATATGAGTGCTGAGCCTTACCACCTCTTCGTCTATCGCAACCTTATCGGCATATATCGTCACCTCCGCGGCTATGCGGTTTTCATCAATGGATGCAGTCTCAAGAAATTCCTTTACACGCTCTTCTATCTTCTTTTTGTAAGCTGATATCAGTTCGGGGAGTTTTTCCTCAATAAACGCAACGTGAGAGCGCATAGCGTTCAGCTTTTCAAGTATATCGTTCTTCAGCGCCTCCCCCTCCTTGCCTCTTGAATCAGAAAATACCGTGAACGCTTCAGTGGCGGCAGCCTCAACTATCTCCCAAACCTCCTCTTCATTCACTTCCTGCTCCTCTATTGTGATAACATCCTGAGCCCTTGCGATAGTGGATGTTCTGATATCGTCATCAACATCGAATTCCTCACAGATCCGCATATAATATTCGTAATATTCGGCTGCCAGCTCCGGATTATATTTAAGACAGGCAGCGCCCTCTGAATTATCCTCATAAAAAACAAAAACATCTATCTTGCCGCGCGAAGCATATTGCTTCATCAGGCTTCTGAGCTTGGTCTCAAAAACATTGAGTTTTCTCGGCATTTTAATACCGAGGTCGAAATATTTGTGATTTACAGACCTTACCTCCACCGTAACTTTTCTGTCATTTTTGTGCACCTCGGCACGGCCGAAGCCCGTCATGCTTTTTATCATTTTACTCTCCCTTTTTCTATTGATTAAAATAGGCGTCAAAAACATATGCCGCGTAATCGACCGCGCTCATTGGCGCATTATCCAGATCGTCCAGAACGATGCATATGGCGATCCTGCTGCCGTTCTGCTCGGCATATCCCGCAAACCAGCTCCTGTCCACATTATGGTAGGAATCCGTGGCGGTTTCCGCCGTGCCTGTTTTTCCGTAAGCAGTATATGTATTATAGTTCAAGACATTTGCGGTACCTTGCGTCACTACGGCTCTGAGGTACTCATTCATGATATTACATTCTTCAATTTTAAACAATTCCTTATATTCTTTTTCTTTGAAGCGTGTTATCGTTCTTCCTGACTCGGATACGACCTCTGAAAGCAGATGCGGTTTCATAAGCACTCCGTTGTTGGCAAATGCGCTCATTATCAGCGCGAGATGCAGCGGGTTAGTGTATGTGCTTCCCTGACCGAAGCCTGTCTGCATTGTCACATCAGAAGGAGACGCTGAAGAAAGGCTGAATTTCGCGGGATTGCTGGCTATATCTATATCTATCTTTGAATTAAACAGCAGTGCTTCATTGTTCTTGGCAAACAGGTCATTATTCAGCATAAGTGATATATTGGCAAATGAGCAGTTACATGAGTTTGCCAGGGAAGAACGGAGGTCTTCATATCCGTGAACATAATGATCAAAACAGCTTATCGTGCTTCCGTCATATGTAAAGGAGCCGGCACAGTTAAATGAGTAATCCCAAAATGCCGGATTTTCCCTGATATATTCCATAAGAGTAAAGACCTTAAATGTGGAGCCAGGTGTATATTTCCCCTGGGTTGCCCTGTTTAAAAGGGGGCTTCCTTCTGTGTCATATGTTATCCACTCCCAGTTGGCTGCTATGTTGTTAGGATCAAAATCAGGCTTGGATACCAGAGCCGGTATCCCTCCTGTTCCGGGTTCTATAAGTATGCAGGATCCGGAAACCCCGTCCATCAGGCCGGAAATATACTCCTGCATCCGCGCGTCAAGTGTGGTTCTTATACTGTCTCCGGGGTTTTTGGTACCTGCCATCTCATTGCTGGTCTTATCAATAAATCCGGCGTGGGATGTGAGCAGACTGTTATTATATGATGCTTCAAGTCCGAGTCCCCCCAGATCACTGTATCCTACTACATGCGCGAATATGTTGCCGTATGGATATATCCTGGTCTCATTTCCGTTCTCATCTGTTTGCGTATAAGCAAGCGCGTTATAGTTCGTATCATAGATAGCGCCCCTTGTGACAGTCTTCTTATACTGATCAGAACGGCTGTTATAAGGACTGTTTATGATCGGTTCGGCACGGAACAGAAGAAAATACCCAAGATAAACCACAAGCGAAAGAAAAAGGATGCAGAAAAAAACCGATACCTTGAGTATGTCTTTATTTATCATTCTGCCGAGGTTGATCTTCCTCTGCGTTCTGTTCACTTTTTTTCTTATTTTTTTACTGTTCATCGTAAAAATCCCTATCGGTATAATGTCTGATCTTTTTTCCGGTTTTTGATCTCCCTGAAGGTTCTTCTCTGCCTGCCTTTGATGCGTGACCATGCGGCATCATATCTCTTTCATCATACAATTCATCCGGTTCTGTATAATGATCATAGTCATATTCCGTCATATCTATCTTTTCTATCCATTTTCCCGTCCTGCGCTCTTGAGGCCTGTACTTTCTGTCCTCATACGGCTCATCATACATATCATCATAATCTTCCTCCGGAGCAAGATGCTCGTATCCCGAAAATTCGCTGATATCCGCACCTCTCATTACCATTTTCCGTTCTTTTCTCGTGTCTGATTCTGATACAGCATATATTATCTGTATCATAGCGCACATTATCATTGATGCCAGGATCGAGCTTCCTCCACTTGATATCAGCGGATAATTAACGCCTGTAAGGGGAATGAATTTTATCGCTCCGCCTATTGTAAGGAAAACCTGAAATGCGTAAGCGGCTCCAAGGCCGAAGGCTATAAGCTTATAAAATGAGTTATTTACTCTTAGCGCTATCCTGAATATCATCAGCGTAAGACACAGAGATAAAAATATCAGAAGTATCCCGAAAACCGCGCCCATTTCTTCTGAGATGGCGGAAAAAACCATATCATTTGACACGACAGGAATATCCTCGGGAGATCCCTGATACAGGCCCATTCCAAACCACCCGCCTGTGCCAATAGCGAAAAGAGACTGCGCTATCTGCCAGCCTTTGGATTCTATGTCAGTCCAGGGATCGAGCCATGCGGCGATCCTGGTCTGTACATGGCTGAACATATGATATGCTGCCACACTTGCAACTGACAGCCCTGCCAGTCCGGCACCTATATAGAGCAGATTCTTTGTTGCTACATAGAGCATCATCTCATATACGACAAACAGTATCAGTGCAGTTCCCAGATCCCGGCAGAAAACAAGCAGCAGTATGTGGAGAGCCGCGAAAGCTGCCGTTATCAGGAGGGTCTTAAAGCTGTCTGATCTGTAGAAGGCGGAAGCTATGAACAGGACAAAGAGTATCTTTACAAATTCCGATGGCTGGAAAGAAAAAACGCCTATATCGATCGCGAGCTTAGCGCCGTATACAACGCGCGACAGTAAAAACACAGCCGTGAGCATCACAAGGCCCACTATACAATATACCCATGTGAGATTTCTTAAAAAATGCACTCTTTTACCGATAATTATCACTATCAGAAAGATCAGGGAGCTTACGGCAACGATGATGAACTGACGCAGTGAACGGTCAAATCCGAGCCTTGTCTGTATAATGAATCCTATGGCAATGAACATGCACATTACATTATTAAATCCGACACTGAATTCAAGTATTGCCGGAAAAATAAATATCATTATCAGAAGATACAGAAGCTGCCCGCCATAAAACCATATCAGGCTGGTGCTCTGCACAGGTATCTCCGGGTTTGTGCTTACATTCAGATATATAGACAAAAATGCTAAAAAATGTATGAGCAAAAGAAATATCCGCTGAAACGCGTAAGACGCCTTTTTCTTTTCAGAAGGTGCATCCCTTTGTGCCCTGAATGAAATAAAGACAAAAAAAGCAAAAAGTATTATTATCAGATATTTAATGATGATCAATACTGTATTGAGCATAGTTATTCTGCGGACGCAGGATATCCCAGGTGGATGTATGCCATATCAGTAACAGTTCTTCCGCGCGGAGTCCGGTTAAGGAAGCCGCTTTTTACAAGATACGGTTCATAAACATCCTCAATAGTTCCCGGATCCTCGCCTACGGATGCCGCAAGAGTGTCAAGACCTACAGGGCCTCCGGAAAATTTGGTTATCATTGTTGTCAGAATAGCGCGGTCTGTCAGATCCAGACCCTTTTGGTCTATATCCAGAAGAAGAAGCGCCTCATCCACCACATCCTTTGTAATACTTCCGTCATGCCTGACCTGAGCATAATCCCTTACTCTTCTCAAGATGCGGTTGGCAATACGCGGCGTTCCCCGCGAGCAGTTTCCTATCTCAAGAGCCCCGCTGCTGTCTATCCTGTCTATATTAAGCTTTTTAGCGGAGCCTGTTACGATCCTTGCAAGTTCTTCCGGGGTGTAATATTCCATTCTGTGAACTATTCCGAAGCGGTCGCGAAGAGGTGCTGACAACAGCCCGGCTCTTGTAGTCGCGCCTATCAGTGTAAAGCGGTCAAGATGTATCCTTCTTACGCTTGTCTGCTCACCGTTTTCTATCACCGCGTCAAACGCAAAATCCTCCATCACGGAATAAAGCGCCTCTTCAACAGGCTTACTCAAACGATGGATCTCATCCACGAAAAGCACGCCTCCCCTCGGAAGCTGCTTGATGATAGCAAGTATCTCGCCCGGATATTCTATGGCGGGACCGGAGACTATCTTCATGCTCCGGTGCATTTCGTTGGCGATGATACCCGCAAGAGTGGTTTTGCCCAGTCCGGGTGGTCCGTAAAGAAGCACATGGTCTATAGGCTCCTCCCTTTCCATGGCAGCCTTTATATAAATCTCTAAATTTGATTTGATCTTCTCCTGGCCGATATAATCATCAAAAGTAAGAGGCCTTAAATTATTTTCGGCTTCCTTTTCCTCAGGGATAAGATCAGTATTGATAGCGTTTTCGTTTGCCATAATTACAGGATATTAAATAAAAAATGTTATGATTATGTGTTTACCTGTTCAGAACTCTATGCTCGCAAATATCTCATCAATGAGACGGTCTACATCCCAGTCATCTTTTATATCGAGTCTGGAAACCGCCTTCATGCATTTAGCGCGGTCAAAGCCTGTGGCCGTTACCGCATTGACAGCCTCATCTATCATGCTCTTATCAGACGCTGCCGCAGATGTCGGCATAACGGCATCCATTAAGCTGCTTTTTTTAACCTTGCCCTTCAGTTCAAGGATGATCTTCTGAGCCTGCTTGGCGCTTATGCCTTTAGATGCCGAAAGAAGCTTATCATCCCCTGAAAGAATGGCCATTCTTATGGTTTCTGCGTCAGACGCAGAAAGTATCTTCATGGCGCCTTTCGGCCCTATTCCGCTGACTCTGAGCAGCATCTTGAACATCTCAAGCTCATTGCCTGAAAGAAATCCGCAGAGGGAAACCTCATCCTGCCCGAATGCCATATATGTATATATCGTGGTTTCCATTCCTTCACTTAGTTTGAAAGTAGAAGAAAGAGGCATTCTGATAAGATATCCTATACCGTTATTATCCAGAATGATCGTGTTTTCTTCGATCCGGGAAACAATACCCTTTATGTAGCCTATCATTTGTTGTAATTAACTATTGCTCCGAAATCTTCTTTTAATGATGCTCCGCCTACCAGAGCGCCGTCTATGTCCGGCATGGAAAAAAGCTCTGCGGCATTGGATGCGTTAACGCTTCCTCCGTATTGTATGCGGATGACTTCGGCTGTTTCTTCATCGTAAAGGTCTTTTATTACCTCTCGTATAAAAGCGCATACCTCCTGGGCTTCATCACTGGTTGCGGTCTTGCCGGTTCCAATAGCCCAAATGGGTTCATAGGCGATCACGACCTCCTTCGCCTGCTCTTCAGAAACACCTGAAAACGCAGCGCTTATCTGCCCTCTTATCCAATCAAGCGTAACTCCCTCATTTCTTTGTTCAAGACTTTCACCGCAGCATACAATAGGTATGAGGTCATTTTCAAATGCCTTGAATATCTTTTTATTAACAGCCTCATCGGTTTCCGCAAAATATTCTCTGCGCTCTGAATGTCCGATGATAACATATTCCGCGCCTGTTTCCCAGAGCATTGCGGCCGATATCTCGCCCGTATATGCTCCGCAGTCCTCAAAATGCATGTTCTGCGCGCCTACAATTATACCTGTGCCTTTAGCGGCTTCTATCGCAGGTGCTATATCAACAAACGGAACACAGATTATAACATCCGCATCATCTGTTCCAACAAGAGGTTTCAGTGTATTTATCAGCTCGACCGCCTCTTTCGGGGTCTTGTTCATTTTCCAGTTTCCTGCAATGATCTTCCTGCGTTCTGACATATTAAAACCTCTCTTACTTATCATCGATTACTGCAACGCCGGGAAGCTCCTTGCCCTCAAGAAACTCAAGGGAGGCTCCGCCTCCGGTGGAAATATGTGTCATTTTATCTGCAAAACCCAGCTGATTAACAGCAGCAGCGCTGTCTCCTCCGCCGATTATTGTAACCGCGTCCAGTCCGGCAAGGACTTTCGCTATGGACTTTGTTCCATTCGCGAAATCAGGAATCTCAAATACCCCCATCGGCCCGTTCCACACAACGGTTTTCGCATCTTTTAATGCTTCGGAAAACTCCACTATTGTCTTATCTCCGATATCAACTCCGATCATATCATCAGGAATAGCCATGATATCTACAATACCGCAGCCGGCTCCTTCCTTAACATCCGACGCGATAACGGTATCTTCCGGGATAAGTAACTTAACGCCTTTTTCCCGGGCTTTTTCCAGCATCTTGCCCGCATAATCCAGATAGTCCTCTTCAAGGAGCGACCTGCCTGTATTTCCGCCTTTAGCCTTGATAAAAGTATAGGCCATTCCTCCCCCTATGATAAGCGTGTCGACCTTATCAAGCAGGTTTTCTATCACTGAGATCTTAGAAGATACTTTTGAGCCTCCGAGAACTGCCGCAAAAGGACGTTTTGGATCATCAACGGCATTGCCCAGAAATTCAAGCTCCTTTTCCATAAGATAGCCTACGGCTCGTTCATCAACATACTTTGCCACTCCTTCAGTGGAGGCGTGTGCTCTGTGCGCGGTTCCAAAGGCATCATTTACATAAATCTCTCCAAGAGACGCAAGCTCTTTTGAGAACTGAGGATCATTTGCTTCCTCTTCCGGTCTGAACCTTGTGTTTTCAAGAAGAGCCGCCTGACCTTCCTTAAGATTGTCCACAGCCCACAGTGCATGCTCGCCAACTACGGTATCGTCCTTAAGGAACAGCACTTCTTTTCCAAGGAGATCAGAAAGTCTTACGGAAACCGGAGCCAGGGAAAGCTCCTCTTTAACCTCGCCCTTCGGCTTGCCGAGATGCGAGCAGATAATGAGCTTTGCCCCGTCATTCAATAATTTATCTATTGTAGGGAGGGCCGCTTTGATACGTGTATCGTCAGTGATAACTCCGTCCTTTAAAGGCACATTGAAATCCACTCTTAAAAGCACCCTTTTTCCTTTTACGTTCAGATCATCAATACTTTTTTTATTTAACATATCTTCCTCCCGACCACACTCAGAAACTATAGAAATACCGGCCCCTTTTTAGAGAGGCCGGAGTTTTCTTAAATGAACTTAGCGCAAATGTATTTAGCTGTCTTTACCATCTGGCACGTGTATGAATATTCGTTGTCATACCACGCAACAACCTTTACAAGCGTTTTTCCGCGACCTAATTCCATTGTCTTGGTCTGTGTGGCATCGAAGCACGAGCCTGCCTCCATTCCGATGATATCTGTTGAAACGATCTCATCCTCAGTGTATTCGTATGAAGGATTCGAGTTCTTCTTCATAAAAACATTGATCTCATCAGCACTTACCTTTTTATTAACGACAGCTACAAGCTCTGTAAGGGAACCTGTAGGTGTAGGCACTCTCTGAGCTGCTCCGTCCAGTTTTCCGTTAAGCTCCGGGATAACCTTTCCTATAGCCTTTGCAGCGCCTGTTGTGTTTGGGACGATGTTGTAGGCGCATGCGCGAGCTCTTCTCAGATCACCCTTTTTATGGAATGCATCCAGAGGCTCCTGGTCGCCTGTGTAAGCATGGATAGTTGTCATATAACCTTTATCAATAGGCGCGAGCTTGTTAAGAAAGTATGCCATAGGCGCAAGACAGTTGGTCGTACAGGATGCAGCGCTTACTATTGCGTCCTTTTTCTTTAAGGTTTTTTCGTTTACACCGTAAACGATGGTAGGCATATCATCCCCGGGGGCTGAGATGACAACCTTTTTTGCGCCGGCATTGATATGAGCCATTGCCTTTTCTGCGTTTTTATAAACTCCCGTGCAGTCAATAACAAGGTCGATCTTAAGCGCTTCCCATGGAAGGTTTGCTGCATCACGTTCTCCGGTGATGGCAACCTTATAGTTTCCGATCTTGATACTGTCTTTAAGAGCTCTGACTTTGTCAGCATCAACGAACCTTCTGAAGTTTGAGTCATATTTCAATAGATGTGCGATCTCTTCCGTAGGATGTGAGCAGTTGATAGCTACAACCTCAAGATCGGGGTCATTATAAAGCCTTCTGAATGTAAGACGTCCGATCCTTCCGAATCCGTTTATCGCGATCCTTTTCTTTTCTTTTCCCATAATAAAAAATACCTCCGTAGATTATTATGTAGTTGATTGTAACATACTTTTCCATATATTTGCAGATAGTTATTTTATTATTTTATGTCAGCCCCGGCGTGCCCCTCCTCCGTCTGCCTATAGATATATATATGCATCGAGGCGGGATGGCAGTGAAGTCTATTAACCTGCCAATGATGCATATATATCGAAGTGTGACTAAACCGGCAAGCGTCACACGGAGATATATATGCATCAAGGCGGGATAGTAATGGGAAAGCTATATAAAAGACCCCGGCGGACAGCCGGGGTCTTGGCATTGGTAAAAATAAGGAAATTACTTTTTAGCTGCCTTATATGCTTTGATCGCTTCAGTAAGTTCAGGTACAACCTTGAAAAGGTCTCCCACGATACCGTAATCTGCGGCTTCAAAGATAGGTGCTGTATCATCTTTGTTCACAGCGATGATAAGGTCAGATTCTTCCATTCCCGCAAGGTGCTGTATAGCACCCGAGATACCGCATGCGATATAGATCTGCGGACGAACAGTTTTGCCCGTCTGACCAACCTGCATATCCTTCGGCATCCAGCCGGCGTCAACAACAGCGCGTGAGCATGCAACCTCTCCTCCGATAGCCTCAGCGAGGTCTTTCAGAAGCTGGAAGTTCTCCGGACCGCCCATTCCTCTTCCTCCGGATACAAGGATCTTAGCGTCCATGATATCAACAGTCTCGGAAACAGATTTAACGATCTCTAATATCTCTACATATTTGTTGTCAGGCGTGAATCCGGGGTTGAATTCAATAACCTCTGCTTTTGCGCCCTCTTTCTTTTCCTGCCTCTGCATAACGCCGGGACGAACAGTAGCCATCTGAGGTCTGTTGTCAGGGCACGCTATAGTAGCTATGGTATTTCCGCCAAATGCAGGACGGGTCATAAGAAGCTGGTTGTGCTTCTGCTGATCTTCCTTGCCCGGGATAGGATTAAGCGGGAAGTCACCGATATCAAGGCTTGTGCAATCAGCAGTAAGACCTGTTGCAACTCTTGCGGATACCCTCGGTCCGAGGTCACGTCCGATAGGAGTAGCGCCAACAAGCATGATGTCAGGCTTGAATTCATTGATAGCAGAAGAAAGCGCATGAGCATACGGCTCTGTTCTGTAATCCTTAAGTTCCGGATCATCAATAACGATGACCTTGTCAGCTCCATATGCAGCAAGTTCGTCTGCAAGAGCCATAATGTCAGAACCTATAACAACTGCCGTAACGTCAGTGTCAAGGTCTTTTGCAAGTTCGTTTGCTTTGCCGAGAAGCTCGAATGCGATGCCGCTGAGAACACCATCAACCTGCTCTGCAAAGACATATACACCTTTGTAATCTTGAATATTCATCTTTGTTAGCTCCTTTCTCAGCTTATATCGCATGTTTCTCGTCTAATTTCTGCATCAGGTAAGCAACTGCTTCCTTGGGATCGAGCTCGATCTTCTCGCCCTCTCCCTTACGAACCTTGTCAGATGCCTTAGCGATCTTGGTAGGTGATCCTGCAAGACCGATGTTCGCGTCATCAAGTTCCGGAAGATCTGCTCTGCCCCAGGTTGTGATCTCTGCGTTAACAGCATCAACGATACCTGCGGGAGTCATGTAACGGGGCTCGGCAAGCTCACCAAGAGCCGTTACAAGGCAGGGCATTTTAGCCTTTAACATATGGTATCTGTCGTCAAACTGACGCTGAACGATAACATAGTCTCCGTCTATCTTGATATCCTGCGCGTAAGAGATAACAGGAATATCAAGATGCTCTGATATCTGAGGACCAACCTGCGCCGTATCACCGTCGATAGCCTGACGGCCAGTGATTATAAGATCATATTCCATATTTTTGATACCGGCAGCAATAGTTGAGGATGTTGCCCATGTATCGGCACCTCCGAGAACTCTGTCAGTTATCAGGACTGCTTTGTCCGCTCCCATAGCCAGAGCCTCCTGGAGAACATCAGTAGCCTTGGGAAGACCCATGGTCACAACCGTTACCTCTGCGCCATATTCATCTTTCAATCTTAAAGCAGCTTCAAGACCTGCTTTGTCATCAGGGTTCATGATAGCAAGCATAGCAGCTCTGTTCAGTGTTCCGTCAGGATTAAACTGAACTCCGCCCTTTGTATCAGGAACCTGTTTTATGCATACAATAATTTTCATAGTTTACACGCTCCTTTCTATGCCATGATATTTCCCGAGATGACCATTCTCTGAACCTCGCTGGTTCCTTCATAGATCTCAGTGATCTTAGCGTCACGCATCATACGCTCAACATCATATTCACGAGTGTAGCCGTATCCGCCGTGAAGCTGTACTGCCTTGGTTGTCACTTCCATTGCCGCTTCAGCCGCAAAGAGCTTTGCAACAGCAGCGTCAAGTGAGAATACTTTCTGAGTATCCTTCGCGATAGCTGCCTTATAAACCAGATATCTTGCAGCCTCAACCTTTGAGTACATATCAGCAAGCTGAAACTGTGTGTTCTGGAATTTAGCAATCGGTCTTCCGAACTGCTTACGTTCTTTAACGTATTCGATAGTGGTATCAAGCGCACCGCCTGCAAGGCCTAACGCCTGAGCCGCGATACCTATACGACCGCCGTCAAGTGTTTTCATGGCAAGTGAGAAGCCCTTTCCTTCCTGACCGAGCATATTTTCCTTGGGAACTATGCAGTCCTGGAATATTAGCTCTGTAGTCGATGATGCTCTGATGCCCATCTTCTTTTCAATGGTACCTACAGAGAAGCCCGGGAAGTCTTTTTCAACGATAAAAGCGCTTATTCCCTTGGTTCCTAAAGATTTATCAGTCATGGCAAAGATGACAAATGTCTCCGCTACGCCGCCGTTTGTGATAAATATCTTCGAACCGTTAAGTACATAGTGGTCACCGTCAAGGACTGCCTTTGTCTGCTGTCCGGAAGCATCAGTTCCAGCCCCCGGCTCTGTAAGACCGAACGCGCCTACCTTTTTACCCGATACAAGATCCGGAAGATATTTCGCTTTCTGCTCATCTGTACCGAATTTGTAGATAGGATCCGCACAAAGTGATGTGTGTGCTGAAACGATAACGCCTGTTGTTCCGCATACCTTTGAAAGCTCTTCAACAAGAAGAACATAGGTAAGAGTATCGCAGCCCTGTCCGCCGAATTCTCTCGGGATCGGAACGCCCATCATTCCATATTTGCCGAGTTTTTCAACCGTTTCCATGGGGAATCGTTCTGTCTCGTCGATTTCCTGCGCAAGAGGCTTAACTTCATTTTGAGCAAACTCACGGAATAAAGTTCTGGCCATCTCATGCTGTTTGTCTAAAGTAAAATCCATTTTTCCCTTTCCTTCCTAAAATTTATTTACTATAGTCATAGAAACCTTTTCCGGTCTTCTGACCAAGGAGGCCTCCACGTACCATTTTTTTAAGTAATGTATGAGCGCGATATTTGGGATCGCCTGTTTCATTATACATTACGTCCATGATCGCAAGAACGATATCAAGGCCGATAAGATCACCGAGTGCAAGCGGTCCCATCGGATGACTTGCACCAAGCTTCATTGCTGTATCAATGCCTTCAACCGTTGCGATTCCTTCCGCGTAAATCCCGATAGCTTCGTTGATCATGGGGATGAGAACTCTGTTAACCACAAAGCCCGGTCCTTCTTCAACCTGTACCGGAGTTTTTCCGATCTCTTCAGCGATCTTTACGATCTTTTCCACAGTTTCAGCCGGAGTGTTAACGCCTGCGATAACCTCAACAAGCTTCATTACGGGAGCCGGATTAAAAAAATGCATTCCGATCATCGGCCTGTCAAGACCTGCTCCTATCTCTGTAACCGAAAGTGAAGATGTGTTAGTTGCAAAAATGCAGTCCTTGGGAACGATATCCTGAAGTTCCCTGAAGGTCTGCTTTTTGATCTCCATGTTCTCGATAGCTGCTTCAACCACAAGATCGCAGTCTGTGCAAATATCCTTTGTACCTGTTGTTATCTTGGCAAGAATAGCGTCAGCTGTCGCCTGCTCCATTTTGCCTTTTGCCACACGGCCTGCAAGACCTTTTTCGATCTTTGCTTTGCCGCCTGCGGCAAATTCATCATTGATGTCAGTAAGTTTAACCGAGTAGCCTTCGCAGCTCGCAAAAGCCTGTGCGATCCCGGAGCCCATTGTTCCGGCGCCTATGATTCCAACTACCATTTTTCTTCCTCCTGTTTATGAATGATTACTTATTTATTAACAAACTTTTCTACTTTCCTTTTTTCCAGAAATGCTTTCATACCTTCGATCTGATCTTCAGTTTCAAAACATCCGCCGAATAATTTTTCTTCAATGACTATGGCTGCATCAATGTCTGTCTGAAGACCGTCATCAATGGCCTTCTTGCATGCGCGTACAGCGATCGGGGCGTTACGGGCAATCTTTGACGCCATCTTCTCAGCTGCCGGCATAAGCTCTTCTATAGGATAAACCGCATTTACAAGCCCTAACGTCAATGCTTCGGGAGCTTTGATATTTGTAGCGGTATATATAAGTTCTTTTGCTTTACCCGGGCTGATAAGGCGGGCAAGACGCTGAGTTCCGCCGAATCCGGGAGTGATGCCAAGACCAACCTCGGGCTGTCCGAACATTGCATTTTCAGAGCATATCCTGATATCGCAGCTCATGGCGAGTTCGTTTCCTCCGCCAAGAGCAAAACCGTTAACAGCCGCTATGACCGGAACAGGAAAGGTTTCTATCTTGCGGAAAACATCGTTTCCTGTTTTACCGAAGGCTTCGCCCTCTGCTTTTGAAAGCGAGCTCATTTCTCCGATATCGGCACCTGCAACAAATGATTTCTCGCCTGCGCCTGTAAGTATAACCGCACGTACTGTATCAGTATCTATGCCGTCAAATACACTTTCGATCTCCTTAAGAACCTCGGAATTCAGCGCATTGAGCGCTTCCGGTCTGTTGATCGTTACTATTGCAATGTTATCTTTCTGATCGTAAAGTACAAAACCCATATCAATCTCCTCCTGTACATATTAATTGTATAGAAATAAAAACATCTCGTTATTTTTTTAACAAGAATTGTATTTATTTTAGCACATGAACACAGGATGTCTATTACTAATTTCATATTTTTAGCAATTATTTGTGCCAAAGATAAGCCGCTGTACTACTGCCTGCTGTGTTCGTGAACGTATTAACATTTTTTATAAATACATGGAATGATAGTTATTTTTATAACGAAAATTCACAACCGCAGTATCTCTGCCTGTATAATTTATATTCACCGGATAATTCTATGGATCTGAGATAACCGTTATTCTTTTTAAAATCTGAATAAAGCCACATTACACCGGCGCCATCTGCTGCTCTGCTTCCGACCCTGTTAATGAGCGCTGCATTTTTGTGCGGGCTTACAGTCAGTGTTGTTCCGAAATAGTCAAAACCTTCCCTTTGGGCTATCTCCTTTGTTTTCCCAAGTCTTAGTTCGAAGCATTTTTCGCAGCGTTTACCGCCTTCCATTTCTTTTTCATATCCGGCCGCCGCCTTAGTGAATTCCGAATGATCATACCCGGGAACGAGTATCGCGATCTTATTATCATATGCCTCTTCGACAAGGCGTTTCTGCTCATTCAGTCTTAGCAGGAACTCCTCTTCCGGATAGATGTTCGGGTTATAAAAAAGGATCGTTATATCAAAGTGACCTTTCAGATATTCCAACACATATGAGCTGCATGGTCCGCAGCAGCTGTGAAGCAGCAGCGCAGGCTTTCTGCCCTCTGCCTGAACATCAGCTATAAGCTTTTCCAGTTCCTTATGATAGTTCACCTTTATATCCATATTTCAGGTCTGACCGGGCACGGCCTTTTATTGGACATGCTGATGCGTAAAGATATGATCCTGACAATATTCATGATTCCCGCTGCACTTCGAACAATACCTGAAAGTAAGCTCAGGATTGGAACTGCTGGTCCTGCCGCACACCGCGCATCTGTGCAGTATCACGCCATCAGCCACATAAGGGCCTGTGGCACCTGCCTTATTTTCCTCCATTCCCCGGCGGACCGATCTCTTGTACTCCGCTCTCCTGTGGATCTCCTTCGGAGTAAAGCGTTTCATGTTCCTGGTGCTTAGGAAGAATATCAGGAAGTTCAGCAGTGATACAAGTATGGAGAATATCTCCGTGATGATCTGTAGTCTTGCGAACCCCGGCGTTATCCCCAGCTGTATAAGAACACTCTGCATTGCTTCTCCGGGAAGCGCGAAAAGCGATATTATACCGCTTATTATCTTAAGAGCAAGATACCCCACATCTATCCAGGCAAGATATTTTATCTTGACCGGCAGTATTCCGAAGAAATAAACCTTCACATCAGGATAGATAACCGCGAAGGCAAGAAACGAGGCAAGGTTTATATAATATGTGCTCACGTTCATTGAGATCGCGCCGTCCGCTCCATTTACAGCCGATGTGACCCAGTAAACGATCATTGCGCCAAGTGTCATAAAAAACCAGCCGGAAAAGATATATATATTGTATTTGAATGCGCCCAAATACTGCTCAAGTGATCTGCCTATAAAATAATATAGCAGGAACATGAAAATAATAAAGATGCTCAGACCCTGAGGGATAGTAAGCACCCAGGTAAATAAGCGCCACACCTGCCCCTGCATAACAAGTGTGGGTTCAAGGGTTATGTAGTTATAAAGATGCAGACTGGAATCCGTAAGAAAAAGGATGTATCCGATAACATAACCGCCCAGAACGTAAAAGATGAGATTTTTTATCGCGTATCTGCCTATCTTTTTCTCAAGTTTATCTAACATGTCCGCGATTATATCACAGCAGCGCCCTTGTTTCAATTATCAGCTTTAAACAACCCTTCACAAAGCTTTCACAAAGCCCTGCACACTCCGCGCTTTCTTTTTGCCTGTGTTTGGTATAAAATGTTCTTTGGCTTTTTAGGCACTTTAGTGAGAAAGAAAACGAGGATGAAATGACTGACATTCTTAAACTTGGCATCGACATTGGCTCAACCACTGTTAAGGTCGCAATACTTGACCTTTCCGATAATATTATCTTTTCTGATTACAGAAGGCATTATGCAAGTATTCAGGAAACTCTTGCTGAACTTATCCTTGATGTAAATGATAAACTCGGCTGCATCACCCTTGCACCGGTCATAACAGGGTCCGGAGGACTTCAGCTGTCAAAACATCTGGATGTCCCCTTCGTGCAGGAGGTGGTGGCGGTTTCCACAGCCCTTCAAAGCTACGCCCCCCACACAGATGTTGCAATAGAACTGGGTGGTGAGGATGCTAAGATAATCTATTTCACAAACGGCATCGAGCAGCGGATGAACGGAATATGCGCCGGCGGAACCGGCTCCTTCATCGATCAGATGGCTGATCTTTTACAGACAGATGCTCCGGGACTTAATGAATATGCAAAAAGCTATAAAACGATCTATCCGATCGCGGCAAGATGCGGCGTTTTTGCCAAAACAGATATACAGCCCCTCATCAACGAGGGCGCTACGAGGGAAGACCTTGCCGCTTCGATCTTTCAGGCAGTTGTAAATCAGACAATTTCCGGGCTTGCATGCGGCAAGCCTATCAGGGGAAACGTTGCTTTTCTCGGAGGTCCTCTGCATTTCCTTGACCAGCTTCGAGGCGCTTTTATCAGGACGCTTAAACTCGAAGGTGAGGCTATCATACATCCGGACAACTCGCATCTTTTTGCTGCCATAGGTTCCGCGATGAACTACGAAGAGGAGTATACTATCAGCTCTGAAAAGCTGTATGACAATCTTAAGAACGGCATAAAGATGACAAACGAAATAAGCCGTATGAATCCTCTTTTTTCATCTTATGATGATTACAGAGAATTTGAGTCGAGGCATATAAAAGCCACTGTAAAGAAGGGTGATATATCCTCCTGGCACGGTGACTGCTTTCTCGGAATAGATGCGGGCTCCACAACTACAAAGATTGCTCTGGTTGATACATCAGGTACACTGCTCTGGTCATTTTACAGCAATAATAACGGAAGTCCGATCGAGACTGCAAAAAGGGCGATGGCGGAGCTGAGAGAAGTTCTGCCGCATGATTCCGGGATAGTTTATTCCTGCTCCACCGGATATGGCGAAGCACTGCTGAAGGCAGCGCTGATGCTCGATGAAGGCGAGGTTGAGACCGTTGCCCATTATTATGCGGCACGTTTTTTCGAGCCTGAAGTTGACTGTATAGTTGACATTGGCGGGCAGGACATGAAATATATCAGGATAAAAAACGAAGCCATAGATAATGTGCTTCTTAACGAGGCATGCTCTTCCGGCTGCGGATCTTTCATAGAAAATTTTGCAACTTCAATGAACTACACAGTACAGGATTTTGCGAAGGCTGCCCTTTTCGCAAAAAGTCCCACTGACCTCGGAACCAGGTGCACTGTATTTATGAACTCAAATGTCAAGCAGGCGCAAAAGGAAGGCGCTGAGGTTGCTGATATCTCCGCCGGCTTAAGCTACTCCGTTATCAAAAATGCTCTTTATAAAGTTATAAAGATAGTTGATCCCACTGAGCTTGGGGAAAAGATCGTTGTTCAGGGCGGAACCTTTTACAATGACGCCATATTGAGAGCCTTCGAATCTATAACCGGGAGAGAGGTCATACGCCCCGATATCGCAGGTATCATGGGCGCCTTCGGCGCGGCTCTGATTGCAAGGGAAAGATACGCGGAAAAGACTGCTGATGACGGCAGCGCTCCGGCAACAACAACCCTGTCATTTGATGACATCAGCTCACTTGAATTCAGGACCACGCTGGCAAGATGCCAGGGCTGTTCAAACCACTGTCTCCTGACAATCAATAATTTCTCCGGAGGAAGAAAATTCATTTCCGGAAACAGGTGTGAAAAAGGCCTCGGCATGGAAAAGAAGGATGATACCGTTCCGAATCTCTATAAATTCAAGAACGATATAATATTCAATTACCATCCTCTAAGTGAGGACGAAGCAGAAAACGGCGTTGTGGGCATACCGAGAGTTCTTAATATGTATGAGAACTTTCCGTTCTGGGCCACCTTCTTCAAGGAGCTCAAATACAGGGTTGTGCTCTCTCCGCCGTCTGAAAGAAAAATATATGAACTTGGCATAGAGTCAATACCGAGCGAATCAGAATGTTATCCTGCAAAGCTGGCTCATGGCCATGTGCAGTGGCTTATCGATCACGGCGTAGATTATATATTTTATCCTTCCATAGCATATGAAAGAAACGAAACGCCGGAATCCAACAACAATTATAACTGTCCTATAGTTACAAGCTATCCGGAAAACATAAAAAATAACGTAGAGGATCTTGAGCTTAAAAACATCCGTTTCGAGCACCCCTTCTTCGCAATGACAGATTACAGGATATTCACCGAAGGGCTTCTCAGGGTTTTCGTAAGTCCTGATCACGGCTTCTCCGCCCCTGAAGTGATCTCTGCGGCAAAAAAAGGCTGGGATGAACTGCTTAAATGCAAAAAGCTTATAGAGGACAAGGGCGAGGAGGTACTTAAATGGATGGAAGAGACAGGTCACCAGGGAATTGTCCTTGCAGGCCGTCCGTATCACATCGATCCCGAGATACACCACGGAATACCGGAGCTCATCACATCTTATGAGGTTGCTGTGCTTACGGAGGATTCCGTGTCGCACCTCGGCAGGGTTGAGCGTCCTCTTATAGTAATGGATCAGTGGATGTACCATTCAAGGCTCTACAAGGCTGCCAATTTTGTCAAAACAAGGGATGACCTGAACCTTGTTCAACTTAACTCATTCGGCTGCGGATTGGACGCTGTTACAACTGACTGCGCAAATGACATCCTTTCCGATTCCGGGAAGATATACACTGTACTGAAAATAGATGAGGTCAGCAATTTAGGCGCTGCCCGCATACGGATCCGTTCACTGCTCTCTGCCCTCAGGGCAAAGAGCAGAGCTTCTGAAAAGAGGAAGATCGTATCTTCAGCTATAGACCGTGTAGAGTTCACGGAGGAGATGCGTCCCGAATATACGATTCTCGCGCCTCAGATGGCTCCTATACATTTTGATCTGCTGCAGTCGGCCTTTGGCAAAGAGGGATATAATTTTGTTATCCTTGATAATGACAACAAAAGCGCGGTGGACTCCGGCCTTAAATACGTTAATAACGATGCCTGCTATCCGTCCATCATCGTTGTCGGACAGATGATGGATGCCTTAAACAGCGGCAAGTACGACCTGGACAAAACTGCTGTACTTATCACTCAGACCGGCGGAGGCTGCCGTGCTTCAAACTACATAGGGTTTATAAGAAGGGCTCTGAAGAAAGCCGGCATGGAGCATATACCGGTAATATCCTTAAGCATCGGGCTTGAAAAAAATTCCGGTTTCAAGGTCACTCCCGCGCTTTTTCGCAGAGCGCTTTACGCTGTAGTTGTTGGGGATGTTCTTATGAAAGTTCTTTATGCCACAAGACCATATGAGGATATACCCGGCAGCGCTGACGGATTGTATGAAAAATGGAATAAACTGGTAAAGGATTCTATTGAAAACACTTCATTTTCCAGACAGGCAGTTAAAAAGCTCATCAAAGGCATAGTAAAAGATTTTGACGAGTTGCCGCGCAAGAGCATCATTAAGCCGCGTGTAGGTATCGTCGGCGAGATACTTGTGAAATATATGCCGATGGCAAACAAAGATATAGTAACACTTCTGGAAAAGGAGGGCGCCGAGGCCGTTACGCCTGATCTTATTGATTTCCTCCTTTACAGTCTTTATAATTCATATTTCAAGGTGGACAACTACAGCGATGGTCTGCATAAATCAATGATCGCGACTCTCGGGATAAGATTTATCGAATATTTGCGAAAACAGGCTAATATAGAGTTGAGGAAAAGCAAGCACTTCGTACCATCGGTGGAGATAGAATATACAGCCGGTCTTGCTAAGGATTATGTCTCTCTCGGAAACCAGACAGGCGAAGGATGGTTCCTGACCGGTGAGATGATGGATCTGATCCACAGCGGTGTTCCCAATATTATCTGCGTACAGCCCTTTGGCTGTCTTCCCAATCATGTTGTTGGAAAAGGCGTTATAAAATCCATCAGGAACAATAACCCGGATGCGAATATCGTGGCAATAGATTATGACCCCGGCGCTTCGGATGTCAACCAGCTTAACAGGATCAAACTTATGCTTGCAACTGCAAAGAAGAATCTGAAAAAAAATTGATATCAGACTATCTGCCAGTCTATGGGATCCTCACCGTTAAGTATCAGATAGTTATTACATTTGGAAAAATGCCTGCATCCGAAGAAGCCTCTGCGAGCAGACAGCGGCGACGGGTGCGCGGCTTCAAGGACAAGGTGCTTAGGATTATCAAGCATCTTTTTCTTTGCCCTTGCCGGGTTTCCCCAGAGCATAAATACCATCGGCCTCTCTTCCCGGTTAAGAGCCGATATTGCGGCATCTGTGAACTCCTCCCAGCCAAGACCTTTATGTGAGTTCGCCTCATGTGCCCTTACGGTAAGCACTGTGTTTAACAGAAGCACCCCTTCATCAGCCCACTTTTTAAGATACCCGTGACCCGGAATAGAGCATCCGATATCTGTGTTCAGCTCTTTATAAATATTTACAAGTGATGGCGGGATGTCCACACCCTTATTAACGGAAAAGCAAAGACCATGTGCCTGTCCGTCATTGTGGTAAGGATCCTGTCCGAGTATGACCACCTTTACAGAGCCAAATGGCGTGAAATGGAAAGCATTAAATATATCATCTGCCGGAGGGAATATCTTTTTTGTTTTATATTCATCCGATACCCTCCGGTATAACGCTTTGTAATAATCCTTTTTAAACTCTCCGTTTAGCGCATCAAGCCAGTCATTCTTTATCGCTGCCACGTTTTCTTCTTGCCCTCCTGCCCTTCGCGGGCTCATCAATCAGCCCTCTGATGGTCTTTTTATCTATGATCTTTGTCTTGTCAGCCCCTCCGATTGATCTTCCGGCTATCTTTACTCTTCTGCCCCATACAGGAAGCTCTGATAGCTTTAACCTCTTCTGAACTTCAGGCTTTTCCTCATCCGCGGCATATGCCGGTGCCTGCGCCGACTCAAGCTCAATCCAGAAAGCCACTCCATCGGGCAGATTTTCCACTCCGCATTTTTTATTCAGGGAATCAGCTATTGCCTTGACGATGGAAAGACCGAGTCCGCTTCCTCCATACTCCCTTGTCCTTGCCTTATCCACCTTATAAAATTTTGTCCATATCTTCTCAAGCTCATCCTCCGGAATATTTTCACCGGAGTTAAAAACGGTAACTCTTGTGTTGTTGTCATCCCTGCTTTCAACATTGATCTTGATCATGGCTCTCTCATCCATATGATTAAGCGCATTGTTGAAATAATTCATCAGTACTTCCTCAAAAAGAAATTCATCCGACCAGACATATGCGGTGGCATTTTTATTAAAATAAACGTTTGCGCCCTTCTCCTCTATTATCATTGACATAGTATTCAAAAAACCGTCAACCACCTGCACGGCATCAAAGCGTTCGAGATTGACATCGCTCTTTCCGTCCTCGAGCTGATTCAGGGTGGAGAGTCTCTTTATCATTATGTTCATTTTCTCCGCTTCTTCGATTATTACATCGCAGTAAAATTCACGGTCTTCGGGGTCGTCCGATATCCCCTCTTTAAGACCTTCCGCATATCCTGATATCAGGGCTATAGGTGTTTTGAGCTCATGTGAGACATCTGACATATATTTTTTTCTTGCCTCCTCAAGCTCTGTTTTTGCCTTCAGCTCATTCTCGAGGTTTAGATTTGTGGATTTGAGCTCCGCTATATTCTTTTCAAGTTTCTCGCTTATTTCATTTATATTGGCTCCGAGCACTCCGATCTCGTCCTGTCTTAAATGGTTATATTCGTATTTAGTGTTGAAATCCCCTTCATTGACCTTCTGCGTAAGTGCCGCGAGACGTGTAAGCGGTTTTGAGTAATATCCGATTATAAAATATATTGCAATTGCGCACACAATAAGTATCACCGCGCATACTATGGCGAAAAATGTAAGGCTTACGCGAATATTATTCTGGATCGAGCTGAAGGATGACCTTGCTATAAATGAATTACCGCTGTCTAAGAACCCCCACATTTCTATATATGTCAGTCTACCGGTCTCATTATCCCTCATCTTCAGAAGTGTATAGTTATCTGTGCTGTCTGTAACAGTGTCATTCATGCTTATGCTGCTTTTCGGGGAAAACATTATGTCATCCAGGCGCTGTGACAGTGAATCAGCATAACCGTAGGAAAACAGCCTGTTGCCGGCAGTATCTTTTATCATAAGGGTGATATTGTTCGCTTCGCAGAATCCCATAAGCGCATACCGGCTTTCTTCGCTGTATTCCGCGGAGTTCATTTGGATGAAAAGCTCCCTAAGCCTATTCTGTTTATAGTTGGTGAAAAAATGTGAGGAAAAAACGACACAAAGTATTATGCCGATAAAAAAGGCCAGAGCCACCATGATAAAAAGAAAATTAACGGTCTTCCACCGGAGAGAAGTTCTTTTCATTTATGATCATTCAGATACGTCAAATTTGTACCCCATACCCCAGATTGTTTTTATGTAGTCTCCGCAGTCGCCAAGCTTACTGCGGATCTTCTTTACATGTGTGTCTATAGTTCTGGCGTCACCAAAATAATCGTAATTCCAGACGCTGTTCAGGATCTTTTCTCTTGAAAGGGCTATTCCCTTGTTTTCGGCAAAATAGCATAAAAGCTCAAATTCCTTGAAGCTCAGTTCAACCTCTTTCCCGTCCACCTTTACCACATGCGACGTTTTATTGATCTCAAGCCTGCCTGCAGTAATGATATCCTCTTCATTAAGCTTATTTGCCCGTCTGAGGATAGCGTCTATCCTTGCCACAAGTATTTTAGGACTGAACGGCTTTGTTATGTACTCATCTATTCCAAGATCATAACCCAGCAGCTCATCTGTCTCATCACCCTTTGCCGTTAACATTATGATCGGAACTTTGGATATTTTTCTTATCTCTTTACATGTCTCCCAGCCGTCCATTTTCGGCATCATGACATCAAGTATGACCAGATCTGTTTTATTGCTGCTGTCGTAGATTATATCAAGCGCTTCCTCACCATTTGAAGCCTCAAGAACCGTATAATCCTTCGCTACAAGGAAGTCTTTTACGATCTTTCTCATTTTTGCTTCATCATCGACTATTAAGATATTTAATTCGTTCATACACCCTCCAAACAACAAATGATCAATAATTTTATTTACAGTATGTGTAAAAACAATGAACGTAAAGATAGATCACATAGCGGTTTGATTGCTTTTTTTGTTTATTGATGATTATATATTATTTGACTGCTAATAACAATTAACATATATTATCTTCATGGCTTTTGACGGATGCACTATCGCCTGTATAAAACAGGAACTTAATAACGAACTCTGCGGCGGAAGGATCACAAAGATAATACAGCCTGAAAAGGACGAGATCCTTATCACCGTAAAAAACGACGGCAAAGACCGTCTTCTTCTTATGAGCGCCGACCCGTCTCTTCCAATGATATATCTTACTGACAATAAAAAAAACGCGCCTTTAAACGCGCCGGCCTTCTGCATGCTTCTCCGCAAACACTTATCCGGCGGAAGGATCCGCAAGATTACCCAGCCCTCGTTAGAGCGTGTACTCGATATTGAAGTTGAGCACTATAACGACATGGGGGATATCTGCATACACACCCTGACGGTTGAGCTTATGGGAAAGCACAGCAACATCATTCTGCGCTCGGAAAACGATATACTTGACAGTATCAGACACGTCTCATCCTCAATGAGTTCAGTAAGAGAAGTTCTGCCCGGGAGGAAATATTTTATCCCGTTTGCGGAAGATAAGGATAACCCCCTGCAAATAAGCAGATCCGCATTTTGCGGACTGATGATGAAGCCGTCTTCATTAAGCATGGCAAAAGCTCTTTATACCTCACTCACCGGACTGAGCCCGGTAGTTTCCGAGGAGATAGCTTATAATGCCGGCATAGACTCTGACAGACCAATTTCTTCTCTGAGCAGAGATGAGGCGTATGCTCTTTTTGACAGCCTGAGTAAAATAACGGATAGATTAAAAAAAGAAAGCTTCTGTCCTAACATCGTGTATAAGAACGAAGAACCGGTTTTTTACGGTCCTTTTATCTTTAACATATATAAGGGCAAAAAAACCGAGCTGTACGAAAGCATATCAAGGCTTCTTTTTGATTATTATTCCAAAAGACAGAAATACACATCAATGAGGCAGAAGACAGCAGACCTGCGGCAGATACTCAACACTCTGCTTGCGCGGGATAATAAAAAATATGATCTCCAGCTCAAGCAGATAAAGGACACAAAAAAGAAAGATAAATACAAGCTGTACGGTGAGCTCCTTACCGCATACGGATATGATGTTCCCGCCGGTTCCACAAAGATGGAATCCATTGATTACAATACCGGTGAGCCTGTTACCATCCCGCTGGACCCTACTCTTTCTGCTGTTGATAACGGAAAAAGATATTTTGAAAAATATGCCAAACTCAAGAGAACATTTGAAAATCTGAGCACGGTGATAGAAGACACAAAGGCCGAGATAGATCATCTTGAGTCAGTCATCGCTTCTTTGGATACCGTTCGCGATGAGGCAGATATCGCCGAGCTAAAAAAAGAGATGATCGATACAGGATATGTAAAAAGCCGCGGTCAGTCAAACGCGAAGAAGAGATCAAAGAGTTTAAGATCAGCCCCTCTTCACTATGTTTCTTCAGACGGTCACGATATATATGTGGGGAAAAATAATTATCAAAATGAATATATCACCTTTACCCTGGCAGACGGCAATGACTGGTGGTTTCACGCAAAGAAGCTTCCGGGATCACATGTCATATTAAAAACAGCGGGAGATGAACCCTCCGACAAGGCATTTGAAGAGGCTGCATCCCTGGCTGCCCACTTTTCAAAGGCTGAGGGCGCGGCGAAAGTAGAGATTGATTATATTCAGAGGAAACACATTAAAAAGCCTGCCGGAGCAAAGCCCGGCTATGTGATATATCATAAAAATTATTCCATGTCCGCGGAAACTGATATAAGCGGCATACAGGAATCTACCTCTTGAGCATCCGGGCCTGGGCCTTAAGCTCTTTAGCGTTATCATAGGCCGCGCCGCCTATCTTTGCTCCCCCTAAGAGCCCTGCGATCTCTTTTATGCTCTCTTCTTCGTCGAGCATTTCTATGCCGGAAATCGTTGACCCCTCCTCTACTGATTTACGGATCTTATAGTGGTGATCTCCCATGGCTGCTATCTGCGGAAGATGAGTGATGCATATAACCTGGTATTTTCTGCCAAGCCCGTTAAGCTTTTCTGCAACCTTCTGAGCCGTGCTTCCGCTGATCCCTGTATCTATTTCATCGAATATAAGCGTATTTATTCCGTCGCTTTGAGCCAGGGAGCATTTAAGAGCGAGCATTATCCTTGACAGCTCGCCTCCCGATGCGATAGCCCTTAACGGCGCCGGTGCCTCGCCCGGGTTCATGGAGATAAGGAATTCCACCTTATCAAAGCCGTTTGCTGATATTTTTTCAGTCCTGTTGAAATCTATCCTGAAATCAACCTCCGGAAAATTAAGCTCCATAAGGTTTGAAACTATCAGCTTTTCAAGTTCCGCCGCGGCTGTATGTCTTTTACCCGACAGCTCTCTGGATATCTCATTAAGCCTTCCGGCGCTCTCTCTCATCCCGCAAAGCAGCTTGTCTTTATTTTTATTATAGTCAGCTAAGCTCTCAAGCCTGGCCGACGCTTCTTTCGCATATTTATTTATCTCCCTGATGCTGCCGCCGTATCGGTTTTTCAGGTGATTGATCAGATCCAGTCTTGAACGCACTTCATCCAGACGTTCCTCATCAAAAGCATTTTCGTTTATATATGCCGACAGTGACGTTCTTATATCCTTTAGCAGAGAGTCTGCGTCTAAAAGCTGAGAATTAATATCCTTAAGCTCTTCATCGAGGACGACCGCGTCCCCGATATGTTTAAGGGCATCTCCTACTTTTGCCACTGCTCCCGTATCATCATCACAGACCAAAAAGCCTGCTCTGTTTACGGAAGAAAGTATCTCTTCAGATGATGACAGCCGTTTAAACTCAGCCTCAAGAGCATCATCCTCTCCTGCTGCCGGCGCTGCCGATGTTATCTCATTAAGCTCATGTTTCAGCAGCTCTGTTTCTCTTTTTAATGAAGCCTCATCCATGTTAAAGGATGCTACCATCTGTTTTTTAAGTTCTTTATAATGCTCATATTCGTTTAACAGCTCAGCTCTGAGCGCAGCTGCCTCGCCCCCCGCAAACCTGTCTATTATGGCAAGCTGTTTCGAGGTGTCTAAAAGGGACTGGTGCTCGTGCTGACCATGCACATCCACCAGGAGCGATGTTATTTTTTTCAGATTATTTAATGTGATGTTTTCGCCATTTACCTTGGTTATGCCCGAATCCGGCGTGATCTTCCTTGTGATGATGACATTCTCCCCATCAGCCGGGATATCAAGCTTTTCGAGTACATCCATGATCTCTTTGCGCCCGTCGATAAACTGCAGCTGTATGATCGCGTAATCAGCTCCCTTTCTGATCATGGATCTGCTGGCTTTTCCGCCGAGCGCGATGTTAACGGCACCTATAATCATCGATTTTCCGGAGCCTGTTTCTCCTGTCAGAATATTTAAGCCCGTACTGAAGTCTATCTCGGCTTCCCTGATCAGGGCAAGATTTTTAATGTGTACATTTGTAAGCATATCTACTGGACTTTTGCGAGCAGTTCGCGGATCTTCTTCAGGAGCCTCTCAGCCTCTGAGGCGGAGCGTGTTGCGCACATGATAGTATCGTCACCTGCGATCGTGCCCACGACCTCACTAAAGCCCATATTATCAAGCGCTGCGGCAACAGCCATAGCCATTCCGGAGACAGTCTTTACAACAACAAGATTCGAGGCCTGCTCCATTCCGGCATAGCCATCCATGAATATCCTTAGATATTTAGTGTTTTCCTTATCTGTATCTCCCGGATATATATATCTGTTTCTGGTTCCAGATTGTACCTTTTGAAGATTAAGGGCTTTGATATCTCTGGATACAGTAGCCTGGGTGACGTTGTATCCCTCCTGAAGGAGGAGCCTTCTAAGCTCCTCCTGTGTTTCTATATCATGTTTTAAGATCAGTTCAATGATCTTTTCCAGTCTGCTTGCTTTCATACTCTGATTATAAAAGAATAAAAAGTAAAGGGCAAATATATTTTATTTTTCAGCTTCTTCTGACACTGTCACTCACATCGTAAACTAAATGCATAATTTCACCTCACCATATGTTATAATTATACATATTTTCGTTATACTAACACAATACAGTATTGATGCAAAGAAATCATACTGCATATTGTTGCCTTTTAGACTGCCGGAACTACATATAGTTGTATATTGGATTATTATAAATAATGGTATTCAGCTCCACCCTATTTATCTTCATATTTCTGCCGCTGACACTGCTGGGTTATTATATACTGAGGAACCATGGCGGAAACTACTGGCTCTTATTTGCCAGTCTTATTTTCTTTGCATGGTTTCAGCTTGAATACCTGTGGATCATCATCCTGAATATCCTTGTTAATTTCTTTTCGGCTTTTCTCATAGATCGCTTTCCGAAGAATAAAAGAGCGGTACTTATATCTGCCGTTATCATAAATCTTGCCATTCTCTTCTACTTCAAATATTTTGATTTTTTCCTGAACACAGCGAACAATATCACCGGATCTCATATATCTGTGCCTGAGATCATCCTGCCCATAGGAATATCTTTCTTTACATTCCAGGGGATGTCTTATGTGTTTGATGTATACAGAGAGGATGTTCCTGTCCAGAAAAACATCCTTAAACTTGCGCTTTACATAGTTCTGTTCCCCCAGCTTATAGCAGGTCCTATCATAAGGTATAAGGATATCGAAAAACAGATAAACCGGCGCAGCACCACTGTCAACGATTTTGCGCGCGGGGCAGAAAGGTTTATCACGGGTCTTGCAAAAAAAGCGATCATAGCTAATACGACAGCACTGATAGTCGATCAGATATGGGCACAGGGGGCTGCCGGAAATACCGCACTGGTTGCCTGGACGGGAAGTATAGCCTATACGCTTCAGATCTATTTTGATTTTTCGGGATACAGTGATATGGCAATAGGCCTGGGGCTGATGTTCGGATTCCGTTTTATGGAAAACTTCAACCTGCCGTACACAGCATCTGATATGTCCGAATTCTGGAGGAGGTGGCATATATCCCTCTCCTCATGGTTCCGTGACTATCTTTATATTCCCCTTGGCGGCAACAAAAAACATGTTTACCTGAATCTGGCGATCGTTTTCCTGCTTACAGGCCTGTGGCACGGAGCAGCCTGGAATTTTGTGTTCTGGGGAGTCTGGCACGGCTTTTTTGTGATCATAGAACGGCTTATAAAGAGAAAAACAAATATAAAACCATCTGCCCCACTGAAAATACTCATCAGGATATATGCTCTTCTTGTCATAAATACCGGCTGGGTATTCTTCCGGGCGCCTGATATGTCAAGCGCACTTAAATACCTGGGTGTTATGTTCGGTGTGGTAACCCCCGAACACCCCGGCTTCACATTCCTGTGGTACATTGATCTGTGGACAGGGCTTATCATCATCGCGGGGATCCTGTTTTCGACATCTCTTCCGCAAAAGCTCATGAAGGTCATAAATTCCAGGTTTCCGGAAAAGCCGCTTTTGATAATAAAATATGCTGTCCTGCTTCTGTTGTTTGCTTTTTCGGTGATGCAGATAGTTTCGGGGTCGTATAACCCGTTTATATATTTCAGATTTTAGGAGGATGCTTTGTTTAAGAAGACCCTGCAGATCATATTCATAGCGCTTTTTCTTGCAATGATCACAATACCGCTCTTTTTTATAAACCGAAAAAAGGATGTGGTGTCTTATGAGGAACACCGCATGCTGGCTCCTGCCCCTGTTTTGATATCCGGCGGCAGGTATAATCCGCTTTTCCCTGAAGAGACGCAGGCATGGATAGATGATAATATCGGCTTCAGGAGCTTTCTTCTTATAGTTAATGCTAATATAAACTACCGGCTGTTTAAAAGATTCCCTGAAAGCACGGCAATGTATCTGGGGCCTTCGGGTGAACTTAATTATCTTCTGCCTGAAAACTTCAGGGATTACCAGCATTTAAACATATATCCTGAAGACCACATGGATAAATACGCCGAAAGCCTTATTGCCATAAAAGATCATATCAGCTCTGAAGGCGCAGCCTTTTTTATATTTCAGTGCTGGGATAAATCATCTGTTTATCCCGAATACTTCCCTGCTCATGTCAACCAATATGGCGACCGCTCAAAAACAGATGTTCTCATTGAACATATTAGCCAGTATCCGAAGCTTAATATAATATCTCCAAAGGATGAGCTGATACGGCAAAAACCAGTCTTTAATACGTACAGCAGATGGGGAGACCCTAATCACTGGACCCGAAGAGGCTCACGCATCGGCTATGAAATGCTTATGAACAGCATAAATGAAGATCTCAACGCTAACTACAGATTACTTACCGATGATGATTTTAATATCACTAAAAAGGATGTGGGATATACTCTGTTCAACACGATCCACCAGCCTGATGAAGAAGAGGTGTTTAAGCTTATCGACAAGAACGCGGTAAGAACGGATGAAAAGCTCTCAGACAGCTTTGATAACTTCAGAAACAAGTTTTTTACAAATAATACTGCAGATAACACCACACGGATACTTTTGTTCAGCGACAGCTATTTTCATGACTATCTGACTCAGGATATTGCCGAAAGCTTTTATGAGACGATCTTTATCTGGAATGACCATTTACCGGAAATGAAGAAGCTGATCGACGAATATGATCCGGATATCGTTGTATATGAAAGCGCCGAACGCGAGGATCGCACCTCCATCATCATTCAGGCGGCAAAAGCCTTTAAATAGCTGTTTGCCGCTTTACATCTGCTTTAGGATATAATCCTTAACCTTATCCAGTCTGCTTTCCTTCCAGGCCCCTTCTTTTTCTTTTTCCGCCAGAGGACATATGACCTGAAAGTCCAGGGCTTCTCCGGGAACCCTGCCGCTCCGCATCGGTTCATAGAAATGCTCTTTCCATTCCTGCTCTGAGGCATTCTTAAATCTGTCAGGATCAAGATATATCTGCTGTCTTTTTGTCGCCGCTATAAACATCTTAGCCGCAAGCGGATGAAGCTTTTCATATTCATCGGCCGGCACATCCGTAAATATATCGGGGAGTTCATCCTTTATAATGCGCTCATTTTCACGGTCGATCAATATACCTGCAGCTTCAAAGGAATAGCCCTCCTCGTCTATATCCAGCCGCAGCAATACTCCTTTTTCTGTATTAAACTGCGCCCGCTGGTAGTTGGTGTCAAAGATAAAGTTACCAAGAGAATAAAATATCACCTTATCGCCGACCCTCTCATAGTTCATCGGAACATGCGGATGGTGACACACAATGATGTCAGCGCCCATATCCAGGTATTTCATATATCGGTCTCTGGTATAAGGGTTTGGAAGCGAGGTGAACTCCTCCCCTCCATGGGATATTACTACACACCAGCGGCATATGGCTTTTATCTCTTTTATCCTTTTTTCAACAAGCTCCATCTCATTCCATAAAAGGCAGCCTGCCTTGTTTTCCCCGGCAGGTTTGCAGCCTCGCCTGTAGCCTACGGATAGCATCCCTATGCCCCCGGCCTCCTCCAGGATAAACGGCTTTGAAGCAGCCTCTATGTTTTTTCCTGCTCCTATGGTAACCGCGCCGCATTTACCGGCTTCTTTTATTGTTTCGATAACGCCTGCCTCTCCCGCGTCCATGATGTGATTGTTATTGATATTCCATATATCCGCGTTCATTTTCCTGAACACAGCCACGGCTTCAGGATCTATCATATGCATCATATCGATCACTGAGTTTTCGAGCGGCTGCAGCCCCAGGCTGCATACGGGCCCTTCAATATTTGCGACAACGTGGTCAGCATCATTCAGAAAGGACAGGACATCCTGTGAGATAAGAGCTTCGTCCTTCCACTTTCCGTCCATATAATGATCAAATCCAATATCGCCTGTGAATACGATCGATGTTCTGTCTTTATCCATTTAAAACGTAACGCTTGAACGCGTCTCCTCTTTCTTCAAAGTTTTTGAAATGTCCGTATGAAGCGGCTGCCGGCGAAAGCACACACGCAAAGCCCTCAGGTGTGATCGATTCGGCAAGAGCAACTGCAGCTTCCAGTTCATCTGTATAATGGCAGTTATCAAAGCCGGATACCTCGTTGTATATCCTTAGCCCGGATGCATATGAGAATATGTAATTTATCCCCTGTTCTTTTTTTATATGATCTATCAGTATGTCATAGTTTATGTTTCTGTCCATACCTCCTATAAGCACTGTTTTTACATTCGGTATGCTTTTTATCGCCTGTATCGTGGCCTCCGGAATAGTGGATATCGAGTCGTCATAATAATCCACTCCGTCAATACAACCTATATGTTCAAGGCGGTGAGGCAATCCGTTGAAGTCCGATATCTCCTTAAGCACCGCAGCTTCATCACAGTTGAACAGCTTTGTGCTTATCCGATAGACCACGTCCGCATTAAAACGGTTGTGATCACCCGGAAGACGCATATCAAAGCTGCGTTCCTCCTTAAGGGGAATGATGATGGTTTTTGCTCTTGTTTTCACCGGCGGAACCTCATCGCTGCAGATATAGATATCATCTTCATTCATATGGGCGCAGATATTTTTTTTAGCGGAAAAATAGTTTTCCATCGTATGATAATAATCAAGGTGATCCTCATAGAGATTCAGGAAAACACCTATATGCGGTGATATGCTTATATTTACAAGCTGGTGGCACGACATTTCATAGACAACTATTGAGTTGTCGTCTATCTCGTCATAATGATCAAGACAGGGATATCCCAGATTGCCGACAAGAAAGACTTTTTTTGATGTACCAGCCTGCAATGCCTTGTAAAGCATGGTTGACGTTGTACTCTTTCCTTTTGTCCCGGTTATTCCTATTGTTCTGTCCCTGAATTCCATAAGGAAAAGACCGGTCTGTGATGTGTAGTTAGGTGCGAAGTATTCAACATTTATCCCGGGGCTTTTGATGATAAGGTCGTATTTGCCGTCATCCACCTCATCCTGACTGCCCTCAAATATTTCAAGGCTTGCGACATTACAGTGAGAATTAATAAACTTCTCTGTGGATCTGCCCTCGCGGCCGTATCCCCAGATCAATATGTTTTTGTCATTTAACAGCTCCGGTATCTTCACGATCGATCTCCATGAAATGTTTTTCTGATTATAACACGATTCGAGGACAAAAAAACGTGATATTTAAGTCCCTCCTGCCCAACTTAAAAAACAACACACGTGCCACCGGCACGCGTGTTGTTTTTTGCACCGGGCTACTAAACTCGCTTATGCTCGTTAAGGGCCCGGTATGGTTCGCACGTAAGGTACCGCCTGCGCCTTCGGTTTGCCGCCACCTAAGTGCTCTTACCAATGCGGATGGAGGGACTTCCTCCGGGGCTTCGCCCCTTTCAGGCCACGTCGGATACTTCGCACTTGCGTGCTCGTATTCTCCTTGTTCAAGTCCCTCCTGCCCAACTTAAAAAACAACACACGTGCCACCGGCACGCGTGTTGTTTTTTATGCGGATGGAGGGACTTGAACCCTCACGGTGTTGCCACCGCCAGATTTTGAGTCTGGTGCGTCTGCCGATTCCGCCACATCCGCAGTTTATATCCTATTATTCTTTTATTAAAGCGTTTCCGCTTTGTGCCATATTATCGGGCATCTTCATCGAAAAGTAAATATCAGTTATTTAAATACTTTTCTTTATACGCAAGAATAGCTGAAATAGTCTTTGAGTCTTTGATCGTGCCGTCAAAGATCATTGTCTCCAGCTGATCAACCTCCATCTCAACCAGGTCGATATATTCATCCGGATCAAGGTTCTGTACTGACGGTATCAGATTCTTTGCCACGAACACATCTATCTGCTCATTACAAAATGCTATCTCTGTATCAACAGATATGAGAAACTCAAGATCATCCGATCTGTAGCCGCACTCTTCCTCCAGCTCTCTTTTTGCGCAGTCAAGAAAGTCTTCGTCTGTATTCCTGCCGCCTGCCGGGATCTCAAGAGTTATCCTGTCAGGACTGTTCCTGAACTGCTTTACCATAATGATCTTCCCGTCATCTGTGACCGGAACAACAGCCGCGGCGCCCGGGTGCGCTATATGATCCCACTTCACTATCCTTCCGGATGGTGTTTTCAGCTCATCCTGATATATCCTGAGCCTTATCCCCGTATAAACAAGCTTTCTTCCAAACCTTTCAAACTTCTGTACCATTATATGATCCCCGCGCTCAGTCGGTTAAACTCATGCAAAACTCTTTGATACGGTGCATCCCTTTATCGATCGCGCTTACACCTATAGCATACGACAGCCTGAAATGGTCAGGGAAGCCGAAATCAGCACAGGGGACAATTGCGACGAAGAAATCCTCTATAAGAAATCTGGCGATATCCGCCGCACTTGTTATGGCAGTGCCTTTATACTTTTTCCCGATCAGTTCAGAAGCATCAACAAAAATGTAGAACGCGCCCATAGGCTCGATACAGGAAAGACCCTCGATATCGCATAACCTTTCATAGATGAATTTTCTTCTTTCATCGAATGCCGCGTTCATCTCTCTTACACGGGTCTGGTCACCGCTGATAGCTTCCAGCGCGGCTTTCTGGGCGATAGAGTTTGGATTGGAGGTCTGATGAGACTGAACACTCCCCATCACTTTTGCGATCTCGAGCGGAGAGCCGGTATATCCAATCCTCCAGCCCGTCATTGCATAGCTCTTCGCAAGTCCGTTAACAGTTATCGTTCTCTTATATATCTCATCGTTCAGAGAAGCAATACTTATCAGGTTTTCCTCGCCATAGCAAAGGTTCTCATATATCTCATCGGAAATAACATATATATCGTTTTTAACGGCGAAATCCGCTATTACCTGAAGCTCATTCTTTGAATATATCATTCCTGTCGGATTGTTTGGTGAGTTTAATATCAAAGCCTTGGTTTTACTGGTAAAAGCCTTTTCAAGATCATCACCTGTTATCTTGTATGAATTGGACTTTTCCGTCCTTACTATCACAGGCTTTCCTCCCGCGAGCATTACGATCTCCGGGTAGCTGAGCCAGTAAGGAGATGGAATGATAACCTCATCACCCTCGTTAATGATCGCGCTGAATACATTGGTGAGGGAATGTTTGCCTCCGTTTGAGATAACAATCTGCTCCGGCTCATATTTGATATTATTGAAATGTTTAAATTTCTTCGATAAGGCTTCCTTCAATTCCATTATCCCCGAAGCCGGAGTATATTTAGTGAAGCCGTCATCAATAGCTCTTTTTGCTGCAATGCAAATATTTTCCGGTGTGTTAAAATCCGGCTCACCTGCGCCGAAGCTGACCACATCCTTACCCTGCATCTTCATTTCCTTGGCTCTTGCCGTGATCTCGAGCGTGGACGAAGGCTTTACTCTTAATGCTTTCTCTGATAATTCCAAAGACATATTTTCACCTCTTATTACTTTTTCCAAGTAAAGAATTATATCATACATCCGGGTCATGGTGAACCCCCGGATTAAAGTACGCCCCTCACTGTATTCCCCAGTAAATTCCCAAAGTAAATCCCACAGTAGAAATTAAAGTTGGATTTACTCTGGGAAATCTATTGTCGTAGGATTTACCTTGGGAAATCATCCCAAATATTTTTACGGAGGTACAATCCTATGACAAACAAATCCAATCCTAAGAAGAACAAACACCTTACTCCTGAAGACCGTACTGAGATCCAGGAATGTCTGAACAGAAGAATGTCTTTCAAAGACATTGCCCGGCTTCTTGGCAAAGACCCAACGACTATCTCCTACGAGGTCAAACATCACCGCATGGAACATAAAAGCGGTTTCTCATCCCTCAATGATCCCTGTCCTTCCTTGTTGAAGGCCCCTTTCGTCTGCAACGGATGCCCTAAAAGGTCCCTTGCCTCCTGTCGATATGTACGTTTTCTC
>JAZRZO010000065.1:0-1060 GCA_045601405.1 Lachnospiraceae bacterium | reverse complement strand
TCGCTAGTAATCGCGAATCAGAATGTCGCGGTGAATACGTTCCCGGGTCTTGTACACACCGCCCGTCACACCATGGGAGTTGGAAATGCCCGAAGTCAGTGACCCAACCGCAAGGAGGGAGCTGCCGAAGGCAGGTTCGATAACTGGGGTGAAGTCGTAACAAGGTAGCCGTATCGGAAGGTGCGGCTGGATCACCTCCTTTCTAAGGAAGAAGAAGTAAGGGTTGTTTTGTTGTTGAGTTATCACTCAATTAAAGAAAGTGAATAACAAAAATTTTTCGGTGGCGATGCGGATAAGGGAAACACCCGTACCCATCCCGAACACGAAGGTTAAGCCTTACCCGGCCGAGGATACTGCATGGGCAACTGTGTGGGAAAGTAGGTGGCTGCCGAATTTAAAAAGAAAATAATCGATTTGAATAGTGATAGGATGGAAGAAAGAATTCTTCCATGATATGACTGTTCAAAAACAGTCAGGATAGAGAGTGCAGTACAGCAGAGTACGTGAGACATTCGACATCCGGTGTACCTTGAGAACTTCATACAGAGATGAAATAATAAGCCATTTATTATTTAACAAGACATCAAAAACATATCCTATAGTAAAGAAATTTACGACGCGTCTGTAGAAAATACAGATAGGGAGTTATCGAGAGATAACAAAAGAAGGAAACATATACAACGCTACGTATATGTGGAGAACGTTTAACAGAAGTTAAGCAAGAAAGAGCGTAGGGTGGATGCCTTGGCACTAAGAGCCGATGAAAGACGTGATAAGCTGCGAAAAGCTGCGGTAAGGAGCAAATATCTTATGACCCGCAGATTTCTGAATGGGGAAACCCACTTGAGCAAACCTCAAGTATCCATAACCCAATACATAAGTTATGGAAGGGAACCCGGTGAACTGAAACATCTAAGTAGCCGGAGGAAGAGAAAGAAAAATCGATTCTGTGAGTAGCGGGGAGCGAAAGCGGAAGAGCCCAAACCTTAGTGCGTGCACTATGGGGTTCGGACTGCAACGTGTATCTTAAGAGATAGTAGAAAGGTTTTGGGAAAGCCTG
>JAZRZO010000064.1:0-1226 GCA_045601405.1 Lachnospiraceae bacterium | reverse complement strand
GAGTGGGAACATCTTACAACATCTCAGAAGAATTATGACGATACACAGGTAAGCGGCTTCCTGAAAGAAAAGATACGTGTAAGGGAGATCGACAGGTTCCTGGATGGATGGAATGATATCCGTCCCGATAAGAGCAGCATATATATAAGCTATGACTCTACCAACATGAGCACCAGAGCAGAAGGGATAGAATTCGGAGAGTACGGTCATGCAAAGGATAACGATGAACTGGAGCAGGTAAACATAAGCTACGCAATAGATCATAAGGACGCGACACCTCTTTTCTATGAACTGTACCCGGGAAGCATCATAGACAACAGCCAGTGCAGATGGATGGTGGATAAGGCCAGGAAATACGGCTATACGCATATCGGTCTTATCCTGGATAGAGGATATTTCAGCCAGAGGAACATAACCTACTTTGATAAGAACGGATATGAATTTCTCATGATGATAAAGACGGATTCAAAGCTCGTAAAGGATAAGATCAAGGAAGCAATGCTGCCGCTAATGACGAAACCGAAGTATTATCTTCCGGAACATGAAGTCTACGGTATGACTAAGGAAGGGACGATAGGAGACAGTACTGCGGTAAGATATTTCCACATCTATTATGACAACGTAAGAGCAGGCGAGGAACGCAACAGATTTCTTGATTCAATCATCGAAAAAGAAAAACAGCTTGAAAAGAAGACAGACGGAAAACTCAGGAAGGAAGAAGAACTTCTGGCATATAAGAAACTGTTCAGGCTTAAGTTTGATGAGTATGGATATCTGAAATCATACAAGCGGGACGAAAAGAAGATAGAGGAACTTGCAGAAAGATACGGATTCTTTGTGATCGTGACATCAAAGGAAATGACAGCTTCAGAAGCACTGGATATATACAGGCGGAGAGACTCTGCGGAGAAGATGTTCATGAGCCTTAAGAGCGGACTTGAGTACGATACATACAGGGTGCATACGCAGAAATCACTTGAAGCAAAGACACATGTAGTATTTATAGCAAGTATAGTACGTAACGAAATCTTCCGCAGGTTAAAGGAGATAAGCGGAAAGGATAAGAAAAACTTTACGGTACCTGCTGCGATAAGGGAACTTGAGAGAGTGAATATCGTGAAGGACGGAAGCGGGAAATATATACGAAGGTATGGACTGACGGCGAAGCAGAGGAAGATACTCTCGGCATTCGGAATAACAGAGAAGCAGATCAATGATGCGGTGAA
>JAZRZO010000063.1:0-1176 GCA_045601405.1 Lachnospiraceae bacterium | reverse complement strand
TTCTCGGTTTTCTCGGACTCAATGCGCTGGGTCACCTGCACATAAATTTTCTCGTTCTGCCGGGTGGCAACAAAGTCCACTTCACCGTCTCCGGTCTTTCCGATGTAAACAGTGTATCCGCGGCGGCACAGTTCAAGGTAGACCACGTTTTCCAGGCTGCTTGCTACGGTGTCATCATTATAGCCAAGCACGCTGTACCGCAGGGAAGTATCCGCAAGATAGAACTTTTCCTGCGTTTTCAGGATCTCCTTGCCCTGAAGATCATAGCGGGAACACCGATGGAGCAGGTAGGCCTTCTCCAATTTTTCCAGATAGCTGTATACGGTCTCGTTGTCCAAAGACCGGTGTTCTGCTTTCAGATAGTCAGATATGGTTTTTGCGGAGAAAGTATTGCCGACATTGTTGAAGGTGTAGCGGACGACCCGCTCAAGCTGATCGATCTTGCGCACCTGATTACGCTTGACGATATCAGAATAAATAGTGGAGTTGTAAATATCCCGGACGATCGTATAGATTTCATCCTGGCCATATGCCTGCAAATGTGTCGCGGGGAAGCCGCCCAGACGAACGTAGGTTGCAAACTCCTTGTGTATGTTATCGAGCGCTGCATACTGCTGCTTGAATGTCAGATACTCCCGGAAGGATAGTGTATAAATGCGGAAAGCCACATACCGACCGGTCAGATAGGTGGCTATCTCGGATGACATCATCCGGGAATTGGAGCCTGTCACATAGAGATCCACATCATAATCCGAGGCAAGGGAATTAACAACTTTTTCCCAGCCTTTAATTTCCTGCATTTCATCCAGGAAGAAATAGGTCTTTTTGCCGGGAACGATCCGACCTTTCAGCTCCTGATACATCTGCTTTGCAGTCATATCTTCGTACTCCATGGAATCGAAGCGATAACTGACAATCTGATCTTCCGGAATATTACGTTCGGTGCGGAGCTTTCCCATAATCATTTTCAGAATGGTAGACTTACCGCAGCGACGAATACCGGTCAGGATCTTTACGAAGGGCGTATCGGCATAAGCCATGATTTTATCTACATATAAGGGTCTATCAATCATATCAGGCACCTCCATTCGGATATAGTATACCGCAATTTATTGACAAATGCAATATGAATTGCGGATTATAACCGCAAAACTTCTTTATGCGATCAAAGAACAA
>JAZRZO010000062.1:0-1903 GCA_045601405.1 Lachnospiraceae bacterium | reverse complement strand
ATCTTGTCATAAAAGAGTATCCGCTTGATGAACTGATCCGGGAAACACTGCGGAAATACGCTTCGCAGTTTATTGCAAAGAAGATCAAGTTGGAATATTCACCGACCCGGAAAAAGATAATTACCGATAAAAAATGGCTGTTCTGTATTTTGGAACAGTATATTTCCAATGCGGTCAAATATACGAACGGCGGAAAGGTGACGGTGGAAGTCTGCGGTGAAACGCTGACCGTTTCCGACACAGGTATCGGTATCAGCAAAGCCGATCTTCCGCGCATTTTTGAAAAAAGCTATACCGGAAATAACGGCAGAGCCGATGCCAAATCCAGCGGACTCGGTCTGTATCTGTCAAAGAAGGCGGCAAAGCTTATCGGCGTGACATTATCGGTTGACAGCACCCTCGGATGCGGAAGCCGGTTTTCGGTAACATTTCCGAAAAAATGAGTACCTGAACGAGCAGCTGACGCAGGAATGTATAAGTAGTAATTGATGAGGAATCTTATAATGGGAAATAAAAGAATAAGACAGTATATTGGTTTGATTGCAGCGGTGCTTACTTATTACCTGATCCACGAGGGTGCGCATCTAATCACCGCTCTTTGTATGGGCGTTTTCAAAGAGGTGAAATTTTTAGGACTCGGTATGCAGGTAGATGTTGCCACCGCACAGATGACTGATTTGCAGATGGGCATCTTCTGCATAGCCGGAGTCGTATGCACATTGATTGCCGCTGTCCTTCTGACACTGCTTGCACCGAATATCTGTCAGATCAAAAGCAAAGTCGTCAAAGCAGCTTTTTATTACATAACGATTATCATGCTATTGCTTGATCCGCTCTATTTGAGTGTGCTTTGCGGCTTCTTCGGTGGTGGAGATATGAACGGTATCCGTCTGTTACTCCCGGAGGTTATCGCAAGAATCTTATTTGGCGCGCTGTTTATCGTCGGTCTGACTGTGTTTATCAAGCGAATACTGCCGTTATATAAAGCGGCATTTGCAGATAACAACACCGCCCGATAAACTTTGACCAGTTTTGAAAAAATATTTATTTCCTCTCTTGACTCTCCCCTTAGAGGATAAGCTATTCTCTTACTTGTGAAGGAAAGGAGTCTGTATCATGCTCAAAATCGGAGAATTTTCCAAGCTGTCGCTCACGACAGTCAAAGCCCTGCGGTTTTATGAAAAAGAAGGACTTCTGACGCCGGCATCCGTTGACGAATGGACCGGGTATCGTTTTTATGAAACTTCTCAGCTTGAAACAGCGGCAAAAATCAAATGGTACAGGCACCTCGGGCTTAGCATTGAAGAGATTAAAAGCATCTTTTCCGGAGAAGATGTGGGCAGGATTTTATCCGAAAAAGCAGAAAGTCTTAAAAAACTTAAGGCAAATACAGAGGTTCAGCTTTCCGTCATAGAATTTATTCTGGAGGGAAAAGAAATGAAGTATCAGGTAACAGTAAAAGAAATTCCTGAGATGATCGTGTACTCATCGGAGACGGTGCTTCACAAGTATTCAGACTGTATGCAGTGGATCCCGTCGGTCGGACAGGAGTGCCTTAAACTTAATCCGGAGCTGAAATGCGCGGAGCCGCCCTACGAGTTCTGGGAATACCTTGACGGAGAGTACAAGGAGACAGATATCCGTATCCGCCATAATGAGGCAGTCACCGCTTTCGGAAAGGAAAATGGACACATCAAGTTCCGAACGCTCCCGGCGGCGAAGGTGTTAAGCATCTACCACAAAGGGGCTTACGATAATATCGGTGAAGCGTATGCTTACATCATGGAGTACGCCGAAAAGAACGGATATGAGGTAGCAGGTCTTGCAAGAGAGAGCTACATAGATGGAATCTGGAACAAAGAATCAGTAAGCGATTGGCTGACGGAGGTACAGTTGCCGATTA
>JAZRZO010000061.1:0-111526 GCA_045601405.1 Lachnospiraceae bacterium | reverse complement strand
AATATTCTCCTTTCATGGTTTTGTTTGACTAAAACTCAAAGCTGCGGCGAATAAGTTTCCTTTTATTCAACATAACATCTATTTGGTGAAACGAAAATGCCTCTAATTGATAATTGCAGAAACAGTGCGCTGTAGTATATTATTTTAAAAGAATACAAAGGAGAGTGGCGATATGGACTTTAAATACGGAGCAGAAAAATACCCGAATCTGTTTGCGCCTGTAAGCGTAAGGGGGAAGATATACAAAAACCGGCTGGTGGCCGCGCCAACGATGTTTGCCCACAGCATTTTTAATGAACCTGAGATGGCTGAAAACGCGTATCGTATGGTAGAGGACAGGGCAAAGGGAGGCTTTGCCGCTGTAGCTACCGGAGAGACCTGCATAAACTTTGATGATGGCATAGCGCTTTTTGTTGCCCGGCCGATAGATTATGAAAGATATGAGGGGCGGGACTTTGATATGATAAAAGAGTATGCCGACAGGATAAAAAAACACGGCTCGCTCGCGTTCATAGAATTTTGCCACGAAGGCGCGGAGGCTATCAGCGACAATCCGATAGGCCCTGATGAATTTGTAAGACATGACGGCGTAAAGGTAAAGGCAATGGACGAGGCCGATATGCAAAAGCTTGAGCGTGACATGGAGATCGCGGCGCGCTTTGCCAGGGGATGCGGATTTGACGGTATATTATTTCACGGCGGTCACAGCTTTTTGTTACACCAGTTCCTTTCAAACAGGACCAATCACAGAAATGATGAGTATGGAGGCAGCATAGAAAACCGCTCGCGTTTCCCGAAGAGAATGCTTGAAGCATGCAGAAGGGGAATGGGCGAGGATATGATACTTGAGTTGAGGATATCGGCGGAAGACGGAGTTGATGAGCCGGAAGCCATGACAATAGAAGATACCATAGGCTTTTGCAGGGAAATAGACGGAATGGCGGACATCATTCAGGTGTCAACAGGCATCAAGGATCTGGGAAACAGGACAAATACCTTTTCGGATTTCTTTGATCCGCACGGAGTCAACGTGACGTTTGCAGGTCAGATAAAAGCTAATGTAAGCAAGTCGCTTATAGCGGTTGTAGGAGGATTTAATGACCCCGGTCAGTGCGAGGAGGCAATTGCTTCCGGTAACACGGATATTGTCGAGCTGGGAAGACAGTGTTTCGCTGATCCGTATTTTCCGCTCAAGACGCTTACGGGGAGAGAGGATAACATAAGGAAGTGCGTAAGATGCTTCCATTGCTATCCCGGATTTTCGGAACACCCGACGGATATGCCCATGGAGGAGAAGCTCAAGGATCCGGAGTGGGTGAAAAAGATGCTCCCGTCGTCAATGGGAAGGTGCGCTATTAATCCGGAGAGCGGTTTTGGCAGCTACCCTGACAGGATGTCTGTCCCCACGGAACAGAAAAAAGTGATGATAGTCGGAGGGGGTCCCGCAGGACTTCAGGCGGCGATAACGGCAAGAAAGCGCGGACATTTTGTAACGCTTGTCGAGATATCACAGAGGCTTGGCGGAACGGTAAACTTTATGGATCTGGACGAGGACAAGACAGACCTAAAGAATTTTAAAGACCTTCTTATAAGAGAAGTATATGAATCAGGAACAAAAGTGATAACCGGGAGTACGCTCACAAAAGAACTGATAGAAAAGGAGGCGCCGGACCGGATAGTGATAGCTACAGGCGGATATGAGGTCAAGGCGGATATCCCGGGTGCGGAATATGCCATCCATCCGCTCGAGGCATATTACGGTCTTGGCAGGATAGGTAAGATGGTGATCTTCCTGGGAGGAGGACTAGCTGCGTGCGAATGCGCCTGTCATCTGGCAAGGCATAACAGAACGGTTACGGTAGTAATAAGAGGTAATAAGATGGCCAAGACTACCACAGGGTATTACCGGAATGCTCTTTTGGATGAAATGGACAAGCGCGGCATCACACAGGTGCTGAACGTTGAAATGCTTGAGATAGAAAAAGACGGTGTCAGGATAAAATTTGAAGGTGAGGAAATGAAGCTGATGGCAGATACCGTTATCCTTGCCACGGGAGCGGTTTCCAACAAAGACACAGTGGAACAGTTAAAAGCCCTGGCGGGTGATATCCCGGTTGATGTTATCGGAGACGCCGCAAAGACCGGTCAGGTGGCAGATGCGGTCAGAGCAGGTTATGATGCGGCGATGAGCATAGTATAGAAAAATATTTTCAGACGAAGACCGGAAAGCGGAATTGAGGGCAGGGGATATCCCCTGTCCATTTTAATGTTGACATTGTATATATCAGGTGTTATAGTACACATAGAACATTAGCAGCCTCTTGGTGAGAGTGCTAAAAATATGAAAAATAAACCTGAAGAGAGGTGATGATACATGAATATCAGCAAATTTACGCAAAAATCTATTGAAGCGGTCAACGACTGCCAGAAGGTGGCAAATGATCACGGCAATCAGGAGATAGGCTGTGAGCATATGCTATATTGCCTGCTGACACAGGAGGACTCGCTTATCTCAAAGCTTGTGGAAAAGATGGGCATTGAGGCAAATGACTTCACCGGAGCCGTGGAAGCGGAGATCCGGAAGAAGGTCAAGGTGCAGGGCGGGCAGCAGCACATAAGCGCGAGCTTAAACGATGTGCTCCTTTCCGCGGAGGATGAGGCCAAAGTTATGGGCGATGACTATGTTTCCGTGGAGCATATCTTCCTGTCGATGCTCAAAAAGGGCAACAAGGAGGTGAAGGAGCTCTTCAGGACATACGGGATAGACAGAGATACCTTCCTAAAGGCGCTTTCAACTGTAAGAGGCAACCAGAAGATAACGACAGACAATCCGGAAGCAACCTATGAAGCGCTGGAAAAATACGGCACGGATCTTGTGGATAAGGCAAGGCAGCAGAAGATCGACCCGGTGATAGGCAGAGACGCGGAGATAAGAAATGTCATCAGGATACTTTCCAGAAAGACAAAGAACAATCCTGTCCTGATAGGCGAGCCCGGTGTCGGCAAGACAGCTGTGGTGGAAGGTCTGGCGCAGAGGATAGTAAAGGGTGATGTGCCGGAAGGGCTGAAGGACAAGACGGTGTTCTCGCTTGATATGGGCGCGCTGGTAGCGGGCGCGAAATACAGAGGGGAGTTTGAGGAACGTCTTAAGGCGGTTCTTCAGGAAGTGAAGGAAAGCGACGGCCGGATACTTCTTTTCATTGATGAACTCCACACCATAGTCGGTGCCGGAAAAACAGAGGGCAGCATGGACGCGGGCAATATGCTAAAGCCCATGCTTGCAAGGGGCGAGCTCCACTGTATCGGAGCGACCACGCTGGATGAGTACCGCAAATACATAGAAAAAGACCCTGCGCTGGAAAGAAGGTTCCAGCCGGTGATGGTTGATGAGCCTTCGGTTGAAGATACGATATCCATCTTAAGGGGTATCAAGGAAAGATATGAGGTTTTCCATGGAGTGAAGATAACGGATTCGGCCCTGGTAAGCGCGGCAGTGCTTTCGGACCGGTATATAACAGACCGCTTTCTCCCGGATAAGGCCATAGACCTCGTTGATGAGGCGTGCGCCATGATAAAGACCGAGCTTGACTCCATGCCGACAGAGCTGGACGAACTGAGACGCAAGGTGATGCAGCTTGAAATAGAGGAGACGGCGCTTAAGAAGGAAACGGATAATCTGAGCAGGGAACGTCTTGAGGAACTGCAGAAGGAGCATGCCGAATTAAAAGATGAATATACGAACAAAACAGCGCAGTGGGAAAATGAAAAAGCATCGGTAGAAAAGCTTTCCGCTATCCGCGAAAGGATAGAAGACCTTAACAACCAGATACAGATCGCGGAAAGAGAGTATGATCTTGAGAAGCTGTCAGAGCTAAAATACGGCCAGCTTCCCGGGGCTCAGAAAGAGCTGGAGGAAGAAGAGAAGAAGATAAAAGCTGCAGACCTTTCACTTGTAAGGCAGAATGTGACAGACGAGGAGATCGCAAGGATAGTATCGCGGTGGACAGGCATCCCGGTTTCCAGGCTGAATGAAACAGAACGCGCCAAGATATTATCCCTGAGTGATATCCTTCATAAGAGGGTCATCGGTCAGGACGAGGCTGTGGAAAAGGTCGTGGACGCTATATGGAGAAGTAAGGCCGGGATCAAGGAACCCGACAGGCCGATAGGCTCGTTCATCTTCCTGGGGCCTACCGGTGTGGGCAAGACTGAGCTTGCAAAGGCTCTGGCGCAGGCGCTGTTTGATGATGAGAACAGCATGGTGCGTATAGACATGTCGGAATATATGGAGAAATTCAGCGTATCCAGACTTATCGGTGCGCCTCCGGGATATGTGGGGTATGATGAGGGCGGCCAGCTTACAGAGGCTGTAAGGAGAAAACCGTATTCGGTAGTGCTTTTTGATGAGATTGAAAAGGCTCACCCGGATGTGTTCAATGTGCTTTTACAGGTGCTGGACGACGGCCGGATAACTGATTCTCAGGGCCGCACGGTGGACTTTAAGAACACGATCCTGATCATGACCTCCAACATAGGCTCATCGTATCTTCTGGACGGGATAGATGAGAACGGACAGATAGAAGAGAGCGCGGCTGACGAGGTGATGGAAGAGCTTCGCGGCGCGTTTAAACCGGAGTTCCTGAACAGGCTGGATGAGATAATCATGTTCACTCCGCTCACGAAGGAGAATATCTCGGCTATCATTGACCTGCAGCTGGATGAGATAAACGGGCTTATGGCGCAGAAGGAGCTTTCCATAGAGCTTACACCAAAGGCCAGGGAGCTTGTTGCTGATAGATCTTTTGATCCGGCGTACGGCGCAAGACCGCTTAAGAGGTTCCTTCAGAAAAACGTAACCACGCTTGCGGCAAGGCTCATTCTTGAAGGAAATCTGGTTCCTAAGGATGTGGTCGTGATCGACGCGGACGGAAACGGCACACTGAAGGCAGAAGCAAAAAAAGAAATATGACCGGCGAGATGATAGCCTTCCCCCCTCCGGACGACGATTGCCGGGTTAGTCGCCCATCGATATATATAGCAGCTTCGGCGCCACATTCCCCCTCCGGGGGGCGACGGATGAGGGGGCTTCTTTCGTAACTTAAGAGTGACATTGCAATGGCGGAAATCTATAATTTTTGGAAATCCGGTTGTGATGCGAAATAAAGGTGATGTTTTGCATTGGCAGAGCATCGCCTTTAACTATAGAAAGAGACAATAAAAACGGAGGCTTGAAATGAGAAGATTAAGACAGGAACTGTTCGGAGGTTTCCCAACGCTGAGCAGGCCGCGGACAACAGAGACATCTTTAACGGAATGAATCCATATTCCAACACGGATGAGGACAAGGCAAATGAAAAAGGCCGTGTGATCGACCTTGTGTTTCCTATCAGTGTGCTCATAATAAGCTGCGTGCTGGGACTTATCTACACCGGCTGCGCGCTTGACGGCGCGAATGTGATAGAGGCGTTCTCAAACTCTGATGCTTCCGTAGGGCTTATGCTGGGCGGAGCTTTGGCGCTTATCGTAACCATTATCTACTACATGTGCCGTCGTCTTATCAGTTTTAAGGACTGCATGTGAGCTATCCCGGAAGGCTTTAAGAGCATGGTCCCGGCCATACTGATACTTACGTTTGCATGGACACTTAAGTCCATGACAGATTCTCTCGGCTCAACGGTATTTGTTGAGAACATTATGAACAACGCCGGTGAACTGACTCACCTGTTTCCTGCTATAGTATTTGTTCTGGCGGTTGACATATCATTCGCGACAGGAACAAGCTGGGGGGACCTTCGGAATACTTATACCGATAACACTTGCGGCATTCCCGATGACATCGTCTCTCGGGATATTATGCATGAGCGCCGCAATGGCAGGAGCGGTTTGCGAAGACCACTGCTCACCGATCTCTGACACTGCCATCATGGCGTCTGCCGGAGCGCAGTGCGACCACGTTGTCCACGTAAGCACTCAGCTGCCGTATGCGTTGACCGTGGCGGGGGTATCATTTGTGGCATACCTCGCAGCGGGATTCCTGCCGAACGCAGCAATAATGCTGCCTGCGTTGATAGTGCTGATGGTGCTTGTATTGTTTGTAATAAAGTTTATAACAAAGAAGAAAAAGGCTTAAAAATAAACAAAATATTAAGGATTGCATCAGTTGTTAATAAAAAATTAAAACACTACAGATAGTTGCAGATCTGAGGTTTTTATTCAATATTTATCAATATCTTGATTGACATTTGCTACAGGCAGTGATATATTCATTAAGAAATTTGTAACAAATGCGTAATAATTTCATTTTAGTGAGGGATAATGATAAAAAATTTCAGATTATCTAAGTCAGGGAAGCTGACTCTGGCTGCGGTCATAGTATTTTTAGGTATCTTTGCTATGACTGTAATAATGACGGCAGGCATGGAAAAGACAGAGAAAAAGTCTGCCGGCTCCAGTCTGGCTCTTCCGTCAGCCGGTATGGGAGGCGTGGTTGAAGGTTACATCGGCGCTGCAGGCAAAAGTTCAATAGAGCTCTTATCCACAACTCCTGTTGCGTCAGGCACGGGAAGTTTTAATGAATACTATGATTCAAAGGGCAACATCCTTGGAAAACACATCGTATACATAGGCGAGGATGTCGGAGCCATATATGACGAGATACCGGGCGGCGAAAGAGAAGGAGAGGCCACTAAGGTAGGGCATATCTATTTCAGTAATATCGCGACTCTTGTTTCGGAGCACGGGGAATGGTATCAGATATTTTCCGACGGTGTAAGCGGCTATATAAAGAAGGACGGCTTTGCTACGGGAAAAGATGCCGAGGCATTGAATGATAAAACATATATAAACACGGTATCCGCAAATGCGGAAAATGTCTGTCTTTTTGCTGAACCGGGTGATGATAGCACGATATTATGCATTCTTCCCCGGGGACTGGAGTTTTATCTTTATCAGATAGGTGAGGCGTTCAGCCAGATAAGCATACCGGGACTTGGTGAGGGCTGGATAAAAAATACTGAGGCAGCTTACAGTATAGGTGTCAGAAAGTACGCGGCAGCCTGTGTAAGCGAGCTGGATGCAGCTGATAGGATAAATGCCGGCGTTATAGCCGCGCAGGAGCTTGAAAACGAAAAGATCGCGCTGGCAGAGGCATCGGGAATGTCAGGAAGCGCCAGCTTAGCAATGATAAGAAACATCGCGCCGGGACCCGTTGATACTTCAGATACGGCTGCTCTCAGGCAGGCGATAGCGAATTACGCGCAGCAGTTTGTCGGGATCCTCCCGTATGTATGGGGAAGTTCTGATCTCTCCTACGGCGCGGATTGTTCGGGATTTACAAGCGCTATCTACAGGGCTTACGGGATCAACATCTCAAGGTCGTCCGACGCTCAGACCTGGGGAGGCATGTCGGTGCCGATCTCTGACATAAGGCCCGGAGATATAGTATGTTATCCGGGGCATGTGGCGCTTTATGTAGGCAACGGCACGGTAGTTCATGAAAGTGTGCCGGGGGCAACGGCTTCATATCTGAACATGTATAACATGGGCAAGCCTATAATAAATATCGCGAGATATATCTACTGACAAGTTCACAAAAAAATCGTGAAAGAGTTCCCAAAGGGAACTCTTTTTATGTTACAATCTTCTCATAAAAAGCGAAAAGAGGTGATATTATGGAATATATCATTACAGGAAGAAATGTTGAAGTAACGGAAAGCCTCAGGTCGGCTATCATAGAAAAGATAGGCAAGCTTGAGCGTTTCTTTACACAGGATACAGAAGTGCAAGTAACCCTGAGCGTTGAAAAGAACCGCCAGAAGATAGAGGTTACGATCCCTGTAAAGGGCGGGATAATAAGAGCAGAGCATGAAAGCTCGGATATGTATGTTTCCATCGATCTGGTTGAAGAGGCTATCGAGACCCAGCTTAAGAAATACAAGAGCAAACTCGTTGACAGATATCAGGGCAAGAAGGTCTTCTCCGAGGAATATTTTGAGGAAGATATAGATGATGAGGAGGAAGAGATCAAGATAGTCAAAAACAAAAGGTTTGATTTTAAGCCGATGGATCCGATAGAGGCATGCATGCAGATGGATCTTTTAGGGCATAACTTCTTTGTTTTCACAAACGCGGAAACAGACTGCATAAACGTCGTTTATAAAAGGAAAAATGACACATACGGCCTGATAGAGCCGGAATAAGATGATGTTTAATTGAATATCATAACAGGGCGCCGCGAATAAATGCGGCGCCAAAACATGAACAGGAGCAAAAAAACAGATGGGATTAAAAGAAAAGCTTTTCGGCAGCCACAGTTCAAAAGAGGTAAAGAGGCTTAAGCCTACAGTGGATAAGATCATCGATCTGAGGTCCTCCATGATGGAGCTTTCGGATGAGGAAATGACGGCAAAGACAGTAGAGTTCAAGGAAAGGCTCGCGAACGGGGAGACGCTTGACGATATCCTGGTGGAGGCATTCGCCCTTGTAAGAGAGGCCACAAGAAGGCATCTGGGAACAGAGCATTATCCGGTACAGCTTTTGGGCGGTATAGTCTTGCACCAGGGGCGCATAGCGGAAATGAAGACCGGTGAAGGAAAGACGCAGACCTGTCTTCTGCCGGCATACCTTAATGCGCTTGAAGGAAAGGGTGTGCATATAGTTACGGTCAACGATTACCTGGCAAACCGTGATGCGGAATGGATGGGACAGGTCCACAGAGCCCTTGGCCTTAGCGTAGGCGTTGTATTAAACAGCATGGACAGCAGTGAAAGGCAGGCGGCATATAACTGCGACATAACCTATATAACCAATAACGAGCTGGGCTTTGACTACCTGCGTGACAACATGGTGGTAAGAAAGGAAAACCTTGTTCAGAGGGAGCTTAACTACGCCATCGTGGACGAGGTGGATTCAATACTGATAGACGAGGCAAGAACGCCCCTCATTATCAGCGGCCAGTCCGCTAAGTCCACTAAACTCTATGAGCTGTGCGACAACCTCGCAAAGCAGCTGCAAAGGGGCGAGGCTAAAGAACTGAATAAGATGGACATCATCATGGGTGAGGGCCTGGAGGAGACCGGCGACTTTGTCGTAAACGAAAAGGAAAAGTCCGTGAACCTCACCGAGCAGGGTGTGAAAAGGGTAGAGCAGTTCTTTTCTATAGACAACCTTGCGGACCCCGAAAACCTTGAGATACAGCACAATATCATACTGGCCTTAAGGGCGCATAATCTCATGCACAGGGACCAGGATTATGTGGTGAAGGACGGAGAGATCCTGATAGTTGACGAATTTACCGGGCGTATAATGCCGGGAAGACGCTATTCGGACGGTCTGCACCAGGCAATAGAGGCAAAGGAGCATGTTCAGGTAAAACGCGAGTCCAAGACATTGGCAACCATCACCTTCCAGAATTTCTTTAACAAATACGCAAAGAAGGCTGGCATGACAGGTACGGCGCTTACCGAGGAAAACGAGTTCCGTAACATATACCGCATGGACGTTGTGGCGATCCCCACAAATCTCCCGGTGAGACGTGTGGACAATCAGGATGCCGTATATAAGACCAAGCCTGAAAAATATGGTGCCGTTATTCAGGAGATAATCAGATCGCATGAGAAGGGACAGCCCGTGCTTGTGGGCACGATAACTATAGAGACATCGGAGCTTCTTTCAAAAATGCTGAAAAAACAGGGGATAAAGCACAACGTACTCAATGCGAAGGAACACGAGAAGGAGGCAAAGATCGTTGCGGAGGCAGGCACATGGGGAGCTGTAACTATAGCCACAAACATGGCCGGCCGTGGTACCGATATAATGTTGGGCGGAAATCCGGAGGCGCTGGCAAGAGACAGGCTTAAAAAAGAGGGCTTTGACGAAGAGGTCATAAGCGCTGCCATAAATCATATCAAGGCAGACAACGGGGACGAGGAAAAGGCCAAAGCCAGATATAAAGAGGTGATCGCCGAGGAAAAGGAAAAGTGCAGACAAGAGGGCGATAAGATAAGATCTGAGGATGTAGGCGGCCTTAAGATAATCGGCACAGAGAGACATGAGTCAAGACGTATTGACAATCAGCTCCGCGGCCGTTCAGGCAGACAGGGCGACCCCGGTGAATCACGCTTCTATATCTCCCTTGAGGACGACCTGATGCGCCTCTTCGGTTCCGAAAGGCTGATGAGTATATTCAACGCCCTGGGAGTTGAGGACGGCGAGCAGATAGAGCATAAGATGCTCTCGAACGCCATCGAAAGAGCCCAGGAAAAGATAGAGAACAACAACTTCGGAATAAGAAAGAATCTGCTTGAATATGATGAGGTGATGAACGAGCAGCGCGAGATCATCTATGCCGAAAGAAAAAGAGTGCTGGACGGCGAGTCAATGCGCGAGTCCGTACTTTCCATGATAGATGCAGCCGCGTCAAAGATAGTGGACGCGAATATCGCGGAAGGAACCAGGCCGGAAGAATGGGATATGCTCTCGTTCAATGAAAGCTGGGTCAATATTTTCGCGAGCAAGGTTGCGCTCAGCAGTGAGCAGCTTCAGAACAGCTATACGAAGGATGACTTCCGGGAAGATATGAAGGAACTTGGCAGGAAGCTCTACGAAGCGAAGGAAAGCGAATTTCCTGAGGAAGAGCATCTCAGGGAAGTGGAGCGCGTGGTGCTGCTGCGTGTTATCGACAGGCACTGGATGGATCATATCGATGATATGGACCAGCTCCGCCAGGGCATAGGCCTGCAGGCATATGGTCAGAGAGACCCGGTTATTGAATATAAGATGGCGGGCTACGACATGTTCGACGGCATGATAGCCGGCATCCAGGAGGATACTGTCCGTATAATGATGCACATGAAGATAGAGCAGGAGGTTAAAAGAGAGCAGGTGGCAAAGCCGCTTGGCACAAATAAAGACGAAACCCTTGCAAGGCAGCCGAAAAAAAGAAAAGAGGCAAAGATAGGACGGAACGACCCGTGTCCGTGCGGAAGCGGCAAAAAGTATAAGCATTGCTGCGGTCGCGGCGCCTGATACAGGTACGCCCCTCATCCGTCGCCTTCGGCGCCACCTCCCCCCCTTCCGGGGGAAGGCTATTGTTGACCACAACCTTCCATAGTCCTTCCCGCCTTCAAATATTTCTTTATTTCATTCACGATTTAGTTTATAATTGTTTAGTTATGGTACTACTTGATCAGACAAAATATGAATTAGGACAGTATGACGGACCCATACATGACATGGGGCGCGCGCTGGAACGGGAGAAAAAAGAAGGCCGGATCACCGAGATCGAAGGTCTTATGAACGAGCCCGGCTTCTGGGATGACGCAAAAGCCAGCGCCGGTCTTATGAAGGAAATGAAAGGGCTGAAGACAGACATTGAAAGCTATGACAGGATAAAAGCATCCTACGATGATCTGTTGACACTCATACAGATGGCGGAAGAGGAGGACGACGAAGAGCTTGCCGATGAGGTCGGCACAGAGTTTGACGCCTTTAAAAAAGCCTTTGATGATTACAGAGTTTCAACTCTTCTTTCCGGAGAATTTGACAGACTTGACGCAATCCTTTCTCTGCACGCGGGCGCGGGCGGAACGGAAAGCTGCGACTGGGCAGGCATGCTATACAGGATGTACTGCCGCTGGGCAGAGCGCCACGGGTTTAAATATGAGATTCTGGACTATTTAGACGGCGACGAGGCAGGCATAAAATCCGTGACCATACAGATAATGGGTGAAAATGCCTACGGTATGTTAAAGAGCGAAAAGGGCGTTCACCGCCTTGTCCGTATAAGCCCGTTCAACGCCGCAGGCAAGCGCCAGACCAGCTTTGTGAGCTGTGATGTGATGCCCGATATCGAGGAAGACCTTGATATAGAAGTGGCCGATGATGAGATAAAGATAGACACTTACAGAAGCTCGGGCGCCGGCGGACAGCACGTAAATAAGACCAGTTCCGCCATAAGGATAACACATATCCCCACGGGTATAGTAGTGCAGTGCCAGAACGAAAGAAGCCAGTTCCAGAACAAAGACAAGGCAATGCAGATGCTCAAGAGCCAGCTTTATCTCAAGAAAAAAGAAGAACAGGAAAAGAATCTGGCGGACATACGCGGAGAAGTAACGGAGATAGGCTGGGGCAATCAGATACGCTCATACGTTATGCAGCCATACACACTGGTAAAGGACACTCGTACAGGCTTTGAAGTAGGCAATGTCAACGCAGTGCTTGATGGAGAAATAGACGGATTCATAAATGAATATCTGAAGTTTATCAACAAAGCTTAAAGAGAGGAAGAACAAATGATCAACATAGCTATATTAGGTTACGGAACCATAGGCTCAGGCGTTGTTGAGGCGCTTGAACTGAACAGAGAAACAATAAAAAAACACGCCGGACAGGAGATAAACGTTAAATACGTCCTGGATCTGCGGGAGTTTCCCGGCTCGCCGATAGAATCCAGGCTGGTGCACGACTACAGCATCATAGCAAATGACCCGGAGGTGGATATAGTAGTTGAGGTAATGGGAGGAACACATCCGGCCTATGAATATGTTAAGGAAGCTCTTGAAAAAGGAAAGAGCGTCTGCACCTCAAACAAGGCCCTGGTCGCGGACTACGGCCCGGAGCTTATAAAAACAGCAAGAGAGAAAAACATAAACTTTATGTTTGAAGCAAGCGTTGGCGGCGGCATACCTATAATCCGCCCGATTCTTAGCTCGCTTAACGTGGACACGATAAGCGAGATCACAGGAATCCTGAACGGAACCACAAACTATATGCTCACAAAAATGTATGAGGACGGCAGCACATACGAAGAGGTCTTAAAGGACGCGCAGGATCTAGGCTATGCGGAGGCAGACCCGACAGCGGATGTGGACGGCTTTGATTCGGCAAGGAAGATAGCCATCCTCTCAAGTATAATATACGGCAGGAATGTTGATTTTAACGGCTTTAAAACAGAAGGCATAAGAAACATCACCGATGTGGACATGAAATATGCCAAGGCGCTCGGAAAGAAGATAAAGCTCCTTGCGATAACCTACAACATCGACGGAGAGATATATTCAGAGGTTGCCCCTCATATGATAGACAAAACATATATGCTTTACGCGGTTGATGACGTTTATAACGGGATAAAGATCCACGGCAACCTTCTGGGAGATACCATGTTTTACGGAGCGGGAGCAGGCAAGCTCCCCACAGCGTCCGCAGTGGTTTCAGACATAATTGACGAGGTGAAGCACCTTGATGTGAACATCCCCATAATCTGGGAGGACGAGCCGGCAAAATTTGCCGACAGAGGAAAGCACTGGAGCAAGTTCTTTATCCGCGCTGACGCGGAGTATGAGGAGCTTAAGACTATGTTCAAGATAGAACAGCTCCTTTCCCTGCCGGAATTTCCGGACGAATACTGCATAGTAACAGAGACACTGACATTTGATGAGTTTGAGTCAAAGCTTACAGACAGTACACATATAAGAAGCATCATACAGGTAAAGTAAATGAAGTATTTAGTTGTTTTGGGAGACGGGATGGCGGACCGTCCCATAGAAGAGCTCAACGGGAAAACGCCCCTGGAGACCGCCTGCACGCCCGTTATGGATATGCTGGCGGAAAAAGGAGAAGTGGGACTTGCGGCAACCATTCCGGACGGGGTGAAGCCCGGAAGCGATACAGCCAACCTTGCGGTGCTTGGTTATGATCCGGAGGTTTATTACAGCGGCAGGTCTCCTTTGGAGGCGCTGAGCATAGGCGTTCCGATGGAAGCTGACGACATCGCCTTAAGGGCTAATCTGGTAACTCTTAAGGAGGGGGAGACACCGGACTTTGCGGACATGGTGATAACCGACCACTCCTCGGGGGAGATATCCACGGAAGAGGCGGACATGCTTCTTAAAGCCGTAAAAAAAGGCTTTGAGGAAAAGGCGGCAGAAGACGCGGATTTCAAAAAGATAACAGAAGAGTTTTCTTTTTACACAGGCACAAGCTACCGTCACTGCTGTATATGGAAAAAGGGGATGGTAACAGACCTTGCTCAGCCGCATGACCACCTGGATGAAAAAATAGGTCCTTACCTTCCGGTAATAACGGCGACATCCGCAGATAAAAGCGAAAAATGCGCAGAGGGCGCAAGGCTCTTGGAACTTATGATGGAAGAGAGTTATAAGCTGCTAAAGGACCACCCCGTTAATGTAAAAAGAAAAGAAAACGGCCTGAATCCGGCAAACTGTCTGTGGTTCTGGGGAGCCGGAACAAAGCCCGCGCTTGCCCCGTTTACAGAGAAAACAGGCAAAAAGGGCGCAATGATAAGCGCGGTGGATCTGCTTAAGGGAATAGCAATCGGCGCTCAGATGAAGGTTCTTGAGGTGGAGGGAGCCAACGGTCAGTTGGAGACCAACTACGAAGGAAAAGCACAGGCAGCGCTGGACATTCTTCTTAAAGACGGTTATGACTTTGTTTATATCCATGTGGAGGCTCCGGATGAAATGGGGCACCAGGGAAGTGTGGAAAGAAAGATAAAAGCGATAGAGTATCTGGATGGCCGCCTTATAAAGCCGTTGTTTGAAGGCCTGCAGGATTCGGATGAACCGTTCAGGATGCTGATAGCTCCGGATCATCCCACCCCCATAGCGGTGCGCACGCATACGAGCGATCCGGTGCCTTATATTTTATATGACAGTACCGCCAAAAAGAACGGCGGACACAGATACAGTGAAAAGGAAGCCGAAGCAGGCGGTATATTGATAAAGCCGGGCTATAAGCTGATGGACAGGCTTTTGCAGTCAGACAGATAAAAATAAAGTCAGGAGAAACAGATGTTAATTGTAAAAAAATTCGGAGGGACCTCGGTGGGCGATCCGGACCGCATAAAAAATGTGGCGCGGCGCTGTGTTGAGGAGTACAAAAAAGGAAATGATGTTATAGTGGTGCTTTCCGCCATGGGAGATACCACTGACGATCTTATCAATCTGGCGAACAAGGTGAGCGACAAGCCGTCGAAAAGAGAGATGGATATGCTGATGAGCACTGGGGAACAGGTGAGCGTGAGCTTGTGCGCCATGGCGATAATGGCAATGGGCGTTCCTGCAGTTTCGTTAAATGCTTTTCAGGTACCCATGTATACAACTAAAGCTTACGGCAATTCAAGGCTTAAAAAGATAGACCCGGCGAGGATCAGCGCAGAGCTGGAGAACAAAAAGATAGTGCTCGTAACGGGCTTTCAGGGCGTGAATAAATATGACGATGTCACCACCTTAGGACGTGGGGGCAGTGATACCACCGCTGTGGCGCTCGCAGCAGCGTTGAATGCCGACGCGTGCGAGATATACACAGATGTGGACGGGGTATATACCTGTGATCCAAGGATAGTACCCACAGCAAAAAAGCTTTCACAGATAACATATGATGAAATGCTCGATCTGGCTTCGCTTGGAGCCCAGGTGCTTCACAACAGAAGTGTGAGCATGGCGAAAAAATACGGAGTTGAACTGGTGGTGCGCTCTTCGCTTTCAGATGAGCCGGGCACTGTTGTTAAGGAGGAATTAGACGTGGAAAAAAGGTTAGTAAGCGGTGTGGCGGTAGATAAAAGTCCTGCAAGGATCTCGCTCATAGGTCTTCAGGATATACCGGGGATTGCGTTTCGTGTATTTAATATTCTCGGAAAGAAGGGCATCAATGTGGATGTCATCCTGCAGTCTGTAGGTCGTGACGGAACAAAAGACATCTCATTCACGGTGGATTCCAAGGACCTTGATGAAGCGCTTGCGGCTCTTGAAGAGAACAAGGCAAAGTTCACTGCAGAAAAGATAACCCACGAGGATAACGTGGCGAAAGTATCCGCGGTAGGAGCGGGAATGATGACTGATCCCGGTGTTGCATCCAAGATGTTTGAAGCTCTTTATAATGCTAACATCAATATCAAGATGATAGCAACGAGCGAGATAAGGATCACGGTCATAGTTGACGAGGATCAGGCGGACGATGCCGCAAGAGCGGTACATGACGCCTTCGTTGTTAAAGAATAAGATGATATTTGAATGCGGCAGCGAAAGTGAAACATATGAGATCGGATATAAGCTGGGAAAAAGCGCCGCGCCGGGAGAGGTTTATTCCTTAAGCGGAGAGATGGGTACGGGAAAAACCGTTCTGGCATCAGGCTTTGCGCATGGGCTCGGTATAGCGGGCCCTGTTTCATCTCCCACATTTACCATTCTGCAGACCTACGACGGAGGACGGCTTCCTTTCTGCCACTTTGATGTGTACAGGATAACAGAACCCGACGAAATGTACGAAATAGGCTTTGACGATTTTATATACGGCGACGGCGTGTGTGTTATAGAGTGGGGAGATATGATAAGGGATATCCTGCCTTCGGATACTGTCTTTATAAACATAGAAAAGGATCCGGAGAAGGGCTTTGACTACAGAAAGATCACGATAAGCGAAAACTCGGAGGAGACTTAAGATGCGGGTTCTCGGCATAGAGACCTCGGGGCCTCTGGCTTCGGCGGCGGTATTCGAAGACGGACAGATAATAGGGATGAAGATGGGTGATTTCAAGGTCACTCATTCGGAAACCCTTATGCCCATGATAGAAGACCTGGTGAAAGAAGAGGGCATCCCGCTTGAAAGTATTGATGCGATCGCTGTGAGCGCCGGACCCGGCTCCTTCACGGGTCTGCGTATAGGCAGCGCTACGGCAAAGGGTCTGGGAATGGCTCTGAATAAGCCGCTTATACATATTCCCACGCTGCACGCCCTGGCGCACAACCTCCTGGGCAGCACGGCGATAATAGTGCCCATGATGGACGCGAGGAGGCAGCAGGTTTACTGCGGGATCTACACCTTCGTGATAAGACCGGATAATACTCTGGATTTCGATGTTTTTCTGGACAGCTCGGCGATGGCTGTAGAGGAGCTTCTTGAAAGGCTTGAGCTTATCACGGGTCTTGACGGCGATCCTCCGCCGGTAATCTTTCTGGGAGACGGCGCGATGGAGTATCACGAGGTGATAGAGGAAAAAGCAAAGTTTGTTTTTGACTACGCGCCGGAGGAGGCGCTGATACAGAGAGCGGATACAGTGGCTCTGCTGGGACAGCTTTATTATTATCAGGGGCTTACCGTTTCCGCAGAGGATGAGGCTCCGGATTATCTGCGCCCGTCGCAGGCAGAGCGTGTAAGAGCCGAAAAGGAAGCGGACGGGCAGAATACGCAGACGGAGTAATCTTTGGATATAAGCTATTTTGAATTGTCATATGACGATATCGAACAGGTTTCCGCGCTTGAAAGAAAATTTTTTTCGCAGCCGTGGAGCGAGGCAGGAATAGGTCATTATATGGATGCGGGAAATACTGTTTTTATAGTGGCTAAGCATGGCGAAACTGTTGCCGGGTATGCGGCTCTTATGTGCATCCTGGACGAGGGGAATCTGGTGAGCATAGGTGTTGACGAAGGCTTTCGCCGTATGGGAGTTGCTTCTGAGCTTATGGATATTTTATACGAACAGGGGTGGAAAAGAGGCGTAAGGTCCATTCATCTTGAAGTGCGGAAAAGCAATCAAAAGGCAATAAGCCTTTACGAGAAACAGGGCTTTAAGCAAAGCGGGATAAGAAAGGGCTTTTATTCCCGGCCTGCAGAGGACGCGCTGCTTTACACCAGGCTTTTAGAGGAAGAAGAGGATGCTTGATATTTGTCTTTTAGGAACAGGAGGAATGATGCCGCTTCCGAAGCGTCATTTGACATCGCTCATGGCGCGCTATAACGGCACGTCCATCCTCATAGATTGCGGAGAGGCCACGCAGATAGCCATAAAGGAAAAAGGCTGGCCATTTAAGCCCATAGACCTTATATGCTTTACACACTATCACGGCGACCACATAGGAGGGCTCCCCGGGATGCTGCTCACAATGGGTAATTCTGACAGAACGGACCCTGTTACCATGGTAGGGCCGAAGGGCCTTGAAAAGGTTGTCAATTCGCTCCGCGTTATCGCGCCGGAGCTTCCGTTTGATATAAGATTTATTGAGCTGAAAGATGATGTGGAAATGCTGGACTTTGACGGCTTCCGTATCGAGGCGTTCAAGGTGCAGCATCGGGTGACCTGCTACGGCTACAGCATCATAGTGGACCGCGTCGGGAAATTTGATGTCAACAGAGCAAAGGCTCTTGACCTTCCCGTAAGGATGTGGGGAAGGCTGCAAAGCGGGGAAGAGGTTGAGCATGAAGGAAGGATCTATACTCCTGATATGGTGCTTGGCCCCGTGCGCAAAGGTCTTAAGGTGACGTATTGCACGGATACAAGGCCTGCGGATATCATTGCAAAAAAAGCAGCTGGCGCTGATTTGTTTATCTGCGAGGGAATGTACGGAGAGAAGGATAAGCAGGAGGATGCCGTCAGGAAAAAGCATATGACTTTTTATGAGGCGGCGGAGATAGGGCGGAAGGCGCAGCCGGAGAGAATGTGGCTGACGCATTACAGCCCTTCGCTCATAAGGCCTTCGGAATATATGGATGATGTGCATAAGATCTTTGACAGGGTAAGATATGCCAAAGACCTCAAGAGTATAGAATTAAAGTTTGAAGATGATGAGTGATATAAAGATACTTTCAATTGAAACGTCATGTGATGAGACGGCGGCGGCGGTTACTCTTAACGGGCGCAATGTGCTTTCCAATTCTATCTATTCCCAGATAGATCTGCACACGATCTATGGCGGCGTGGTGCCGGAAATAGCCTCGAGAAAGCACATAGAAAAGATCAATCCCGTGGTTCATACAGCGCTAAAGGACGCGGAGTGTACGCTTGGCGATATAGACGCGGTGGCAGTCACTTACGGACCGGGCCTTGTGGGAGCACTGCTTGTGGGTGTGTCATTCGCGAAGGCGCTTGCGTTCGCTCTGGGGATACCTCTTGCAGGCGTTAACCACATCAAGGGACACGTGTGCGCGAATTATATCGAATATCCGGAGCTGGAGCCGCCTTTTCTCTGCCTTGTCGCGTCCGGCGGCCATACTCATCTGGTAAGGGCCGTATCTCATACGGACTACGAGATAATAGGGCGCACGAGGGATGACGCGGCAGGAGAGGCATTCGATAAGATCGCACGCGCGATCGGTCTTGGGTATCCGGGAGGCCCGAAGGTGGAGGAGGCGGCAAAAAGCGGCGATCCGGCAGCTTTTGATTTTCCGCGGGCGAAGATAAGCGATAATCCTTATGATTTCAGTTTTTCCGGTCTTAAGTCCGCTGTCCTGAATACCGTCAACGCGCACAAAATGAAGGGAATGGAGATAGATGACGCCTTTAGAAATGATGTATCCGCTTCATTTCAACAGGCGGTGATAGACAGCATAAGGGACAGGGTTCTTCTTGCGCTGGACGAATTTGGTGAGAACAAGCTTGCGCTGGCTGGCGGTGTGGCATCCAACTTTACACTAAGGGCAGCGCTGAAAGATGCTGTGGAGGCTGAGGGCGCAGAGTTTTATTGTCCGGACCGCATTCTCTGCACGGACAATGCGGCTATGATAGGCGCAGCAGGTTATTATGAGCTGTTAGCGGGAAATACGTCGGATATGAAGCTGAACGCGGTTCCGGCACTAAGATTGTAGAGGCTGATATGATATATTCACTGATCCTCGCCGGAGGAAAAGGGAAGAGAGCAGGGGGCGATGTGCCCAAACAGTATGCGGATATCAACGGATATCCCCTGTTATATTACACGATAAGGGCATTTGAGCAGTCTGATGTTGACAGGATCTCCATCGTAGCGGACCGGGAACATATTCAGTATGTGGTGAGCGACATTGTGGACCGGTACAACTTCAACAAGGTCATAAGAGTGTGCGAGGGCGGAGAAGAGCGATTCAATTCGGTCCACCACGGTCTGGATGACCTTAAAGACGAGGCTTCCATTGATGATATTGTTCTGATACATGACGGGGCGCGGCCGTTCATAACTTCCGGTGAAATAGGAGATATTGTTGCAGGCGTGGATAAATACGGCGCTGCGATAGCTGCCATGCCGGTAAAAGACACGATAAAGATAGCGGATGAGCATGGCTTTGTGAAGGACACGACTGACAGAGCACTCACCTGGCAGGTCCAGACTCCGCAGGGCTTTAAATACGGACTGATAAGGGACGCTTACAAAAGAAGCTTTGCGCTGACCCGGTCTGGGGACGAAAATGACGGTCCGGGCGTGTTGAAGCCGGAGCAGTTCACTGATGATGCAATGGTCCTGGCTAACATATATAAGGACAAGAAGGTTAAGCTTGTGAAGACCTCCTACGGCAATATCAAGATAACAACGCCTGCGGATTTAGAACTTGCAAAACAACACCTGAAATGATAAAGTATAGCTTGCGTTTAAAGACGCATTGACATATCCGGAGAGGTATCGAAGTGGTCATAACGAGGCGGTCTTGAAAACCGTTTGTCCGCAAGGGCACGTGGGTTCGAATCCCACCCTCTCCGTCAAAACAAAAGCAAGGTCCAGAGTGACCTTGCTTTTTGTTTTGCTTAGTTCGGAGGTGGGATTCGAACAAGGAAGATGCGAGTGCGAGAGCACGAAGCAGCTGACGCGGCCAGAAAGGGGCTTAAGCCCCGGCGGGAATCCCACCCTCAATATTCATTTTACAAAATTTATTTAGTGGATCATCATTTAACCAACAAATTAAATATATCTAAAGAAAGTTGGTTAACATGTCAGTTATAGAAGAAGTAATGCTTGAAGAATATGAACGCTCAACAAGAATAGAAAAAGCTATTCTTATTGAACAAGAACAATTACCAAAAGGATCAATCCAAATTAAAAATATTGCGAATAAACAATATAATTATTTAATGTATCGTGAAGATAATAAGGTGATAAGTCGTTATATAAAACCAGAAGAACTGGATTCATTAAAAAAACAAATCCAAAAACGAAAAGAAAACCAAGCTGCATTAAAAGAACTAAGAAAAAGTAAACAACAGATAATTAGAGCTCTTGGAAAGGAATACATAGATGAGCATATACAGCAAGTTTTAGATTAATCATAAAGCACATTTAAGACATGTTACAATAATAAATTATATTTTTTAGAGGTGGCTCGTTCTTTTTTTCGCAAAATAACGTTCATTTAGTCAAATTCGATTAAACAGTTTAGTTTGATTTTTGACATTATTATGATAAAATACAGATAAAATAATGATAAAAGGAGAAAAACAAGATGATTCAGATAAAACCCGTCTCAGATCTTAGAAACAAGTTTGCTGATATTGAGAAAATAGTAAATACTGGAAATCCTGTATTCCTTACTAAGAATGGTTATGGAGCAATGGTTGTGCTCAGTCTGGAGGAATATTCTCGTATGACTAATAACATCGATAGTGCACTTATGGAAGCAGAGATTGCAGCTCAGCAAGACGATTCCCGTTATTCAAGAGATGAAGTGTACAGTATGCTTAAGGAGAGAATAGATGCTGCAAGATAATTTTGAACTGACGTTTTTGCCTATGTTCTATGACGACCTAGGCGAGATAACAGATTATATTTCAAATGAACTGAAAAACCCAGATGCCGCAGACAGACTTGTCGATGATATCTTTGTAGCAATAGATGAACGACTGCCTGTTGCAGATAGTTTTAAGCCATATAAATCCACATATGAGTTCAGATACAAATACTACAATCAAAAGCATAGACGCTGAACATGATATTTCTATGAGAGAGGTCTATGGCTTAGATAAAGCATTACGCGAGTAAACTCGCCATATGCGGTTTCCGCGATCCGGACAGACGGTTTCCCGTCTGCCGGATTTGCGGTGCTACCGCACAAGAATATTCAGATCAGAAGATCCGCCCGTTGGATACATTTCTCCGGTTTTCCGAGAACGTAATTGTCTCTCGCTTCGGACAGCTCCGTTGAAAGGGAGGCTGCGTTTTTAAAAAGAACCGTCATGCCCATGGAGCAGGCCTTCAGAGCCAGTCCGATTGCCATATGTGTCTTCCCACGGCCCGGATTTCCCAACATGATGATATTTTTCTTCTCTTTGACGAACTTACAGCTGGCAAGCTCGTTTAGGAAAAGATTGGTGAGTTTCCCATATAATCTTGCATTGTTATAACCACCTTATTTTCCCTCCGAATAAAGATTTATCTTTTATTCAGAGTAATGATTGGGTGGCTCACTTTAAAGTCAGCGTTTTGAGCCAAAGTGGCTCACTTTCAAAGTAGCATTTATACCCCGGAAGAATTTCAGGTACTGATCAAAGCATTAAAAAAATCCAAGAAGTATAAAAGAGAAATGAGCAGGAGATGTAAGAACAGAAAGCAATAAAAGGAGAAGGACAGCTTCTTTGACTGGTGCAATAATAAGGCGAATGGGGATTTGGGCAAAATGCCGCATCTGATGAATGGGGATTTGCGCGAAATAAGTATTTACACTAATGGGGATTTGCGTTATACTCTGCGTTGAAAGGTGGTTTCAAGCATGGAGAAACCTGTATTTGAAAGAAAAATCTATAGTGAGATTCTTGAGTGGAAAGAAAACAGAAGTGATAAATACGCTTTGTTGATCAAGGGAGCAAGGCGAGTTGGTAAATCCACGATAGTGGAAGACTTCGCAAAAAGAGAGTTTAAATCATATATCATGATCGATTTTGCCCACGCCAGTAGGGCAATCAAAGATTTATTTGATGACACTTATGATCTGGATTTCTTCTTTTTACAGTTGCAGCAACTGACCGGAACCAGATTATACGAGAATGAGTCGGTGATCATTTTTGACGAAGTTCAATTACTTCCTAAAGCAAGGCAGGCAATCAAATACCTTGTTGCTGATGGTAGATATAAATATATCGAAACAGGGTCACTCATATCGATCAAGAAGAACACAAAGGATATTTTAATTCCGAGCGAAGAACATAAAATATCTATGTATCCCATGGATTTTGAGGAGTTTCTGTGGGCGATTGGCGATAGGATTTCTGCCGGGACGATCAAAATGCTTTTGGAGAAAAAGCAACCGGCAGGAAATGCAATCCACAGAAATCTTATGCGGACATTCAGGTTGTATATGTTGATCGGAGGAATGCCGCAGGCTATAGAGACATATTTAGAACAGAATAATCTGCAAGCTGTAGATGAGACAAAAAGGGAGATAATAGATCTTTACGAAGAGGATTTTACTAAGATTGATTCCTCTGGTTTGGCTGGTGATATGTATGATGCTATACCTGCTAATCTGACCGGTAATGCATCGCGGTATGTATTATCAAGTGCGAGAGAAGGCACGCGTTCAGAAAAGGTTCGTGATTTGTTGCCGGATATGATTTCTTCCTACACGGTTAATATAGCGTATCATGCAAATAACCCCGGAGTCGGAATGGCACTGGAAAAGGAGGCGGGCAGATATAAGTTATTTACATCCGATGTCGGATTGTTTGTGACGCTTGCGTTTCGGGACAAGAATTATACTGAGAATACAATTTATAACAAACTGCTTTCGGATAAACAGGAAGTCAATTTAGGTTATGTCTACGAAAATGTCGTTGCCCAGATGCTTGTTGCCAAGGGGAATAATCTATTCTATTACACGATGGAGAGCGATTCGTCTAATCATTTGTATGAAATAGATTTTCTGACTTCTGTAGGAAACAAGATATGTCCTATGGAGGTAAAGTCAGGAAATTACAGGGGACACAAGTCATTGGATATGTTTTGTGAAAAGTTTAGTAGACGAATAGGTGAAAAATATGTTGCGCATACAAAAGATTATAAGCGTGAGAATGGCATTAACTATATTCCGGTATATATGGTGCCGTTTCTATAACAGATGCAGCTTTTTCCGGTGCTGCTTTGTTAAATAAGATCACCAATTTCTCCATTCTTTATATTGTGAATTCTGTCGGGAATCACAATGCGCCATGTGCTGTTATTGCGTCCGGAATTATATAAAAATGATAAAAGAGTCAAGTTTAAAATATCTTTATTTTGGGCTTAACGCTAATGATTTCAGGAAAATTATGAACCGAAATAGTATTTGTGTTACCAACCGTGTTGCTTGGCGACCTCGGACAGGCGTTTCTCCTTGATTTTATTGGGTTTTAGGGACTTTTGAGATTCAGTTCGAATCCCACCCTCTCCGCATAGAGTAAAATTTTAATTGGCAAAAATAAAAGGAAGAGGCCGAAACCTCTTCCATATCATACAGAAATAACTTAGTATTTAATTGACAGAAAAAATACGAAAGGAACTGTATGATGGAATCGATATTAAAAGAAAACGGACTGAGTTTCAAGGAGATAGAGAAAAAATATTCAGTGAGTGTTGCAGTCTAACGACAGAGATTACGGGGAATTTTCTGGAGGAGTATGACAGGCATCTAAATGACAGGAGGGGTAAGAAGGCATACCGGGACAAAGGCATACGCAAGTCAACGGTGAAAAACATATACGGAGAAGTGGAATGCCACAGGCATGTATATGAAACCATAGACGAAACAGGAACAAGGAAGTATGTCTACCTGCTGGATGGGAAAGTTGCATTTGCAGGATTTTCAGGATCAAAGGAATTCCACAGGATTAGGGAGGCAAAAATAGCTTCTGAATATAACCTTGACGAAACACAGCTGCGGATACTAAACGGGTACGGTGCTAAGGGAACACAAACAATTTTCAGCCAGAGGTTTTGCCAACTAACACTTTACAGAATCTGTAAGGATGTCAAAACTATAGTGTATATATAAAAATCCATATGATATACTCCTGTTATGTAAAAGCGTCTTTTCCGGTAAATGGAATGATTCTATTTACCGGGTTAGACAGGGGGGATGAGGAAAATAGCGGCCAAAAGAAGAACGATATATTTTTACATTGCTTTTTTTGTTCTGATGCTTTGTATCAGCATTTTTATTTCAGGATGTAAAGAAGAAAGGGAAAAAGCATCTGCCGATCCAAAGCTCGCAGAAAGCATAATAGAGGAGATCGCGATTGATCACGGCACTTACGGGTCAAAGGCGGACAACAGGATCGGCGAGCTGCTTGCGGAGCTGTCATCTGCAGACCCTGTTGCCGGGGCGCGCTGGGAAAAGATAATGGATATCTGGTCCTCCCCGGATCTCGGCCAGCCCGTTCATTATGGAGTTCTTCCTGACGGCCTGCCCGATACTAACGAACTCTGCATTGTTGTCCTGGGCTTTCAGCTGAATCCGGACGGAACAATGAAAGAGGAGCTTACAGAGCGGCTTAAAGTTGCGCTGCGCAGTCTGCAAAAATATCAAAATGCGTATGTTTTATGCACCGGGGGAGGAACTGCCATCGGAAACAGCTCCGTCACGGAAGCCGGACAGATGGCAAAATGGCTTGAGGAACAGGGGATCAGCAAAAGACATATCATAATAGAAGATAATTCTATCACCACAGCGCAGAACGCTATATTCTCATACGATATACTCACATCTCTTTATCCGTCAGTAAAGAAGCTTGCTGTCGTATCGAGTGACTATCACATAGCAACGGGCGAGCTCATGTTTCGCGCAGAGACGATACTGAGGGCGAACGCTATAGGGAATGAAAAGCTCGAGGTAGTGTCTAACGCTGCATGGAAGGCTCCCTCCGGACACCTTTCCACGATGTTTCAGGCAGGGGCGCTGATAGAGCTGTCCGGAGATGTGGAAACGGCATTTGATATCTATTATGACAACTATGATATTCACAGCCTGCCGCCACTGGAATAACACATTGCCGGTAAGAAGATGAGGCGTCAGACGGGCAGGCGGGGCATCAAAAGGATTGGGACTTACTATGGATCATAATAAAAGAAATATTATTTTAATAGGGATGCCGGCGGCGGGGAAGAGCACAATAGGTGTGATCCTTGCAAAAGTTCTCGGATTTAGCTTTGTGGACTCTGACCTCCTGATACAGGAGGAAACAGGCATGCTGCTGAAAGAGATAATAGAAAAACGCGAGATTGAGGGATTTATCAGTATTGAAGATTCCGTGAACAGCCGGATCGACGTATCGGGATCTGTCATAGCAACAGGAGGGAGCGCGGTCTATGGCAAAAATGCAATGCGGCATTTCAGGGACATCGGGATCCTGGTCTATCTTAAAGTGCCGTATGATGTGCTGATAGAGCGGCTGGACGATATCCACGGGCGCGGTGTGGTGCTCCGGCCCGGCCAGAGCATGGAAAAGCTGTTTGAAGAGAGAACGGTGCTGTATGAAAAATATGCGGATATCACAATAGATGAGGCAGGTAGAACGCCGGAAGAAATATTGAATGAAATTGTCAATAGCCTTCCCCCAGAGGGGGAAAGCTATGTGAACCGGAGAGAATTAGGCTGACTTTCGAGCGCAATCGCGTTAGTATTTTATTTGGTTATAAATTTAATTGTATGAGGGTAGTTTGGCAAAAGACGTTTGCCGGCTTAACAATGACCGCCGGCCTTGTATTCGGCGCTGCAGCACCTGTACTTGCAGATGATGATCCGCCACACAGGTTACACCTGCTGGCGGTGGTACGGACTGCACAGAGGTGTCAGGCACATCTTGTAACTTTAATAAATATCTTATCATGGATGCCGGAGACACGGTTCCAAACGTAACATTCATCTTTACAGTTACTGCGGGAGCAGCTATTTCTATGGTCTTGCAAGCACTACTTCAGGGATAAACTCTGCAATCAGAGCTTCCAATCGAGGCCAGAACAATCCGACAACCGTAACGGGCACACAGCTGGTTACAGGCATGGATTTCTATCTGCAGCATGACCAGAGTATCATTATTCGAGGACTTCCTCTGACTGCGAATTACACCGTAGGTGAGGATGAGGAAGATTACATTAAGGCCATTAAGAGCGGTGATACTAACACGGGTGTGATCGGAACGGTCGCATCATCCGGAAAAGTGGCAACCGCCGGCTTTACCAACACACGTGACGGTATCATACCGACAGGTATCCTGATGACCATTATTCCGGGCATCGTGATCATACTTGGCGGCGCAGCTATTGCGCAGCTCAGTCCCTTCTGAGAGCGTCTATAGGATTAAGATTGGCAGCCTTCACGGCCGGGATAAGGCCGAATACGATACCTATTACAATAGAAAATACAACAGCGATAAGGCATGCTGCAGCGCTGATGGCAGTGGGCGTGCCTGAAAAAACGGAGAGCAGGAGCGAAAGCCCGATGCCAACGATAGCTCCGATGATGCCGCCCAGGCAGGTGAGAACAGCCGCTTCCGTAAGGAATTGTACCAATATCTTCTTTTTTCTGGCGCCTATGGCCTTTTTAAGACCTATTTCCCTTGTACGCTCAGTTACGGATACCAGCATGATGTTTACCACGCCTATGCCACCCACAAGCAGTGATATGCTTGCTATCCATACAAGCTGGCGGTTTGTGGACGCGGAAAGCTCCTGTATCTGGGCTGCCTGCTCCAGAACGTCTTTTGCGGTATATTTGATGCCTTCAGCGCTTACCAGAGCGTTGTTCAGAGCATCCGCCGCATTAGTCCCGGCGGTGGTCATCGCGTCAGTATTTACCGACTTTACGGCCACGCTGTAAGGTTCATCATATCTGTATACTATAGGCCAGCAGTCGGCGGGGATGATGATCTTTCCGCCTGTCTCCTGCGTATACATCTGATAATCCTTAAATGACTCTATTTTGATATCGGCGGAGGAGGAGAGCGACGCGACACCTATGATAATGAACGGCTCTGAGCTGATCTCAATAGTCTGGCCGACAGGATCTTCACCATCGAACAGATAGGATGTCGCTTCAGTATCAACTATGGCAACCTTGCGCCTCTTTTTAAAATCATCAGACGTGAAGTCCCTTCCCTCATCAACAGTGTAGCCGTATACGCGCAGATAGTTTTCATCTGCGCCAACCATCGTTCCGCTGAAGGTGTTGTTCCTGAAGAAAACGCCCCCGCTCCATTCCCTGGACAGGTAGAGTGCGGCATCCGATACGCCGCCCAGGTCAAGCAGGGATTTTCTTACGTCCTCGGTGCAGACCTTTACACCTGCCGGAAGATCAGAGTAGGCCGGATCATAATTTCCGTCATCCTTGCTCAGGGAAACGGTAACCACATTGTTTCCCGCGCCGATGAGGTTTGACTTTATCTGTTCATTTGTCCCCTTTATAGTGGAGACTATGGTGATTATCGAGGCTATGCCGATGATGATCCCCAGCATGGTAAGCAGGGAACGGAGCTTGTGGCTGTATATACTTTGTAATGACAGTGCTATGTTTTCTTTCATTTATTTTTCTTTAATTCTCATACAGGCTTTCAGGAGACATCTCTCTGCACGGAGCGCCGTCCTTAAGGTCCTTGCCGTAGGGAAAGGCTATCAGGTCGGATCCGGAAAGGCCGTCCTTTATCAGTATCAGGTTGCCCAGCAGCATCCTTCCTGTCTTGATCTCTTTCTTTTTAAGCTTTCCGTTTTCGTCCTGTATATAGATATAAGACTTGCCCTTTTCACGCAGCACAAACATTTTTTCCAGATATAAGGAGTCTTTTTCTCCATCTTCAGAGGATACCTGCGCGCGGACATAGTCGCCTGCGCTGAGGTACGCTCCCGGGGGAACAAATACCGTGTACGGATAGTAGGAAACATTCGGGTTGTCACTGAATGACGTTTCATCTTTGGCGGCGGAGGGTATTTTAGAAATGGAAGCAATCGTACCCTCGCATTCTTTTCCGGTGGAATAAGAGGTTATAGTAACCTTATCACCTTTATGTATCTCTTTTAATTTGAATTCAGAGACATTCAGGTCGACAAAATATCCGCCGCCGGAGGCGATCTCCACTACAGGTTTGGACTGGGAAAGTGCCGCGCCCGGATCACGGACGATATTTACTGTTCCTGCTGTGGTTGCGCGGACCACATTGTCGGATTTCTCGACCAGCTTTTTCTGATGATCGAGCTTTGTTCTCTGAAGCCTTATCTCACACTCGCGTACATCGTGAGCGGCCCTTGCCCTGAGCCTTGCAAGTTCTTCAGCGTTATATTCCGAGCCTGTGTGTTCGTAATACGGGTCGGCAGGCTTGTCGTACTTTTCTATATCCGCAGGGATGAAAGCATCAAACGGTTTGAATGCGTAGCCGCCGTCCTTAGGATAAATGATGAGCGAAAAGGATTTTTGTATCGGCGCATTGACAGCGTTGTTCTTTCTGGTGAGGAAAACTATGTAGGTCTCGCCTGCGCCCGGGGGGATGATGCCTGAAAAGAAGGCATTATCAAAGACATTGGAGTCGTCTACCATATAAAACATAGGGTCTGTTTGCGTCCCTGTTCCTTTAAGCAGATAGGGGGTGGCAACAGGGTCATATTTTATCCAGGAGTTATCCGGCTCTATAAGCACATCTGATGAGGGAGACAGGGAGTTAAGATAGCTCAGCTGTCCATAGGCTCTGTTAAGGGCCAGCTCAGCCTTGCTGATATCAAGGGCGGATCTTTCCAGCGCCAGGTCGGACAGGGTGGTGTCATAGGACAGTATGGCGTCTCCGGCCTCGACATGCTGGCCGGGGGATACGTATATCTCATTTACAATCTGGGTTGTGGACAGCTCCACATTCTGGATACCCTCAACGCGAACATAGCCGGAGGATTCATCTGTCTGCCAGATCATTCCATCCATGGCAAAGGCTGATACGGGATAAACATTAACAGCTTTTTTTCCGAAGACTCCCGTTGCGAAGAGCACAATAAGAAGCACGGCTAAAGCGCCGGCGGCAGATGCGATAATGATGATGAGTTTTTTCTTATCCTTCAACATTTTCTTCGCTAAGTTTTCCGTCGAATATATAAACCGTTTTTTCTGCCCTTTTGGCAACGTTGATATCGTGAGTTATCATTATTATGGTGGAGCCTGAGTCGTGGATCCTGTCAAAAAGATCCATCACCTGTCCGCCGGAGGCGGAGTCTAAAGCGCCCGTGGGTTCGTCCGCGAGCAAAAGACGGGGATTAGTCACTATGGCTCTTGCTATGGCTATCCGCTGCGACTGTCCGCCGGAAAGCCTTGACGGTAAAGCGTCGTATTTGTCTGAAAGGCCGACTACATCTATAGCTTCTTTTGCGCGTTCTATGCGCTCGGGCTTCTTTATGTTGGCATAGAGCAGGGGGAGCGCCACGTTTTCCACCGACGTGAGCCTGGGCAGGAGGTTAAAGGATTGAAAGACAAAACCTATCTCCCTGTTTCTTATATCCGCAAGCTCATTGTCGCTGCAGTTGATGATCTCGCGTCCGGCAAGAAGATATTCGCCGCTGGTCGGCACATCAAGACAGCCGATAATGTTCATAAGCGTGGATTTGCCGGAGCCGGAGGGCCCCATTATAGCGAGGTAGCTTCCCTCCTCAACCTCAAGATCTATATTTTTCAGTATATGACTGACACCGTCGCCGACCTGAAAGTCCCGGCAGATGTCATGCATGGTAAGAAGCATATCATTCCCCCGGTTCGCGGAGCTCAACATAAACGTGCTGACCCAGCATAAGATTTTTGGAGCTGTCAAGTGTGATATATACAGGATATTTCGAGGACTGGACCACATCGGATCCGTTATCGGAAAAATCCGCGCTGTCAGAGTTTGTCTGGGGATTATCACTGTCTATCATATTCACCTTTCCGGTCCAGGTATCCGATGTAGTGCGTGACCGTATGATAACGGAGGCTCCCGGAGTGAGCTCTGAGATATTTTCCTCGTTAATGTATGTTTTGATCTTAAGTGAGTCTGTGCGGGATATCACCATAAAAGGAGCACCGTCTGAACCCTCTGTGTTTATAGACTGAACCTTTCCGGCCGCCGGAGCCTTTATCTCAAGTGTATAAAGCGCTGATTCAAGGTTCTGAACCTCTTTTTCCTTTACGGTGATATTATAGCCGGCTTCTCTGATCGAGGTGTCTACCTCCTGTATCTGTATGGTGTATTCCAGCTGTGAATTTGCGTCTGCAGAGGCTTTTTCCGCCTCAAGCTGTCTGCGCTGTTCATAGTAGGAATCCAGAGAAAGACGGAGCTGGGCAAGCTCTATAGCAGCCTTATCGTATGCTGACTGCGCCTGGGCGCCGTCATAGGCAAACAGTATCTGGTCTTTAGCAACATCATCTCCTACAGATACGGCTACATAAGCTATATTTCTGTCTGCCTGCTTATCTATCCTGTCCTCTCCGCCGGCAACGACCACTCCGGCGAAACGGTTGACACTTCCAAGTGATGCAAGCTCATCGGAAAAAGCGCTTCCTTTGTCTGAAGTCTTATCTGAGGAACCGCAGCCTGCGAAGATAACGGCAGCAGCTATCAGGACTGTGAATATGATAATGTTTTTTTTCATGACAACTCCTGTAAATACATATGGTATAATTGTAGCATATAAAATGAGAAAGCGGTGTGTTAAGTTGTATGACAGAGTCAGTATGGATAAAGATCAAAAAAAGGATAATGTTTTAACATATCAGCATAATAGTATGTTAAAATATTCAGTCAGAAAATAATAACATCAGGAGATAAGTGTTAATGGAAGAAAACAGATACTATCAGCCGGAATTTGAAACGATGCCGGTTGATGATATTAAAAAGCTTCAATCGGAAAAATTAGTAAAACAGGTAAAGCATGTATATGAAAACGTCCCTTACTATAAAGAACTGATGGATAAAAAGGGAGTAAAGCCGTCGGACATCAGAGATATCTCCGACCTTTCGAAGCTCCCGTTCGTTTCCAAAAGCGATCTGCGGGACACATATCCGTACGGCCTGCTGGGTGTGGATCTTTCAGAGTGTGTAAGGATACAGTCCACTTCAGGAACTACAGGAAAAAGGGTCATCGCCTACTATACTCAGCATGACCTTGACCTGTGGGGGGATTGCTGCGCAAGGGCTCTGATGGCAGCAGGTGTAACCAGAAATGATGTGGTCCAGGTAAGTTACGGCTACGGTTTGTTTACGGGAGGTCCCGGACTTAATGACGGGTCGCATAAAGTCGGCTCACTCACCGTACCGATGTCATCCGGAAATACGGACAGGCAGATGACTTTTATAGAAGACCTGAACGTTACCTGTCTTTGCTGCACTCCCTCTTATGCGGCCTATATTGCCGAAAGCTTCAGGGAGAGGGGGGTGAGCCTGGATCAGATATCGCTTAAATGCGGCATCTTCGGTGCGGAGCCATGGACTAACGAGATGAGGCGTACAATAGAAAAAGGTCTGGGGATAAAAGCATATGATATCTACGGTCTTACAGAGATATCAGGCCCCGGTGTTTCATTTGAATGCCGTGAGCAGACAGGAATGCATATAAACGAAGATCATTTTGCCGCAGAGGTGATAGATCCGGATACAGGAGAGGTTCTTCCCGAAGGAGAGATTGGAGAACTTGTATTCACCTGCCTCGACAAGGAAGCCTTTCCCCTTATCAGGTACAGGACAAGGGATCTGTGCATACTCAGCAGAGAGGAATGCTCCTGCGGCAGAACATTTATAAAAATGAAAAAGCCTAAAGGCAGGTCTGACGACATGCTTATAATAAAAGGAGTGAATGTATTCCCGAGCCAGATAGAAACGGTGCTTCTGAAAGAAAATTATTCAGAGAATTATCAGATAGAGGTATCGCGCGAGGGCACAACGGACGTATTTGATATCTTCGTTGAGCTTCTTCCGGAGCAGTTTGACGATACGGTAAGATCGATAGCTGAAAAGGAAAAGAAGCTCAGAGATGCGATCAAGGCAATGCTCGGGATAGTTCCGAATGTGCATCTTGTAGCTCCTAAATCTATCGAGCGCAGTGAAGGGAAGGCTGTAAGAGTTGTCGATAAGAGACACCTTACTGATTAAACGGAGGAAGAGGAAAATGGCTATCAGACAATTATCGGTTTTTCTGGAAAATAAAAAAGGCGCTGTAGCATCTCTTGCAAAGTCGCTGGCTGACGGCGGCGTTAACCTTAAGGCCATGACGCTTGCGGACACAGCGAAGTTCGGGATAGCCAGGATGATAGTTGACGATCCGGATAAGGCGACGGTAATACTTGCAGGCACCGGGCAGACCGCAAAGATAAGAGAGGTGTGCGCCTTCAAGGTGACGGACGAGGTTGGCGGACTTGCAAGAGCGCTGCAGATCCTCGCGGACAACAATATATCTATTGAATATATGTATGCGATAGTAACGTCTGATCTGGACAGGGCACATATCGTGGCCCGTGTAGATGATAACGAGAACGCAGACAGGGCTCTCAGGGAAAACGGAGTAGAGTTATTGGAGGAATAGGTTATGTCGGAATATGAAAACAATCTGAATGAAAACAACTTGAATGAGACCGAGCTGAATGAATATGATAATGGAAGAAGATTTAAACCCAGATCAAAATACTTTACGATAACGGTATATGCGATAATTGCGTTTGTGATATGCGCGATAATAGCGAAGCTTATCTTCAATTTTTCCACAGTGTTTAACGCGCTGAAGATTGTGACCGGTGTGCTGGCTCCCTTCATAGCCGGCGGCATTATCGCGTATCTTATAAATCCGCTGTATAAGTTTTTGGATTTTACGTTTTTTAAAAAATGGCTTAGGCTGAAGAAACCCGGGATAAGAAAAGGGATATCGATGTTTTTATCTTATATCATAGTCCTGGGAGTGATCGCTGCTATAATAGCATTTGTTATACCGCAGTTCATAAGCAGCATCGGTTCTCTGATCAAACTCCTTGGCGGAGTATCTTTGGACATAGAGGATCAGATAGACAAACTTCAACAGCATTTCAGAAACCTTAATCTTTCGTTCATTGTAGACGGTGTGAAGAACCTGGTGCCTACGCTGATAGCCAAGCTGCAGGGATGGGCAGAAGGGCTTGTAGGAACGCTCTTTTCAACATCTGTAGGGATTGTTTCCGGAATAATAAACGCGTTCCTGTCCGTTATCATATCTATATATATCCTTACCGATAAGGCCAGACTGAAAAGAACGCTCAGAAATATATATTACTCAACATTCAGGACAAGGGAGAAAGCAGCACGTGTCGCAAGAGTGACAAAGGAAAGCTCCACTATATTCAGCAGCTTCTTTACCGGGAAGATATTCGACTCCCTTATTGTAGGAGTTCTCTGCGGTTTGGGTATGCTGATATTAGGACTGCCTTATCCGCTGCTTGTTGCCGTTATAGTAGGCGTTACCAACATTATTCCGTACTTCGGACCGTTCATCGGCGCCGTTCCGAGTATATTGATCATGCTGATCTCGGGCTGGAAGCAGGCACTGATCCTGACGATATTTATCATCGTGCTGCAGCAGATCGACGGCAACCTGATAGGACCGAAGATCCTGGGTAAATCCACCGGTCTGAGGCCTATCTGGGTAATCTTCGCTATAACAATAGGCAGCTGGGCCGGGGGTATCGCAGGTATGATCTTCGGTGTTCCCATAATGGCCGTTATAGGCAATATAGTTGAGGAGATAGTCAATAACAGACTTAGGAGAAAGGGATTGGAAACGCTGATAGAAACTGAAGGCGAACAGGAAAAACCAAATCTTATCGACAGGATAAAATATAAGGTGAAGGAATCAAAGGAAAAGAAGGCTGCCGGGACCGGGGATGAGTCAAAGGAAAGCAAAGACACTGATGATAAAAAATGATCAACCGGAATATAAACTGAAAAAGAGGTGCGCATTCGCGCACCTCTTTTTGTGTAATATCTCAAGTTATTTGCTGTAATCGTAAAAGCCCTTTCCCGCGTTTACGCCGGTCTCGCCTTTGTCTATCTTTTCCTTCAGAAGCTTGCCGAGCTTGTTTGTAATGCTGCCTTCAACTGCAGCGTCAGGTTTCATCTGGTTGATGTTGTATGCTGTGTCGAGGCCTACGATATCAAGTATCTGGAAGGGGCCTGCGGGAGCGCCTGTGGCAAGTTTCCATGTAAGGTCTATAGTTTCAACGTCGGAAACGCCGTTTGCCCACAGCGTTTGAGCTGCCGCAAGGAACGGAACAAGCATGGAGTTAAGGATATATCCAGGCTGTTCTTTAAAGAGTTTTAATGGAACCATGCCTATCTGAGCAGCGAACTCCGCAACCCGGTTGAAAACGTCTTCTGATGTTCCTGCGTGCCCCATTACCTCTGCGGTATTGTTTTTCCAGATATTATTCGCAAAGTGGAGCGCGCAGTATTTTTCAGGTCTTCCCGTATGCTCTGCAAAGGTGCTTGGAAGCAGGGTGGAGGAGTTTGTGCAGAGTATTGTCTTTTCGGGAAGCTTGTCCTTTACAAGTTCATAGAATTCAATCTTCTGCTCTGTGTTTTCCGCCATTGCCTCTATAGCGATATCCGCGCCGGCAACTGCCTTTTCGAGGTCAGTCTCGAGCTTAAGTTTGTTTGCGAAGTTCCCCTTCGCTTTCGCTATAAGCTCATCTATTTTTTTCGCGGTAATGCCTTCCCAGCTTGATATCAGGCCCTTTGGATAAAGTAAGGCGCTCGTCGGATTTTCGATAAGGCCTTTTGCCGCCTCAAGATCCGCGATCATAAGGGAAGAATACCTTTCAACCTTTGGTCTTGTCCTGCCGACAGAGGCTTCACTCCTGAGCCAGATGGTTACATCAAAGCCCGAGTATGCGGCCTGGAGAGCTATCTGCGTTCCCAGTACTCCTCCGCCGAAAACAATAACATTTTTAAAACTCATTTTTTTATCCTCCTGTCTTTAACACTTTAAAGCTTTAAGTCTTTTGATCTGAATATAGCATATACAGATAGGGCTATCTATATAAGTTAAAAAAATAACAAACGCAGCACTTTTGTTATATAATATCTGAATATTAACAGATGATAAGGGGAGTACAGGCATGAAGGAAATATTGATAAATGAGATCGGTAATATCAGGATAGGGCAGACGGAAAACGAGGAGGCAGGTACAGGATGTACCGTATTTATTTCTGATGAAGGTATGCACGCCGGACTTGATGTGAGGGGAGGAGGACCGGCTTCAAGGGAGACGCCTCTGTTAAGTCCGATCACGGCAGCTCAGAGGATACACGGCATCGTTCTGGCGGGAGGCAGCGCTTACGGTCTGGCTGCGGCAGGCGGGGTAATGCAGTATCTTAAGGAAAAGGGCATAGGTTTTGATGCCGGAGTGACCAGGGTGCCGCTCGTAGTGCAGTCCGGTCTGTTTGACTTGACGGTGGCGGACGCGGATACCTATCCGGATGAGACAATGGGATATGAAGCAGCAAGGACAGCTTTTGAAGAACCTAATTATAAAGACGGAAACTATGGCGCCGGATGCGGTGCAACTGTAGGTAAGCTCTGCGGTATGGAGCGATGCATGAAAAGCGGGATAGGAAGCTACGCAGTTAAGCTTGGTGATCTTAAGATAGGAGCGGTTGTGGCGGTAAATGCCCTGGGAGACATCTTTGACTGGAAAAACGGCAGGCAGATCGCAGGGATGCTCACTAAAGACAGAAAAGCCTTTGCGGGTTCCACTGAGGAGATGCACAAAAGCCTGAAGGAAGTGAGGGATCGTTTTGTGGAAAATACGACTTTGGGAGTAGTGATGACTAACGCGCGGTTCCATAAGGCTTCATTATGCAAGATCGCGGGCCTGGGGCATGACGGATATGCCAGGTCCATACGACCCGTACATACCTCGCTTGACGGAGACAGTATCTATGCGGTTTCAGTAGGGGATGTCAGCGCAGACCGTGAGGTTGTGGGATTGATGGCTGCGGAGGTGATAAGCGAAGCGATCATTCGTGCAATTGACAGCGCAGACAGTAAATACGGATTTCCGTCAGCAAAGGAACTGTGCAGACTGTAAGCAATGGAGAAGAAAGAAAAACGCATGAACTATATCAGAAACAGCGGCAGGTGGACAGATGTTTTCCCGATAGCAATAATAATTACGGGCATGATCAGTTTTTTCGGTACGTTATTGACTTACGCCATTATGTTGTTAACAAAAATCGTTGACGGAAAGGGCAGTTTTTTTGACGACCTATGGTCGATGCTTGACAGTGGGAATATATTATATCCCGGGTATGCTCTTTCTGTTCCTGCTGGCGGTATTTATACAGTCAGGCGCGGAAGAACTGATTATGCGGTGGTACCTGTAGAAATTGAGGCGGCGTTACCGGCATCCGGCTGTTGCGGTTATCGTTAATTCTCTTTTTTTTGCTGTGCTGCACGCATTTGATCCGGGAGCAACTGTCTTTTCCATAATGCAGATACTGGCAGCAGGAACACTAATGACACTTTTTGTATACTATTATGACGCGTTATGGATGGCAGTACTGTTTCATACAGGATGGAACTTTACGCAGAGCATCGTATTCGGGCTTCCGAACAGCGGCATTGTTTCAGAGTACTCCCTGTTTCGCATGGATGCAGTCTCAGCACGGAACGGGTCATTCTATAATGCCGGTTTTGGAGTGGAAGGCAGCATATGTGCGGCAATAATAGTGATAGCCGGATGTGTGTTGCTGATCGTGATCAACCGGAAAAAACACGAAAAGAGAGACCTGTGGGGATCAGGCGCGCCGGCAGGACAGAGCGCAGACTGAAAAACCTTGATTTTAAGTAAAAAATCGTGTAGAGTACACAAGGTTATAAAATTGGAGAAGTACCCAAGTTGGCCGAAGGGGCTCGCCTGGAAAGTGAGTAGGTCGTTAATAGCGGCGCGGGGGTTCAAATCCCCCCTTCTCCGTTATATCAGATAAGGTATTAAAAATACCTTATCTGATATTAAAGAATTTTTCATACCTTATCTTTTTAACTATTCACCACTAAAGTGGTAACATGCAATGTCTGTTTACAGGATCGCCAAAAACCAAATAGCTGATGTTTACCTGTTCCACGGAGAAGAGGCCTATAAAAAGCGCATGTACAAGGAACAGCTTAAAGAGACAGTTGCCGGAAATAATGATATGAACTACGCTTATTTTGAAGGCGATCATATCAATATGGACGAGCTTGGAGACAGCGTGATGACCCTTCCTTTCTTTGCGGAAAAAAGGCTTGTTATCGTTGAAAATTCAGGATTTTTTAAGGATAAGCAAAAAGGCGGGGAAGAGAAGAACAGTGGGATCAGGGAAGCGCTGGTCAGGATATTGGATGAGCTTCCTGAAACCACTTGTCTTGCGTTCTTTGAAACCGTTATTTCCAGGAAGCTTAAGACGTATAAGCTGATAAAGGAAAAAGGGGAAGTAGTAGAATGCGCAAGGGATGATGAAGCTGATGTTAAGAAGTGGCTGAAGAAGGGCTTTGAAGCGGCAGGTAAAGAAGCGGAGATACCCGCGATACGTATTCTCGTGGAGCGGATAGGCACGGACTATGATAAGCTGAGGGGCGAGTATGAAAAGATCATCGCTTATGTCGGTGATAAAAGTGTGGTAACAAAAGAGGATGTCCTTGCGATAGCATCGGAAGACGTGGGATCCAAGATATTTGATATGCTGAAGGGCATGGGACGGAAGGATGTCAGGCTTGTTCTTTCAAAATACAATGATCTTCTTGTGAACCGTGCCGCGCCTCTGTACATTCTTGCAATGCTCCGGGACCAGTTCAGAACCCTGATACAGACAGCTGAACTCAGGAACAAGGGCTATAATACCGCTGAGGTGGCAAGGATGTGTGGAAAACCAGAGTTTGTCATAAAAAATGCGGAGGGATATCTGAGAGGCGGCTTTCTGATGAAAGATGTAAGAGATATATTGGATGAGATATCAGAGACTGATAAAAAGATAAAGACAGGGGATGTGGAAGACAGGACAGGGGTTGAGATCCTGCTGGTTAAATTTTCGACAAGGTGAGTAAAATGGATAAAAAAGAAATAAGAAAAATGATCACTGAAAAAAAGAAGATTATGAGCAGCAGTGAGATAGATGGGAGATCTGCAGAGCTTGCAAGGAAATTCTGCGCTCTTGACGAATATAAAAATGCCGGATGCATCTATGTATATATACCTTTTAATCAGGAGGTAAGGACGGAATACCTGATAGAACAGGCTTTTAAAGACAAAAAGAGGGTGGCGGTCCCTCTGATGCTGGCGTCCGGAAAGGAACTTGATAAAAATAATTGTCCAAAGGCGGACTATATGGAGTTTATTTATATCAGCGACCTGACAGAGCTTAAGCCCAACAGTATGGGCATACCCGAGCCGGATCAGGATATCATCGAGTCTGGGCCGAAGCGGATAGCAGATGAAAAGGATGTTATCATCCTTATGCCGGGGCTTGCCTTCGATAACTATGGCGGGCGCATCGGCTATGGCGGCGGATTTTATGACAAATACATCAGCTCTCACAAGGACACGCATTTTACCCGGATAGCTCTATGCTTTGACTTCCAGCTTCTGGAGGGGAAACTCCCCATGGAAGAGCATGATGAGAAAATTGACAAGGTGATAACCGCGTGACATCTGATATACGCTTCTATTCTGATAAGGAATGAATTCATAACGTCTTCTCGCTTTAACATCCGTAATAAGTGGCTTAAAATAACAATAGTAACAGGGAGATCAACGCTGAAAACGAAGGTATTGTTTTTTTGGAGGACTTATTATGCTTACAATCAGAGACAGTTTTGAAGAAACAGTTAAAGGCGGAAGCCAGACAGATTTGTAAAACAGTATGAGTACCAGGCATGGATAGCTGATCCTCTTTATGCGGTTTGTTCAGGCGTTCCTGTAAGGGGAACGGAGTGGACCAACGGATGGGGTGTGAAGATCAAATTCCCGGAGAATGTGCCGGGTCCGTTCCCGATCTGCGAAGGTGAGGAAAAGGTATGGCCGGATGTGGCTAACTGGAAGGACTATATCCATGCGCCCGATATCGCTCTTGATGCTTCTGAGTGGGCGGAGTGTGTAAAGCAGTTTGAGGAAATAGATAAGAATGAGTATTTTCCCACAGCCAAGGTGTTCTGTGGGATGTATGAAAAATGTCATTATCTGATGTGGATGGAAGATACTATGATCAATTTCTATGAAGAGCCGGGGGCGATGCATGAATTGATCGACTATCTGACTGAATGGGAGTGTCGGATCGCGGATGAGTATTTTAAATACACTAAGCCTGAGGTGCTTTTCCATCATGATGACTGGGGAAGTCAGAGAAGCCTGTTTTTCTCCAGGGAAATGTTTGATGATTTCTTACTTCCAGCGTATAAAAAGATTTGCGGCTACTGGAAGGAACTGGGGATCAAATACATTGTGCATCACTCTGATTCGTACGCGGCCGATCTTGTGCCGGAGATGATAGAGATGGGCGTTGATGTATGGCAGGGCGCTGTATATGAAAACAATATCCCTCAGATATTAAGTGAATTTAAAGGAGCCATCACTATTCAGGGCGGGCTTGATAACGGTAAGTATGACAAGCCTGACTGGACGGATGAGGGGCATTTCCCCGGCGGGGTTTTGCCTTGACATTGTGCAGTCTCTTTGCTAATATACAGCAGTCGTTTGAAAACGAAGAAGAGTATCCACTCTCACCCCGTCGCATACGGCGCACGCGGGTCAATATATCAGGGTAAGGAAGGCGGATCTTCCGTAAGGCTTTGTTATGTATGTGGATAGCTCTTTGCAGCTATCTTTTTTATTTTAGGAGGTGCGATATAAAATATTTAATTAATGACCAGATAAGGGAAAGGGAAGTAAGACTGATAGACGAAAACGGACAGCAGCGCGGCATTGTTTCTATAGATGAGGCAAGGGCGGCGGCTGATGAGGCCGGTATCGATCTTGTGCTGATAGCGCCCCAGGCTAAACCGCCGGTCTGCAAGATAATAGATTTCGGGAAATTCCGGTATGAGCAGTCCAGAAAGGAAAAGGAAGCCAGAAAGAAACAGAAGATAATCGAAATAAAAGAGATACGCCTGTCGCCGAACATTGATGTGAACGATGTAAAGACCAAGGCCAATATGGCGCGTAAGTTTATTGAAAAAGGCGATAAGGTAAAAGTAACCTTAAGGTTCAGAGGCAGGGAAATGGCGCATATGCAGGAAAAGAAGCATGTTCTTGATGACTTTGCCGAAATGCTCGCCGATGTGGCGGCAGTGGAAAAGGAGCCTAAGGTTGAGGGCAGGAATATGGTCATGTTCCTGGTAAAGAAAAAGTAGGAAAACTATAATTCATATATTAGGAGGAAGAGACTATGCCAAAGATTAAAACAAAAAGAGCTGCGGCTAAACGATTCAAGAAAACAGCTAACGGAAATCTTAAAAGAAACAAGGCTTATAAAAGCCATATCTTAACTAAAAAGACTGCGAAGAGAAAACGTAATCTCCGCAAAGCTACTATGACTGACGCAACAAATGTAAAGAATATGAAGAAGATCTTACCATATCTGTAAGAATCTTGAATTTGAGTAAGGAGGAATTAAGGAATGGCAAGGATCAAAGGCGGATTAAACGCAAAGAAAAAACACAACAGAACACTTAAGCTGGCAAAAGGTTACAGAGGTGCCAGGTCTAAGCAATACAGGATAGCAAAGCAGTCTGTTATGAGAGCTCTCGCAACTGCTTACGCAGGCAGAAAGCAGAGAAAGCGCCAGTTCAGACAGCTTTGGATCGCACGCATTAACGCAGCTGCAAGGATGAACGGACTTTCCTACAGCCGCTTTATGTTCGGCCTCAAGCAGGCAGGCATAGAGATGAACAGAAAGGTTCTCGCGGACATTGCGGTTAACGATGCCGAAGCGTTCGCAAAGCTTGCGGAGACAGCAAAAAGCGCAGTGCAGTGATCGATGCGTTCTGCCGGGACAAAAACGGTAATGGAAGAGAATAATAGATCAAGAAATTTCATAGAGCAGGAAATAGATGAGGATCTGGCTGAGGGTAAATACTCCCGTGTGGAGACAAGGTTTCCGCCGGAGCCAAACGGGTATCTGCATATAGGTCATGCCAAGTCGCTGATCTTAAACTACGGGCTGGCCGTGAAATATGATGGAATATTCAATCTCCGCTTTGACGATACAAATCCTGTTAAAGAGGACGTCGAGTACGTCGATTCCATAATTGAGGATGTAAGATGGCTCGGCGCAGATTATAAGGACAGGCTCTTTTTTGCCTCTGATTATTTTGATGACATGTATGAGGCCGCGCTTAAGCTTATAAAGGACGGCAAGGCATATGTGTGTGATCTGAGCGCAGAGGAAATAAAAGAATACAGAGGCACATACGAAAAGCCGGGGAAGGAAAGCCCGTACAGGAACAGGAGCGTGGAGGAAAACCTCCGGCTTTTTGAGGAAATGAAGGAGGGCCGCGTTGAGGACGGAGCCTGCGTTTTAAGGGCAAAGATCGACATGGCTTCCCCTAACATGAATATGCGGGACCCCGTGATATACAGAGTGGCTCATGTTCCGCATCACAGGATAGGTGACAAGTGGTGTATCTATCCCATGTATGATTTTGCGCACCCGATAGAGGATGCTGTTGAGGGAGTCACACACTCAATCTGCACAATGGAATTTGAAGATCACAGGCCGCTTTATGAATGGGTCATAGAAAACATAGGCTATAAGGAGCCCCCGCGTCAGATAGAGTTTGCGAAGATGTATCTTTCAGGGGTGATAACCGGAAAACGCTATATAAAAAAGCTTGTGGAGGACGGCACTGTTGACGGCTGGGATGACCCGAGGCTTGTGACGATAGCCGCACTAAGAAGAAGGGGGTTTACTCCGGAATCCGTTAAAATGTTCATCAGGCTTTCGGGTGTATCAAAGGCTCAGAGCTCGTCTGACTACGCAATGCTGGAATACTGCCTGAGAGAAGACCTCAAGCCAAAGGCAAAAAGATATATGGCGGTGCTCGATCCGGTAAAGCTTATAATAGACAACTATCCGGAGGATAAGGTGGAATACATGGAGGCTTCTAATAATCCTGAGAATGAAGGACTTGGAAGCCGGAAGGTTCCTTTCTGCAGGGAACTTTACATAGAAAGGGAAGACTTTATGGAAGAGCCGCCAAAGAAGTATTTCAGGCTCTTTCCCGGAAATGAGGTCCGCCTGATGAACGCGTATTTTGTAAAATGCGTTGACTATAAAAAAGACGGGGACGGGAATGTGACAGAGGTCCATGTCACATATGACCCGGAAACCAGAAGTGGTTCGGGATTTGAAGGCCGCAAGGTAAAGGGTACTATCCACTGGGTAAGCGCAAGACACGGTGTTAACGCAAAGGCGCGTCTGTTTGAACAGCTGGCGGATGAGGAAATGAATATAAATCCGGACTCTCTCTGTGTAATGGATAAGTGCTTCATAGAGCCGGAGCTGGCAAAAGCAAAGCCGGGAGAGAGTTTCCAGTTTGTACGTCACGGATATTTTCACGCTGATGTTAAGGACTCTACCGCAGGCGAGCTGGTTTTCAACCGGATAGTATCACTGAAAAGTTCATTCAAACTGCCGAAAAACTAAGCCCGAAATCTCAGTTTTTACAGGACCGGGCATTTTGATCATGCTTTCACTGTCTTTAACATTATTGATATTACTTCTTGCGGCAGCTTCTTTGACGGTAATAACAAAGAGGCGCATGGAAGAGTGCGTTCCGGTCTGCTTAACAGGCACGATCGCTGTATTGTATATTTTTTATATCTCCGGGGCGCTTTTCGCCGGCAGACTGTTCTTGTATGCCGTTGTATTGGTTTTTGCGGCGATCGCGGTAAAAATGATCATAAAGGACGGTGGCAGAGAAAAAAGAAGAGCCGCGGCAGGCAGGATATTCACTCCGGCCCTGCTGCTTTTTCTTTTGCTGGCAGTATTTTTCATCATTTACGCAAAAGCTCTTAAGCCATCTGTATGGGATGAGCTGAGGCTGTGGGCGGCCTACCCCAAGGCGCTGCATTTTTCACCGTCGCTTCAGGTGGGGGAGGGAGCCTTGCTGTATCCGACAATGCAGTCATATCCGCCGGGGATGGCTCTTTTTATATATTTTCTTACCGCTATGTCAAAAACATATTCATATGGCTGCGCCTATGCTGCCTACTGGATCTTTGCGGTGGCGCTTTTCCTGCCGGCGCTGAAAAACATCAGGTGGACAAAGTGGTATCTGATCGCGCCGGTTGCTTTTTTACTCCTGTGTATGCCGCTGCTGCTTACAATAAATTCAGGGGGAGCAAGCGGAGACTGGGCATATTACTATGGCAGTCTTTTCATTGAGGCCGGTCTGGGGTGTTGTCTGGGACACGCTGTTTATATGGCTGTCAGGGATCCGCTCGACGGCGCCTTTGTGCTGACGGATCTTTCTCTTGTGCTGTTTATAATGCCGCTGTTTAAAAATGCCGGCGCGATGTACGGGATATTTGTCATCCTGGCTGCGGTTGCGGCGGCTCTTATCAAAAAAGAAAGATCGCCCAGGAAGAATTTATTAAAGGCACTTATTCCGCTGGCGGGGATGGCGGCAGCTTATTTTTCGTGGCAGCTGATAATAAACACAAGGGGGACAGGAGAGTTTATTGATTTTAATGTTTCGGCTTTCACAACGGAAAAGGCGTTGAATGTGCTCAAGGGGCTTACGACCTGGGGCGTTATACCGATAATATATATTGCTCTGTTTTTCGTGCTCGCGGACATAGTTATAACCAACAAGGCGAAGGACATAAGCAGAGGCACGGCCTTTGCCGCGGCTATGGGTATAGTTCTTCCGGCGATGTTCTTTCTGTACGGCTACACAAGCCATTATGGTGTGATGCTATCGTCGATCCACAGATATACTGAGGTGTTTACGTTTGCATCGTTTTACTATCTTTTAATGAGAATGGTGATGACAGTCAAAGCAGGTGAAAAGGAACAAAGGACGGGAAGGGCGGCACGCGCGGCCTTAAGCGCCGCGGCTCTTGTCCTGATGGCAGCCGGCGTTTTTCTGGTGGTAAGTCAGAGAGGTCTGCAGCTTAAAAACGATACATACAGGGATATTGGGGAAATAAAAAGTAATATCAGTGAGATCCTGAAGGGCGAGGGATATGATGAAGAACATCCGGCAAAGGTCTATCTTGCGCTGGGCGGAGACATAAGAAAGGAGTCTCAGCGCCACGAGACATACGCGCTTGAACTTATAGGCAGCAACGCGAATATCCGGAGTATATGGTGCGACAAAATATATAATGAGGCTGTGGACGGGGTTGTGACAGACCGGAAGGAGGCAGCATCATGCTGGGCCGAAAACCTCGCGTCCGGAGGTTATGAATACGTTCTTGCAGTAAATTCTGATGATGAGATAAATGACGCGGTATCAAGACTTGCACCTAAGCTTAAGGGCGCGCGGGAGATGGCGTTGTACAGGGTATCACATTCAGGCGACGGGTATCCGGTTACGCTTGAAGATTGTAAAGATCCCACTCGCTGACAAGTATGATAACGTAGTCGGGTGAGAGCTGACGGATCTCATCTATGCTGATGTCATAGGAAAACATAGGAGCAAAGACGGACACATTTGAGCGCTCTGCCATTATATCCATCATCTGTCCGCTGTACGAATTGCGGATGACATAGATATTGGGGAGGGCAGAGTTATGGGTTGCAAAGGCATTCTGACCGATCACACCCTGCGTATAGGCGCCGTATCCAATGCCGCCTTTATAGCTGAATCTGGAAAAACCCGCGATATCGCCCGGCACTTCAAATGCAAAACTTCTAAGTACTGAATATTCATAAACATCGGAGGAATTTACTCCAAAGTAGTACGGTATATCCATGCCGGAGAAGTAACCGTTCTGCCAGTAAAAATCATTGAAGCTCCTTGGCGCGGCGGCAGGATATTTTTCTGAGATATATTTATAGAGTTCAACGTATGCCAGATATCCGGCATAGTCTGTCCAATGTGTATCGTATCTGTGATACAGTTTGAGGGCATCGTTTTTCCTTTCCCTGAAGACTTTTTCAAGATCAATAATGTGAGCGCCTGATCCGGCAAGTATTTCCTGCATCTGTTCGAGCTTTGACGGACCGGAGCCGGCAGGAAACTTTTCAGGAACAAGCTCGGGAAATATAGTTGCAGGTGAGGGTGCGAAAACTGTGATCAGCTCGCAGCCGTTTCCGACAGAAGCAAGTTCGTTTGTGATCCATGAATATTTATCCTTCATTGCACGGACCTCTTCATCCGAAAGAAGATCGGTCCGTTCATAGTCACCAAGCATTTTGTAATAAAAGCACTGATTGCCGTAGCCTGCGAAGGTTGCCTCGTTGGGGTCAAAGCTTGAAGCGGATGTGACCACAGTGCCTTCCCAGTAGTACGGCTCTCCGATATCTTTCCCTTCGCTGCTCTGAGTGATCAGAAGTCTTGCAAAGGGAAGAGGGGCGTTAAATCTCAGGGCGAAGGTTCCGCCTTCGGACTTTACGGAATATCTGTTTGTGCCGTCATCTGCTGTTACAGTCGCGCCTGGCGAGCATCTCCCGAATAATACTGCCCAGGTGTCATCTGAATATCCCGCGCCTGTTATTTCCGTGGGATAGTAGAGTTCCGGGGTATATTCTTCTTCTTTTTTTGCGCCGGCATTATAAACAGGCTCAGGTGTGGCTGTTTCTTTTTGCGCGGTCTGAGCAGGTTTTTCGGGTGTCTCCTGTTTTTTTGCTTTATCCTCCGCGAAAGGAAGAAAGAAAAAAACAAGGATTATCACCGCTGTTATTATGATCCCTACAAGTTTATTATTATACATAAATCTTCTATATTTTAGCAGGCGGAATGTGATTTTACCACACGATAATAAGATCCCGCCTCGCTGCACATATATCTCCGGGTGACGATTGCCGGTTTAGTCACCCCGTCAATATATGTGTAGCTTCGGCGGGAATACAGACTTTTCTCATCCGGGGTGGTGTATAAGTATATACCAATATCTATTTGAATGATGTATAATGTCGGCATGAACAGGTGTGTTATCATCGGCGGAGCTGATATCGCCGACTATGAATTCATAAAGAAATATCTAAAAAAAACGGATTTTAACATCTTCTGCGACAGCGGTCTTAAGCACATGGAGATGCTGAAGATTAAGGCTGATCTTATAGTAGGGGATTTTGATTCACATAAAAAGCCGGATGTAGAGGATGTGGAGATCATAGAGCTTCCCTGCATAAAGGACGATACTGATACTTTTTTTGCGGTTAAGGAAGCGATCGAAAGAGGCTTTGAAGAGTTCCTGCTGATAGGTGTGACCGGGGGCAGGATCGACCATACTATAGGCAATCTGTCGATTCTCTTTATGCTGGATGCCATGGGAAAGCACGCCATGATGGCGGATGACTACTCTGAACTCGAGGTGGTTTCGGACAGGGCCACGGTAAGTGATGAATGGGGCTATTTTTCAATCCTGAATATTTACGGAACTGCGGAAGGGATAACTATAGAAAACGCTAAATATGAGCTTTCTGACGCGGAGATATCTGTTGAGTGGCAGCACGGGGTGTGCAATGAACCTCTCCCGGGAAAGAAGGCCCGCATAAAAATCAAAGAGGGCAAACTGCTCCTTGTTCGTGTAAGGAAAGAGGCGGATAATAAAATAAACGTTCAGTAAACATAAGAAAGGCATATTAATGAAAAAAACAGTAAACATAAAAAAACTCGATGAAAAAGCGATCATACCGACATACGGCAGCGAGTTTTCAGCAGGCGCTGATCTTTATGCGTGTCTTGACGGTCCGGTAACGATAGAGCCGCAGGAAGCGTGCCTTATACACACAGGCCTTGCTATGGAGATACCCGTGGGATATGCCGGACTGATCTATGCAAGAAGCGGACTTGCAACTAAGAAAGGACTTGCGCCTTCAAACAAGGTTGGAGTAGTTGATGCTGATTACAGAGGTGAGATAATGGTATCACTTTACAACCATTCTAAAGAGGCGCGTGTGATCGAACACGGAGAACGCATCGCCCAGCTGGTGATAACACCTTTTGCGGGAGCCGTCTGGAATGTGACAGATAAGCTTTCAGATACAGTAAGAGGAGACGGCGGCTTTGGTTCCACCGGAACTAAATGATATCAGGAGTTTTTCTTTTCGTCTAATAATGCGATAGCGACCACCACGCCTATCACCAGAAAAGATAATCCGAAGGTTGAATATTTTTTTAATCTCCTAAGGTCTTTTTTGCTGATCCTTATTTTTCTTTTTTTCTTTTTTTTCATCATCTTCTCCTGTTCTTCTTTTTGCCGCGGCCACGGAAATATGACCGCAGGGATATATATACAAAGAGCCAGAGGACTATCAGTACTGCCGAGGCTATTGCTATAAGCTTAAATGAAAATACATTGAGCGTTATGAGTATGATGATGAGCGCCAGAGATAATATGCCCTGAATGATCAGAGCGATCATGCTGGTCGTGCGGCCTTTTGAAGCTGCCGGCCATGTGTCGGCAGCGTAGTTGCTGTCGTCTTCGTAGTATGCATCATCATAGTAACCGTCGTAAGATGATCTGCGCCGCGACACTGGCTCCGGATATGATCTGCGCTTTCTCTGCCTTGCGTAGTCTTCACTGTAGCTGCTGTATGAGACCTCCTCCTGGTCGTAGAAATCCTGCATACGTTCCTGAAGCCTGCGCTCTTTAATAGCAGGGATATAGTCTGGCTCAACACCATGACGCGGGTGCTTTCCGGCAGGAGGAGCCGCAGCCTGAGCTTTTCTTTTTGCCGCAGCCTTTCTGCGGTATTCCATGTCAACGTCATTTTGTATGCGCTGAACCTTGTCAGCAGTGTTGTTCTGACGTTTCATTTCCGTCTGATCATAGCTGCTGTATTTTCTGCGGTCAGTAATGATGAGTTTCAGTTCGTCGTTCTGATTGAGAGCTCTGCCACCCATGACATTAAGAGTGTTCTGCTTATCAGCTTTTTTTCTTTTAGGCGGAATGTATTCCATAGCTATCCTTTCGGCTGTAAAATCTCCGTTTATTATAGATATAAACTGATCAAAAGGCAAATCTGACCTGGGAAAGTGTGCGCAGGCAGGAGGAAGGCTGTTTGCAACATGAAACGGGCTGTTGGCGACAAAAAAACATTTCCGGATGCCAAACCGTGGTAGAGTTGCGGACACAAAAATAAACAGGAGGACAAACACATGGTTATCTCATTAAGGATAGGAGATGAAGAAGGAGAGATGCTGAAAAATTTCGCAAAAAAACAACAGACAACAGTGTCCGGACTGTTAAGAGACATGGTAATGAGCCGGATAGAAACGGACTGCAGCATTATTCCGGTAGGAAAGGAGATGGTAAGAGAAGATATAAAATACGAAGTAGAAGCATTGTAAAATATCGGGGAAAGAAATGTAAAAAAGAGACGGCTGCGCAACGAGCAGCCGTCTCTTTTTGCTGTACGCAGCCGTCCGTATGTATTGAAAAAAAGCCGCCGTCATGATAAACTTCTCTGGAACGTATAACAGTGAGGAGAATGCCATGTTAACGGTTCTTGACCATTCACTTATTAAGCATAAGCTCTCTATCATGAGAGAAGCTGAAACGTCCACATATATCTTCAAACAGAATCTGGATGAGATAGCAAAACTGATGGCATATGAGGTCACCAGAAATGTACCTATCATAGAAAAAAAGATAGTGACGCCTATATGTGAGACCACAGGCTTTGAGCTGGAGAAAAAATAGTTCTGGTTCCCATATTAAGGGCGGGTATCGGATTTGTGGATGGTTTCAGAGATATCATACCTGCAGCAAAGATAGGACACATAGGTATGTAAAGAGACAAGGTTACACTGGCTCCGCATGAATATTACGCAAGATTCCCGAAGGATATGGACAGGTCTCTGGTGTTCGTAACAGATCCGATGCTCGCAACGGGCGGAACCGCTACCGCAGCGATAACACAGATCAAAGAACGCGGTGCAAAAGAGATAGTACTGGTATGTCTTGTAGGAGCACCGGAGGGCGTTGAAAGAATAGAAAAAGATCATCCGGATGTTGACATCATGCTGGCTGCTCTGGATGAAGGACTTAATGAAAAAGGCTATATAGTTCCGGGTCTTGGTGACGCGGGAGACAGGCTTTTTGGAACATATTAAATATATTTTGGAAAGGTTGCTTCAAATTGACAGAAGAAAATAATACCACAACTGAAAAAGAAGAACTGAAGAGAAGCATGCCCGGACATAGAAGAGTAAAAAAACAGGCTGTTCAGGAAGAGCCTGCGCCGGACAAAGAAATAACAGATCCCGAAGCCAAAGGCGAGTTTAAGGAAAACATAAAAGAAACTGAAGATGAACCTGTGGATGTCACAGCCGAAACTGAAGATATGACCGCAAAGTTCACAGCTAAAGCCGGGTCGAAAAATGACGCAGACGGCGGAGGGAAAGAGCCTGTGGATGACGAAGGAGAGGCTGCAGACAAAGCGGCAGGCAAAAGGCCGTCGTTTGCTAAAAGACACGTAAAAGAGCTGCTCATACTCGTGCCGATGGCACTGATCGTTGTGGTAGTAGCGATCATTGCCCTGACGCCGCATACTAAGAAAAATAAAACAAACTATATGGATCAGATCCGCGATCAGGAGATAGAAGAAAGCGGATCTGAAACCATAAACGATTTTTTCAGTGAGTATTACAAAGCAATGGCATCCGGAAATACAACTATATTAGATGCGATGTTTGACGAGCCCTCCAAGGCTTATGTCACAACCGAGGTATCGCAGATAGTGGACGGCTATGATAATCTTAAGGTTTATGTCACAAAAGGAATAAATGAAAACAGCATCGTGGCATTTGTTTACAGTGACATGCATTTTGCGAATATAGATAAGACAGCCCCTGCGGTTGACAGCTTTTATCTGAATTACTATCCGGAGGACGGGTCGCTTAAGATAAATGCTGATATGTACACAGATGAAGAGATATTAAAATATATGAATCTTGTTTCCTACAGAGAGCCGGTAAGATCATTGCTCGACGACACAAATAAAGCACTTGACGAAGCCCTCTCTTCAGACAAAAATCTTAAGAATCTGTATTTGTTGATGCAATCTATGACAACATCAGTTCCGTACGCGGACAGTGAACATACTCAGGAAATACCTGCGGATGACAATTAGAGAAAAGAAAGAAAAACAGGAAAAGGAGCAGCTGTCACCCTACGCGGCTTTAAGCTGTGACAGCAAAGGCAGGGAAAGAGAGATAGAACCCTGTGAAATAAGAACCTGCTTTCAAAGGGACAGAGACAGGGTGATACACTGTAAGGCATTCAGGCGTCTTAAGCATAAGACCCAGGTTTTTCTTGCGCCATCCGGAGACCACTACAGGACAAGGCTTACCCATACCCTTGAGGTATCTCAGATCTCGAGAACTATCGCGTCTGCGCTAAGACTGAACGAGGATCTTACAGAGGCCATAGCGCTAAGTCATGACCTGGGACATACGCCCTTCGGGCACGCAGGCGAGAGGGCGCTTAATTCAAAGGTTGCGTTCAAGCACAACATACAGAGTCTCAGGATAGTTGAGAAACTGGAAAACGGAGGAGAAGGGCTTAACCTTTCCTGGGAGGTAAGGGACGGCATCGTCAACCACGGTCTGGCCGGGCGCCCGGCTACGCTGGAGGGAAATATTGTAAGGCTTTCGGACAAGATAGCATATATCAACCACGATCTTGACGACGCGATAAGAGCAGGCATCCTGAAAGAGGAGGATGTTCCCGGCAATATCAAAGAAGTGCTGGGCAAAACAAGAAAAGAGAGGCTTGATACGCTGATCAAAAATATAATAATTAATTCCATGGATAAAAACCACATAAGTATGGATGACCATATATTTAAGGCAATGATGGAATTTCGGACATTCATGTTTGAAAATGTTTACCTGAACATGAAATGCAAATCGCAGGATGGGAAGGCCCGGACTATGCTGCTGGCAATGTTTAATCATTTTCTGGAGGCGCCTGATAAGCTTCCCGGCGATATCAGGGAACAGATTGAAAATAAAGGCGTTAGCAAAGAGCGAGCTATCTGCGACTACATATCGGGAATGACAGACATATATGCTGTTTCTGTTTATAAAGATCTGTTTGTTCCCGAGTTTTGGGGGAGATGATGTTCTATCCGCAGGAACTGGTGGATCGCGTAATAGACGCGAATAATATCGTTGATGTGATCGGAAGCTATGTGAAGCTTACAAAAAAAGGCTCCACGTATTTCGGCCTGTGCCCGTTTCATAATGAAAAGACCCCCTCTTTTTCGGTTACAGACAACGGCACAAAAAAGATGTATTACTGCTTCGGATGTCATAAAGGCGGAACGGTACTGACATTCATAATGAAATATGAAAATGTGTCATATACCGAGGCTCTTAAGCAGCTCGCAGACAGAGCTGGAATAGAACTGCCCGCGCCGAATTACTCCAGAGAAGAAAGGGAGAGAGCCAGAAGAAGGGAAGAGATACTGGAGGTGAATAAGGAGGCGGCGGTATATTTTTACCGTCTGCTGAAGAGTGAAAGAGGAGCCAGGGCGTATGAGTATCTGAAGGACAGAGGTCTTACCGATGAGACGATAACATCATTCGGGCTTGGATATTCAGATAAATACAGAGATGATCTGTACAGATATATAAAGGAAAAGGGCTACAGCGACGAGCTCTTAAAGGCCACCGGGCTGTTTACGATCAAAGAAACAGATACCCATGATTATTTCTGGAACAGGGTAATGTTTCCCATAATGGATGTAAGGGGCAAGGTGGTAGCGTTCGGAGGCAGAGTTATGGGTGATGGTGAGCCCAAGTATCTTAACTCGCCCGAGACGGAATGCTTTAATAAAAGGAGAACCCTTTACGGATTGAATGTCGCCAAAAAACATAAGGGAAAGTCCCTCATCCTTTGTGAGGGATATATGGATGTGATCGCGCTCCACCAGGCGGGCTTTTCCAATGCGGTTGCCTCACTCGGAACGGCATTTACAGACGGGCATGCAGGCACGCTTAAGCGGTATGCCGGATCCGTGATCATATCCTTTGACTCGGATACGGCGGGACGGGATGCGGCTCTGAGAGCCATACCCCGGCTGAAGGATGCCGGCCTGTTCGTAAAGGTCGCAGATCTTTCACCATATAAGGATCCGGACGAGCTTATAAAGGCGGAGGGCGCGGAAGAATATAAAGAAAGATTGAAAAATGCTCAAAATGGTTTATTATTTGAAATAGAATGCCTGAGTCTGAGATATGATGTTAATGATCCGGATGAGAAAACCCGGCTGAATAATGAGATCGCCAGAAGGCTAAGCTATATCTCAGATCCGATGGAATCAGACAGTTACATCAGAGTCGTTTCTGAAAAATATGACATAGATATAAACACCCTGAATACTCAGGTGAAGCGGTTTGCGCTTAATAGAGATGATGCCGGAGGGTATCAGATGCCGGCACAGGACTTTTCCGGGAAAAATGAAAAGAGCGATGCCTTGAGGTTGTGTGAAAAGATGCTGCTTTCTTATATAGCGAGGGATGTGTCATTATATGACAGCGTTCATCAGATCATCGATGAAAATGATTTTTCTGTTTCGCCTTATGACAAGGTGGCGGCAATGCTTTTTGAGCAGATAGAAAATGGTGGTATAAGGCAATCAGGTATCATCAGTGCTTTTGAGGATAGCGAAACGCAGGAAAAGGTTGCGGAGATATTTGAATTCATTCCGGAGGGAGAGACCGGTCCCGGAGAGAGGGAAAGAGAGATAAACGAATGTGTTATCCGGATGAAGGAAAATACTCTGGAGCGGCAGATAGCCGATACAAAAGATGTTCAGGAGATCCTCAGGCTGAAAAAAGAAGAGGAAAAGCTACGGAAAATTGATATTTTCGGGAGGGAAAATAGCTATGGCAACTAAAAAGGAAAGTGAAAAGAAGACAAAGAAGACTGCGGCAAAAACCGAGGAGAAAAAGGTGAGCAAAAAGACCGCGGCTAAAAAGGAAGAGCCGAAGAAGACTGTAAAGAAGACAAGGGCAAAAAAGGAAGAGCCGAATAAGACTGTTAAGAAGACGGCGACAAAAAAAGAAGAGCCTAAAAAAGCCGAAAAGAAAACGACAGCAAAAAAGGAAGAGCCTAAAAAAGCTACTAAGAAGACTGCGACAAAAAAAGAAGAGTCTAAAAAAGCCGAAAAGAAAACGGCAGCAAAAAAGGAAGAGCCTAAAAAAGCTGTGAAGAAGACCGCAACAAAAAAAGAAGAGGCAAAAAAAGCTGAAAAGAAAACGACAGCAAAAAAGGAAGAGCCTAAAAAAGCTGTGAAGAAGACCGCAACAAAAAAAGAAGAGGCAAAAAAAGCTGTTAAGAAGACTGCGACAAAAAAAGAAGAACCTAAAAAAGCTGTTAAGAAGACCGCGACAAAAAAAGAAGAGGCAAAAAAAGCTGTTAAGAAGACTGCGACAAAAAAAGAAGAACCTAAAAAAGCTGTTAAAAAGACCGCATCAAAAAAAGAAGAGCCGAAAAAGGCCGAAAAGAAAACGACAGTAAAAAAAGAAGAGCAGAAGAAGGCAGCGGCTAAAAAGGAAGAGACAAAGAAGACTGTAAAGAAAACAACGGCTAAAAAGGAAGAACCGAAGAAAACGGAAAAGAAGACAACGGCTAAAAAGGGATCGGCTAAGACTGAGGAAACAAAAAAGACTGAAAAAAAGTCCGCGGTAAAAGAGGAAAAGAAAAAAACAAATAAAGCCGTAAAGAAGACTGCGGAAGAAAAAGTGACAGAGGCTGCTGAAGAAGAAGGAGCCGTTATATCATGGGAACAGTCGGTAGCAGACGGCGAAGAGGCGTCTCAGGATCAGGAGGCGGTTGAGGCCGGACTCGCAAAGCTTGTTAAAGACGCGGAAAAGAAAAAGAAGGTGATTGAATACGCCGAGATTGAAAAATATTTCCCGTCAATGGCGCTTAGTCAGGAGCTTATGGAAAGCATAGTTGAGTACATTGAAGGCAAGGGGATAGATGTGCTCAGAACAGATATAAATGATGAGGACATCATACTTGATATTGACGATGATGTTGATATCGAAGAGGGAGATGAGGAAGCAACTGAGGTTGACCTGGACATCTCCGACCTGGAAAACAATGTGAATATCGAAGACCATGTGAGGATGTATCTTAAGGAGATAGGCAAGGTCCCCCTGCTTACATCTGAAGAAGAGGTAGTCCTGGCAAAACGCATGGAAAAAGGAGACCCGGAGGCTAAGTCCAAGCTCGCAGAGGCAAATCTCAGACTGGTGGTGAGTATTGCGAAAAGATATGTGGGAAGAGGCATGCAGCTTTTAGACCTTATACAGGAAGGAAACTTGGGTCTTATGAAAGCTGTTGAAAAATTCGACTACAAGAAGGGCTATAAATTCTCAACCTATGCTACGTGGTGGATAAGGCAGGCGATCACCAGGGCTATTGCAGACCAGGCGCGGACTATCCGTATCCCGGTACACATGGTAGAGACCATAAATAAGCTATTGAGGATATCCAGACAGCTTCTTCAGGAGCTCGGCAGAGAACCCACAAATGAAGAGATCGCGGAGAAGATGGATATTCCGGTGCAAAGGGTAAGGGAGATACTTAAGATATCCCAGGATCCGGTATCGCTGGAAACTCCGATAGGCGAGGAGGAGGATTCGCATCTCGGAGACTTCATCAAGGATGAGAACATAACCTCGCCCGTGGATGCGGCAACGTTTGTTCTTTTAAAGGAGCAGTTAAACGGCGTGCTCACAACACTTACAGATAGAGAGCAGGAGGTTCTTAAGCTGAGGTTTGGACTTGAGGACGGAAGAGCAAGAACTCTAGAGGAGGTTGGAAAGGAATTCAGCGTTACAAGAGAACGTATCAGGCAGATAGAGGCGAAGGCGCTGAGAAAGCTTAGACATCCGAGCAGAAGCAGAAAACTGAAGGATTTTCTTGACTGAATGGGTATATCGAAAAGACTTAAGACAATAGCAGAGCAGGTAACGCCCGGCTCGAGGGCGGCAGATATAGGCACAGACCACGGGTATGTGCCTATATATTTAGTGAGAAACAGCATCTGTCCTTATGTTATCGCAGCAGACTTAAGTGAGGGGTCTCTGGCAAAGGCCAAAGATAACATCAGGCGGGCGGGCTTTGAAGATAAGATCGAATGCCGCCTTTCAGACGGACTTGGCAGTATCCTGCCGGGGGAGGCTGATTGCATCATTATATCCGGCGTGGGAGGGATACTAATGAGGCGGATACTCTCAGACGGAATAGAGACGGTAAGATCGTCAAAGGAGCTCATACTTTCTCCGCACCGGGATACCGGACTTGTTAAAGCATTCGCTGAAGAGGTGGATCTTAAAGTCGAAGAGATAGAATTAACAGATAAAGATAGAAAATACACCATATTGTGCTGCAGAAGGGAAGGATAAGGTTGTTTTTTGTTGCAATTACTTTAATTTGTGGTTAGTATATACATGAGTGAGCCGGATGACTGCGCTCTGAATTTTCAGTGTGAGGAAAGTCCGGGCTTCATAGGGCAGGATGCCAGATAACGTCTGGCGGGGGCGACCCCAGGACAAGTGCAACAGAAATTATACCGCCTCGAAAGAGGTAAGGGTGAAATGGCAGTGTAAGAGACTACCGCCTTGACGGTAACGGCAAGGGCGAATGTAAACTCCATCCGAAGCAAGACCAAGCAGAAAGTGCAAAGGGCGGCCCGTCTGAGCTTTCGGGTAGGTCGCAAAGATTTTGCCGGTGACGGTAAAACAAGATAGATAGTCATCCACGACAGAACCCGGCTTACAGGCTCACTCGAAATATGAGGAGGAATACAAATGGCCAGAAAAAAACGCAAAGAGGAAAGCTCTTTTATCAGGCAGCTCAAAAGTCTTGGTATCAAAGACAGACGTCAGATTGAGATCTTCATGTATATCCTGACGAAAACAGACCCGCAGACAAATCTTTATATAGGAACCTATAAGCGTATTGCTTATGATATGGGCTGTTCGGAGGCAACTATAGCCAAGGTGCTCAAGACCCTGCAGGACCGGGGGATCGTTACGAAATTCCAGAATGGTGTATGGTGTGTTGACCAGAGCCGTCTTTATGGAGACGAGGACGCGGCAGCTGACATCTTAACGGGCAGTGACGGGGGCTCGGCTTCTTCACCTGTGAGAAATAAACCCGTACTGAGTGAAAAGATAAGGATGGATGTCCCCATTGTTGAGATGGACGGGGATGAGATGACACGTATCATCTGGCAGATGATAAAGGATAAGCTCATTCTTCCGTATGTGGAGCTTAAGACTGAATATTATGATCTTGGTCTCGCGCACAGGGATGAAACATCGGATCGGGTGACAAGGGACGCGGCGGAAGCTGTGAAAAAGTACGGGGTTGGCGTAAAATGCGCGACGATAACACCCAATAAAGCAAGGGTTGAGGAATATTCTCTTAAAGAGATGTACAAAAGCCCCAACGGTACTATAAGGGCTATGCTTGACGGAACTGTTTTTCGCGCGCCTATAATGGTTAAGGGGATAGACCCGTATGTTAAAACGTGGAAAAAACCGATAACCATTGCCAGACATGCCTATGGCGATCTCTACAGCGCGTCTGAAATGAGGATTGAGGGAAGCGGAAAGGCTGAGCTGGTATTCACATACGAGGACGGAAGGGAAGAGAGAAAGCTTATAAAGGATTTCCAAAGTTCCGGGATACTTCAGGGGCAGCATAATCTGGACTCGTCTATAGAAAGTTTTGCGAGAAGCTGTTTTAACTATGCGATAGAGAGCGGCCAGAGTCTGTGGTTTTCCGCAAAGGATACCATCTCAAAGATATATGACCACCATTTCAAGGATGTTTTTCAGGAAATATTTGATAAGGAATATAAGGACAGATTTGAAGAAAAGGGTCTGGAATATTTTTATACTCTTATCGACGACGCTGTGGCAAGGGTGGTCAAGAGCGAAGGCGGATTTATATGGGCTTGCAAGAATTATGACGGCGATGTTATGAGTGATATGGTGGCAACGGCGTTTGGAGCCCTTGCTATGATGACATCTGTTCTTGTCTCTCCTGAGGGCTATTATGAATTTGAGGCTGCGCACGGGACGGTGCAGCGCCACTATTACAAGCACCTCAAGGGTGAAGAAACATCAACTAACTCTGTTGCGACGATCTTTGCCTGGACAGGCGCGCTGAAAAAACGCGGACAGTTTGACGGCAATGACGCGCTCTGTGATTTTGCGGAATATCTTGAGGGGGCTGTTGTTTCGACTATTGAAAGCGGAAGGATGACGAAGGACCTTTCCCTTATTACTTCTCTTAAGGATGTAACTGTGCTTAATACTGAGGAGTTTATTGATGCTGTAAGGGAAAGACTGGAAAGCTGACCGGGAACCGGGAAGTTTGATCATAACATCCCGCCTTGCAGTATATATATCTTCGTGTGACGATTGCCGGGTTAGTTACACTCCGATATATATGCAGCTTCGGCGGGATGTTTGCCTTCCCCCCCTCCGGGGGAAGGTGGCTGTTGCAGGCAGACGGATGAGGGGACGCAGATTTCCATTTCCCGTTGACATAGGTTTGCAAAAATGATATTTTAATGAAAATTAATTCTCCGATCCTGTTTTGACCTAAAGTCATTGGCCATGGTCTGCAGGACGGGGTGTCCAAAGAAATGCGGGCGCCTTCCGTGTTTGAAAAGGAGTTGCATATGTGTTTTAGATCTCAGGACAAAAGAATATGTTCTTTTGTTGGTTTTTCCGGTTCGGGAAAGACCACATTCATAGAAAAACTTATTACTGTTTTAAAACGGCACGGTTTTAAGGTTGCCGTTATCAAGCATGACGCGCACAATTTTCAGATGGACCGGGAAGGAAAGGATACCTACAGGTTCTATGAAGCAGGCAGCGACATGGTTGCTATCTGCTCTGACACAAAGACAGCGGTGATACAAAGAAATGAAAGCTGTCCTCCTGTAGAGGAAATAATAGCCATGGTTCCGGCGGACATTGATGTGGTGATCGTTGAGGGGTACAGGATGTCAGACCTTCCCAAGATAGGAATAAGCAGAAAGGAAACGGGAAAGGGCTTTTCTCTTCCGCTTGGTGAGCTTGCAGCGGTTGTGACGGATGAGGATGTGGAGCATATAAAAAAATTCGGTCTGGATGATGTTGAACAGGTGGCGGAGCTCATAATAAACGGCAGTGCAGCAATACCGGGCCTTTCTGACAGGGAGAGATAATGAGGGACAGCTATAACAGAGATATAAATTATCTGCGGATATCAGTAACGGATCTTTGCAATCTCAGGTGCACATATTGTATGCCGGAGAAAGGCGTGGAAAAGTTCGCACATGAAAAAATACTGAGCATTGAAGAGATCGAGGAGATAGTGGTCGCATGCGCTGAAGCAGGGATACGCAAGGTGAGGCTTACAGGGGGTGAACCGCTGGTAAGAAACGGGATCCTTGATATCTGCGAAAGGATCTCGCGGATAGAAGGGATAAAGGAGCTCTGCCTTACCACAAACGGGACGATTCTTGCTAAATACGCGAAGGACTTAAAGGCTGCCGGAGTGGACAGGCTTAACATCTCTGTTGATACCCTGCAAAACGAAAAATATAAAAAGATTACAAGGTGCGCATCGCAGGGCGCGTCTGCAGATGAAGTCTTTGCGGGGATCGAGGCGGCAAAACAGGCCGGTTTTAACAATATCAAGCTTAACGTTGTACTTATCGGCGGATATAACGACGACGAGATAAATGACATGATAGAGCTCACTCGGGACAATGATTATCAGGTAAGGTTTATAGAGCTTATGCCGATAGGTGAGGCGGCTAAATGGGAAAAGAGCTGTTTTATACCGAATGAGACTGTTCTGGAAAAGGATGAAAGGCTCAGATATATCGGAAGTTCTGGAGTGGCAAGACTATACAGGGTTGAGGGGTATTCAGGTTGTGTGGGGCTTATCAGTCCGGTGAATCACCATTTCTGTTCCGAGTGCAACAGACTGCGCCTTACGGCGGACGGAAAGCTTAAAGCGTGCCTGCATTCCGGAAAGGAGACTCTGATAAAGGGTCTTAAGGGCGACGAGCTTAGGGAAGCGATAATCAGAGAGATAAAGGGTAAGCCGGACGGCTATGATATTGCCTATGATAATCCAAGCAGTTCAATGCGGAACATGAATCAGATAGGAGGATAAGATGGAACTGACACATTTCAATGAACAGAACAGGGCGAGAATGGTGGATGTTTCCGCAAAGGATATCACCGAAAGATTTGCCGTTGCATATGCTGAGGTTCATGTTAATAAGGACACCTACGATCTGATAGCGGAAGGTCACATAAAAAAGGGGGATGTACTCGCGGTTTCTCAGGTGGCGGGGATAATGGCTGCCAAAAAGACCCCGGAGATAATACCTATGTGCCATCCCATAAATATAACCGGGATGGATATCAATTTTGAGATGGATGAAAAGGAGCACATCATAAGGATATACGCAAAGGCAAGGTGCGCCGGGCAGACGGGTGTGGAAATGGAGGCGCTCTGTGCCGCTTCCGTGGCGGCACTCACGGTATATGATATGTGTAAGGCCGTGCAGAGAGATATAAGGATAGAGGGTGTGCGGCTTTTGGAAAAGGATGGCGGAAAAAGCGGCCATTTTATAGCAAAGCAGTAGGATATTTTTCGGAAAAAGAGCGCGTTCCGGTGAATATATAAGTAAACCAAAATAATATGATATAGGAGAAAGACATGAAGAAGACGATCAGTATGATGATCTCCGTGGTGCTGTGCGCGTCTTTGCTGGCAGCATGCGCCGGGACAGAAAAAAGCAAGGAATCTCAGTCCGGATTGGCTGATCCCGGCCGGAAGGCGGAAGGAGAGATTATAGTTTATGCTGCGGCATCTCTTGCAGAATCACTGGAAAAGATAATAGCGGAATTTGAAAAGGAAAATCCCGGCGTTGAGGTCACAGCAAATTTTGGCTCTTCAGGAGATATGGAAAAGGCGATAGCTGAGGATGCGGAATGCGACCTGTTCATTCCGGCAGCGAAGAAGCAGATGGACCAGCTTGATGAGACTGCAGGAAGCGAGGTTAATACGGAAGGGCTTGATTATGTTGTGCAGGGAACGAGGATAGACCTGCTCGAAAATAAATGCGTTCTGGCGGTTCCTGATGGAAACCCGGCGGATATATCATCCTTTAACGATCTTAAGGCAGCGTTTGAGACAGATGGATTTATATTTGCGATGGGTGGTGGTTCTGTTCCGGTGGGAGCTTATACACAGAAGATTTTTGAAGCTTTAGGATTGGATGAGCAGGCTCTTGCGTCTGCAGGAAAGATAACATACGGTGAGGACGTAAAGGGCGTGACCTCCGCGGTGAAGGAGGCTGTTGCGCTGGCCGGGATCATTTACGCTTCTGACGCATATTCTGCGCAGCTTGAAGCAGTTGATACCGCGACGGAAGAGATGACGGGCGGCAAAGTTATATATCCTGCCGCGCTGATAAAGACAGGAAAGAATGCGGAGGCAGCTAAGGCTTTTCTGGAGTTTCTGCAGACAGATACGGCAAGGAAGGCATTTGAAGGAGTAGGCTTTACGGCATTAAAGTAAAATGAACCTTTTTCCATTATTAAACTCTCTTAGGATAGCGGCGATAAGTACAGTCCTGGTATTTTTTCTGGGACTGTTCTTCGCCCACTATATCGCAAAGCTTCCAAGGATACTCAAGGGAGTGCTGGATGTGATACTCACTCTGCCGCTGGTGCTTCCGCCAACGGTTGTAGGCTATATTCTTCTGATGCTGATAGGGCCAAGAAGGCCTATCGGAAAATTTTTGCTGGATACCTTTGGGTTTACCATCCCCATGACCTGGTGGTCCGCGATAATCGCGACGGTGGTTGTTATATTTCCTCTGATGTACAGGACGACAAGGGGAACTTTCGAGTCTTTTGACAATACGCTGATGTATTCGGCCCAGACCCTCGGGCTATCCAATCCGTTTATTTTCTGGCGTATCAAGGTTCCGTTCTGCAGACAGGGGATAATAGCCGGTTGTGTGCTGGCGTTCGCAAGGGCGCTGGGTGAGTATGGCGCTACAAGTATGATAGCGGGATATATACCCGGGCATACCGCTACTATTTCAACTACTGTCTACGCGTTGTGGAAGAATGATCAGAACGCGGAGGCGTTTAAGTGGGTTTTGCTCAACATAGCGATATCGGCAGTGGTTCTGCTGGCGATCAATTTTATAGAAAAGCGGGAGAAAAATAAGACGGCAGTCAGGGAGCAGGTGTAAATGGCATTAAGGGTCGAAATAGAAAAAACATACGGCCGGTTTCACCTTGATGTGAATTTTGTGGCGGAGGACGAGATGCTTGCTATCCTCGGCGCATCCGGCTGCGGAAAGAGTTTGACCTTAAAGTGTATAGCGGGGATCGAAAAGCCGGACAGAGGACGTATAGAATTTGACGGACGTGTTCTTTTTGATTCCGTGAAGGGGATAGATATTAAGCCGCAGGAACGGATGGTGGGATATCTGTTTCAGCAATACGCTCTGTTTCCGAACATGACTGCGTATCAGAACATCTGCCACGGCGTAAGAGAAAAGGACAGAAGGATAAAAAAAGCGAAGACGGCGGCGATGATCGAAAGGCTTCATCTTACAGGCTGTGAGGATAAGAAACCTGCGCAGCTTTCCGGCGGGCAGCAGCAGCGATGCGCCCTGGCAAGGATACTTGTTAATGAGCCGGAGGTGCTTCTTCTGGACGAGCCGTTTTCCGCGCTTGATGCGCACCTGAGATTCCATACCGAAAGACAGGTGGATAAGGTGATCAGGGAGTTTACAAAGACTGCTATCCTTGTTTCTCATGACAGGGATGAGGTCTTCAGGCTTTCAAACAGGATAGCTGTTATGGAGAACGGGCGGCTGATGACGATCGGTGACAAGCATGATGTCTTTGACGGACCTGTTACCGCGGGCGGAGCTGTTCTTACCGGATGTAAGAATATCTCATCGGCGGTAAGGCTTTCAGAAAACAGGATACTGGCTCAGGAATGGGGCATGGAGCTTTGCTGCGGCCCTGTTGATGATGATGTGGCCTTTGCGGGGATAAGGATGCATGATGTTATGATCAATGAAGGCGGGGCAGATGATGCCAATGCTTTTGTCTGTGATGTGACGGGTGAGATTGAAAATCCGTTTTCTTATTCTGTGATGCTGCGCCCTGAGGGTGTGCGCTCGGAGAAATATATTCTGATCGATCTTAAGAAAAACCGGTGGGAGCAGCTTCGGGCGAAGAAGCTGAATATCATACTGCCGGCGGACAAGATCCTTTTGTTGAAATAAATCCAACGCAATGGCCTTCCCCCTCTCCCGGGGGAAGGTGGCGCCGGAGGCGACGGATGAGGGGGAGCGGCACATTTTAAAATAACGGTAGCATTATATTTAATGATGTGGTTAAATATTTTAGTTGATGTAAAATGCAAGCGGAGGAGATAATGTACAAGGCAGCGGTGCTAACGATAAGTGATAAAGGCAGCAGGGGAGAGAGAAAAGATGAGTCGGGACCGAAGGTTGCGGCATTTCTGGAGGAAAACGGATATGAAATAGTTCATACCGGGATCATTCCTGATGAGCAGGAGCTGATCGAAGCTGAAATGAGGAAACTTGCTGATAAGTACATCACTCTTATAGTCACTACCGGAGGGACAGGCTTTTCACGGAGGGATGTAACTCCTGAGGCTTGCAAAAATGTATGCGAAAGGATGATACCGGGCTTTGGAGAGGCAATGCGTCTTGCGAGCAGCCGGATAACCGACAGGGCATGGCTTTCCAGGTCTAATGCCGGCATAACCGGGAACTCGGTGATCATAACTCTTCCGGGGAGCCCCAAGGCGGCTGTTGAAAATCTTGAAGCGGTCATCTCTCCGCTTAAACACGGAATACAGATACTTTTAGGCGAGGATTCGGAGTGCGCGGTTAAGCAGTAAGGCGCTTCTTTGCACAAACAATAAGAAACCGGGGGAAATCATGGATATAAAATATAAAAGCACAAGGGGAAACGGTGAGCTTATAACGGCATCGGAGGCAATACTTAAAGGCCTTGCGGATGACGGGGGCCTTTATGTACCGGAACGCATACCGCCTCTTGATACGGAGCTTTCACTGCTTCAGGACATGGACTACAGACAGGTGGCTTATCTTGTAATGAGCAGGTTCTTCACGGACTTTACGGAAGAGGAACTGAAAAACTGCATCAGCTCCGCATATGACGAAAAGTTCGACACGGAAGAGATAGCGCCGCTCGTGAGCGCCGGAGACTATGAGATCCTTGAGCTTTTTCACGGACCTACGATAGCGTTTAAGGATATGGCGCTTACTATTTTGCCACATCTTCTTGTTACATCGGCAAGGAAGAACAATATAGAAGATAAGATAGTCATACTTACGGCAACATCGGGCGACACGGGAAAGGCCGCCCTTTCCGGCTTTGCTGATGTTCCCGGAACAAAGATCATAGTCTTTTATCCAAAGGGTGGAGTAAGCCGCGTTCAGGAGCTGCAGATGATAACGCAGAAGGGGGACAACACTCTGGTCATCGGAGTTGAAGGCAATTTTGACGACGCGCAGACCGGTGTTAAAAAGATGTTCAACGATATAGAGCTGAAAAAGGAGCTTGCTGACCATCATTTCCGGTTTTCATCAGCGAATTCGATCAATATAGGAAGACTTATCCCGCAGGTGGCATACTATGTCTGGGCCTACTCAAGGATGTGCAAAAAGGGGAAGATCGCTCCGGGAGAAAAGATAAATTTTGTGGTGCCCACAGGTAATTTCGGAAATATACTCGCGGGTTACTTTGCGAAGCTCATGGGGCTTCCTGTTAACAAGCTGATATGCGCATCGAATGACAACAGGGTTTTATATGATTTTTTCAGGACAGGTGTTTATGACAGGAACAGAGACTTCATCCTCACAACGTCTCCGTCCATGGACATCCTTATCTCCAGCAATCTGGAAAGACTTATCTATATGATCGCCGGAGAAAGCGAAGAGGGAAACAGGAGATATATGAAAGCGCTTGCGGAGGAAGGCAGGTACAGCATCAGCGCCGATGAAAAAGCAGGGCTTTCGGATTTTGCGGAGGGGTACGCCACAGAAGAGGAAAATGCCGCCGGTATCAGGTCGCACTTTGAAAAATGCGGTTATATCACAGATACACACACTGGTGTTGCCGCATGTGTATATGATAAATATCTCGCGGAGAGCGCAGATAAAACACCTGCAGTTATTGTTTCAACAGCAAGCCCGTACAAATTTGCCGGCAGTGTGATGCGGGCAATGGATGAGCGCAATGTTGAAAAGGATGATATCACGCTGATAGAAGAACTTGAACGGCTTTCAGGGATCCCTGTGCCGAACGCAGTAAAGGAGATACTTAACGCGCAGATATGGCACAAAACGGTGTGCAGGATAGAAGATATGGAAACTGAAGTTAAGAAATTCCTGGAGATATAAATGAACAGAGTATTTGACTGGGTAGCTGTTACTTTCGCGTCATGGAATCATGAGCTGGTAATATTTATCATATCGCTTCTTCCGATACTTGAGATGAGAGGCGGCATGATAGTAGCGAGACTTTTTGATGTCCCGTATCTGAGCGCGCTTATCATTTGCATGATAGGAAACATCATCCCGATACCGTTCATATTGCTCCTCATTAACAAGATATTTGAGTGGCTTAAGAGATTTAAGACGGCGGGAAGGTTTGTCAACTGGCTTGAGAGAAAGACACTAAAAAAAAGAGGGCAGATAGATAAGTGGGGTTTCTGGGGCCTTGTGCTCTTCGTAGGTATCCCGCTTCCGGGGACCGGGGGCTGGACAGGCGCCCTGCTGGCATCACTTCTGAGAATGCCGGTCAAAAGATCAGCCCCTGCGATAGCAGTGGGCATATGTCTTTGCGCCGTGATAATGAGCTTTATAACATATGTTGTGCCCTGGATAATATCAGCATTCTGATTCGCTGCAGATTTCGGCAGGGGCGGCGTCCTCTTCCGGATGGTCATCAGCATAATATTTTCTGAACAGTTTGAAATAACCTGCATCCGGACTGTCCGTGTAATTGGACGGTATCTGCGGATCGACGAGTATCTTTTCAAAATCCCACTTTGGATTGGCCTTCCACAGTCTTAAAAAGCCCGGAACTATAGCGGCCGCGGGACACGACATGACGCAGTTCATGCACATAGCGCACCGGTTCTTTATCTTGGGATATCCGTTTTCGACCACAATGTTATCCGCCGGGCAGCAGGTTGTACAGGTAAGGCATTTAACGCATTTGTCTTTGTTAACGGAATAGAGAGGTCCGTTTATCATTGCTCCGAGCCATTGTATCCTGAAGACATACGAAAGTATGATATGTGGAAGATCATACTCCGCAGGATTGAGCTCATCCGAGGCAACAGCCGCGGCTAATCTTTCGGACATCTTTTCCGTATGAAGATACATCTGTTTTGCCATAGCATCGGGATATCTGAACATGATGTTGTATGGCATGAGCATGTGCATATCAACACACGGTGTAAAGCCCTTCTTCAGAATGCGGCTCAAAGCAAAGCTTGACGCGTCATTTAAGCGGAAGGGGTCACCGGAGGTCTTAAAGATAAAGGCCTTCATCCCTTTTTTCAGCAGTGAGAGCAGGCAGCTTTTTTATGTGGGAAAGGAAAAACCTCGGGGCATTAAAAGCATGCACGGGATAAGCGAAGCCGGCAATATCATAGGCGGACGGGTCGGGAGCGGCAGCGTCGCCTACTGTTATCTGGTGAAGCTCCGCCTCGATGCCGGACTGCGCAAGCGCGGCTGCAGTCTTCTCAGCCGCGCTTGCGCGTGTTTCCGGTTCCTGTAAAATAATAAATGATCGTTTTTTTATAAAACATTACTCACCATTTTTCTGCCGGCACATCTTTTTCGCGGTGAACAGATAGGTGTCTCTTATGGTTTCTTCAATGGGACGCGGCTTGTAGCCAAGCTCTTTTGCAGCTCTCTCGTGAGAGAACACAGCCTCACTCGAAAGGAGCCACAATGATGCGCGCGTGACCATAGGATCTTTTTTCATAAATCTCAGAGCAAGATTGAGTGCAGGTGACATTGCGAGAACAGCATTTCCGGAAATGAGCTTCTTTGTTTTTTTCTTCCCCATATAGGTTGCCAGCGTATCAAAGATATCCCTTGTGCTCATATAGTGGCCGCTGAAGATATATACGCTTCCGCGTTTTGCTTCCTGTGCGGCTTTTAAAGTATATTTGGCAAAATCACGGCAGTCAACAAAGTCGTATCCGCCGGAAAGCGCTACAGGCGGCATGCCGCTGATGTAGAACTCGAACATAAGAGAGACGAAGCCGCCCCTGTAGTCCCCGGGCCCCAAAACGCAGGAGGGCATCAGGATGATGGCGTCCAGCTTGTCTTTTGACGCGTCCAGCACATATTGAGACGCCATGCATTTTGAAAGAGCATAGTCAGTGTCCGGTCTGTCAAGATGGAATCTGTCCGGCTCCGTGATAACGCTGCCGTCATCGGGATTGTACAGGGCATCAACGCTGCCTATATAAACAAGGCGTTTTGCGTTATTTTCTATGCATGCGCGCACGATGTTCTTAGTGCCCTCATAGTTTACAACAAAGGCCTTTTCATCATGTTTTTTTACGGATATCTGAGCAGCGCTGTGTATCACGATGAATTCAGCCTCCTCACCCGGAGAAACATAAAAAAGCTTATCAAGTGAGACAGGATCAAGAATGTTGCCGCTTATAAGCTCAACACCTGCGGGAATGTTCTTCGCGCTTTTTTCAGACCTTACAAGGCTCCTTACGGTAAATCCGTATTTAAGCAGGTATAAGCATATGCTTCTGCCAAGATAGCCTGATGCGCCCGTAACTATGTAAATCTGTTTCATGGCGATGTCTCCTTATTTGATCTTGTAAAGCATTATATCAAATATAATTTTTTATTGCAGTGATATTGATATAGTTGTAAAATACTTTCGCGAATTTATGCATATTCGGAGGTAAATAATGGGGAAATATTTTGGAACTGACGGGTTCAGAGGAAAAGCGGGCGTTGATCTTACGAGCGCCCATGCATTCAAGATAGGAAGGTATCTCGGCTGGCATCTCAGCCAAAATCACAAGGGCGAGGGCAGAGCCAAGGTCGTTATCGGAAAGGATACGAGAAAATCATCGTATACTCTTGAAAACGCGCTTGCAGCAGGCCTGACAGCAAGCGGGGCAGATGCTTATCTCCTGCATGTCACCACTACGCCAAGCGTCAGCTTCATTACGCGCGACGAAGGCTTTGACTGCGGGATAATGGTGTCCGCAAGCCATAACCCGTATTATGACAACGGTATAAAGCTTATCAACAAAGACGGAGAGAAGATGGATGATGAGCTCCAGGACAAGATAGAGGAATATATTGACAGCGCTGAAGATACGATACCTTTCGCTTCAGAGGATAACATAGGAAAAACAGAGGACTTTTATTTCGGAAGGAACCGCTATATCGGGTATCTTTCCGGTCTGGCAATGAAGTCCTTTGAAAACTGCAGGGTAGGTCTGGACTGCGCGAACGGAAGCGCGTGGATGATAGCAAGGGCAGTGTTTGACGCATTAGGCGCAAAGAGCCAGGTCATCAATAATCAGCCAAGCGGAACAAACATCAACCTCGGTTGCGGATCCACACACATTGAAGGACTTCAGAAATTTGTTGTGGACAATATGCTGGATGTGGGCTTCGCTTTTGACGGCGATGCGGACAGGTGCCTCGCGGTTGACGAAAAAGGAAATGTTGTAAACGGAGATAAGATAATCTATATCTGCGCAAGATATTTTAAGGAGCATAATCAGCTGCCTAACGACAAGGTGGTGGTTACGGTAATGTCCAACTTCGGCCTTTTCAAGGCACTGGATGAAGCCGGGATAGGATATGAAAAGACCCCGGTCGGCGACAGATATGTATATGAAAACATGAAGGGAAACGGGTACGCGATAGGAGGCGAGCAGTCCGGACATATCATATTCAGCCAGCATGCCCATACGGGAGACGGCATTCTTACGGCGATAATGCTGATGAGCGTTATGATAAAGACACAGCTTCCGCTTTCCATACTTGCTCAAAACTGCGTGATGTATCCTCAGATACTTAAAAATGTTGTGGTTGACGATAAGGAAGCAACGCTGAACGATCCGAAGGTTAAGGAGGCTGTGGACCACTGCACTGAAAAGTTGGGCGATACAGGACGCGTACTGCTGAGAGCCAGTGGCACAGAGCCTGTTTTAAGGGTGATGGCAGAGGCTTCGACCGACGCTGCAGCAGGCGAAAATGTGGATTATATCATCGCTGCGATGGCCAGCGCGGGACATCTGATAGAAATAAGAAAGTAGAGGATATTATGGGAATAGAGATAAAAGATCTTTATGATCTTGAACATACCAGAGCAAAAGAATTTCTTCTTCAATACAAGTATCCGTGGGAAGCTCTCGCTCAGATATCAGACTTTATCCTTGAACTTGGGAAAACCCTGCCGGAGGAGGAATTCGACCATCCTGAGGAGGATATCTGGATAGCAAAAGACGCGTTTTTTTATAACAGGGTAACTAATTACATAAAAGGGCCTGTGATCATAGGGCACAATACCGAGATAAGGCCCGGGGCGTTCTTAAGGGGATCTGCCTTGGTGGGGGATAACTGCGTTGTAGGCAATTCAACGGAGCTTAAAAATGTGATCCTTTTTGATAATGTGCAGGTTCCTCATTACAATTATGTGGGCGATTCCATTCTGGGATATAAAGCTCATATGGGCGCAGGTTCGATAACATCTAATGTGAAGAGCGACAAGAAGAATGTTGTTATTAAAAACGGCAGCGAGGAGATAGAGACCGGCAGGAAAAAGATAGGAGCCATGCTCGGAGACCGGGTGGAGATAGGATGTAATTCAGTTCTCAATCCGGGGACGATCGTGGGCAGAGACAGTAACGTTTATCCGACATCGGGTGTAAGAGGGGTTATCCCGGAAAACAGCATATATAAAGCCGGAGGGCGGATAGAAACCAAGAAAGAGCAATAAGAAAGGATATTATGATGAGGGTAATAGTAGCAAGGGATTATGACGATGCAAGTAAAAAAGCAGCTGATATAATAGAAAATATAGTCAGAGAAGAACCGGGATGTACTCTGGGCCTTGCAACAGGCTCATCGCCGGTAGGAATGTACCGGGAGCTCGCGAGAAGATGCAGTGAAGAAGGGCTGGATTTTTCAAAGATCAGTTCCGTAAATCTTGACGAGTATGTGGGCCTTGACGGAACCCACGACCAGAGTTACAGGTATTTTATGAACGACAACCTTTTCGACCATATAAATATAGATAAGAACAATACATACGTTGCGAAGGGTACAGGAGATATCGAAGCAAATCTTAAGGAATTTAATGATGTGCTTGATAAGACGGATATACGAATACAGGTTTTAGGCGTTGGTCCCGACGGACACCTGGGCTTTAATGAGCCGGGTAATACAATGTATGACGGCGCGCATGAAGAGATTTTGGATGACTCCACAATAGAAGCGAACAAAAGGTTTTTCGCGTCCAAGGAGGATGTTCCCACACACGCCGTTACAATGGGCATGGGAAACATCATGAGGGCACAGGAACTTCTTATGATAATCAGTGGAGATAAGCAGGATGCTGCAACAAAGCTTCTCATAGAGGATAAGATAGATCCTTCCTGTCCGGCGACATTCATGCGTATGCACAGGAAGGCAACAGTCATACTTACTGAGGAACTTGCAGAAAAGATAGGCTATAAGGCATAGGACGTGAGCGACAGGAGCAACTTTTTCGCCATCCTCTCAAGGATGAAATATATTGACAGATGGAACCTTATGCGGAATGCGCGAAGGGAGTCGCTTGCCGATCATACACTTGATGTGATCTTCATAACTCACGCTCTTGTCGTTATAGCAAACACATATTACGGCGGAGCTCTTGATGAGGGCAGGGCAGTGCTGCTGGCAGCTTTTCACGATGCGCCGGAGATAATAACGGGAGATCTCCCGACTCCGGTAAAATATTTTGATCCTAAGATAAAGGATGCATATGACAATGTGGAAAGGGCCGCCAGGGAAAAGATGATATCCCAGCTTCCTGAGGAGCTTCGCTTCACATATGAAAGCGTTATGGAGGCGGATGACTTTGAGGATGATATCCTGAAAAGATATGTAAAGGCTGCGGACAAGATATCGGCGCTGATCAAATGTATAGAAGAAGAGCAGTCCGGAAACCGGGATTTTATCAAAGCCAAGGAGGCTACACAAAAGCGGATAGATGAACTGAAGATGCCTGAGGTGGATTTTTTCATGGACAACTTTCTGCCCGGGTATTATCTTACATTGGATGAACAGACAAAGTGAGTCAAGGCATGCCGCGCCCTTGACTCATTTTTTTTTACTGTTAAAATTAAGCTAATAAAATATTTGGAGGAAGTATATTATGGCGACTAAACAGAAATATAAGAGAAGTGATATAGGGCCCGGAAAACAGGGCTTTTCAAAAACAAGATCCATCATTGAAGCTGCATTTTACGGCAACAATGTTGTTGAGGTTCCTGATATAACAACAGCATATGAGCTTGCGAAAGGGTCACCGGGAACGGTGGTGACGGATATGCCGGTGTACAAGGGGGAAACATTCGGGCTTCCGGAAGACGCTAAGGTTCTGCTTTTCAACGACGGCTCTGTAACAGGAAGGTGTGCGGCGGCAAGAAGAATAACCGGAGAGCCGGGTGTGGACACCGCTGAACTCGACAAAAAAGTGATGGATGCCGTTTATGACACACGTTATTCCACGATGTATCACGCAACCGCTTATATTGGACTTGATCCTGAATTCATGGTACAGGCGCATCTTCTCATCCCTGAGGGGGAAGAGAACATCCTCTATAACTGGATGATAAACTTCCAGTATCTATCCGAGGAGTATAAACAGATGTATTCATCATCACGTGAGATCTCAGGAGAGAGCGATATATATATATTCTCGGATCCTCAGTGGAGCCACAAAGATCACCCGTTAGGGCTTACATATTTTGATACAGAACATAACTGCGCCGCGCTTCTCGGAATGAGATATTTCGGAGAACATAAGAAAGGAACGCTCACCATAGCGTGGGCTATCGCAAACCGCAACGGCTATGCGTCCTGCCACGGCGGACAGAAGAAATACACACTTGCCGACGGCAGCACATATGTGGCATCTGTTTTCGGCCTCTCAGGTTCAGGAAAAAGTACTTTAACTCACGCAAAGCATGGCGGTAAATATGATGTAACGGTTCTTCATGATGATGCGTTTGTGATCAATGACGAAACCTGCTCTTCTGTAGCGCTGGAGCCGACATACTTTGACAAGACCGCGGATTATCCCGTGGATTCCGAAGACAATAAATATCTTCTCACGGCACAGAACTGCTCGGCCACATTAGATGATGAAGGCAATGTTGTTCTGGTAACAGAGGATGTACGCAACGGAAACGGAAGAGCGATCAAATCCAGACTCTGGTCGCCGAACAGGGTTGATAAGATAGAAGAGCCTGTCAATTCCATATTCTGGATAATGAAGGATCCTACCATTCCTCCGGTAGTAAAGCTTAAGGGGGCATCCCTTGCCGCAGCCATGGGAGCGACACTTGCCACAAAGAGAAGCTCGGCGGAAAGGCTTGCGCCCGGAGTCGATCCGGATGCGCTGGTGGTTGAGCCATATGCAAACCCGTTCAGGACATACCCTCTTGCAAATGATTATGTAAAGTTCAAAAAGCTTGTAGAGGAAAAGAACGTGGATTGCTATATCATCAATACAGGTGAGTTCTTCGGCAAAGACGTTAACAAGGAGGTCACGATAGGCATCCTTGAAGCGATAGTTGAGGGCAAGGCTGAATTCAAACCGTGGGGCCCGTTTGAAGACATAGAGATATTTGAACAGGAAGGCTATATCCCGGATCTTAATGATGGAGAGTACCTCAAGGCGCTTAAGGCAAGAATGAATGACAGGCTTGAGTTTATTTCCTCAAGGGAGACCTTCAAGGACGGATATGACAAACTTCCGGAGGACGCTATACAGGCAATAAAGAAGGTTATTGATAACATAGGTTGAATTTGATATCATAATAACGCCCGGAATGCTTAAATTTTGACATTTTGAACCTACATTGATCGAAACGGGATTCCAATATTTTTTGGCGGATGAAATGCCTCCAGCGAGTGGACTTCAGAAACCAAAGTGAGGTGAACCCACCTGGCATACGCTAGGAATCAAAATTCAAAATTTATCATTTTGGGTGTTGTTTTTTTGCTTTTTTTGTCTTTTTTTCTCAAGCGCCTCATATCTGTCAACCTTTTTTCTCTGTCTTGCGGCATAAGACTTATCTATCTCTGATTTGAAGAAAAAGTTAACTTCAGCGCCCAGAAAGACTATATAGATTCCGAAGTAGAGATAAAGCATAAGAACGATGAAGGATGTAAGCGAACCGTACGTATATGTGAAGTTTGGAAAGTGATTTACATAAACGGATATGATCCCGGAAAGTCCTACCCATGCGAGTGCGGCAAGAACAGCGCCGGGGAGCATTTTGGCAAAATTGTTATGCCGTGACGGGAAGAATTTGTATATCAGTGTAAATATAAGTGTAAGACCAACAAGTCCTATGATAAACCGTCTTCTGAGGATGAAAAGAATAACGCCGAGGAATTTACCCGTTTCGCCAAGCTGCTCCTGCAGCGAATTATAGAGTGAGGAGCCGAAGACCAGCAGTACCATAAAAAATATTATAAATATAATGGAGATAAGTGTGTATAAGCAGGAAAGCAGTCTGACATGAAGCCAGGTCCTTCTGTCCTCTGTATTAAAGCAGGTGTTGATGCCTCTTATCAGGCTCATGACACCTTTTGAGGCAGACCAGATACCACCGATAGCGGACACAGAGATGATAGCCGCGCCGGCCGTGCTGGAGAATATCTCATTTACGATCTGCTCTATGAGCGGAAATACAGGTGAAGGGAAGAGGAACTCAAGCCTTTCGATCAGAAAATCCTTGGTAAGAGGAGTATACTGAACTATTGTTGTCAAAAGGATGAGGAAGGGGAAGATCGACAATATTATAAAGAAAGCCGAGGAAGCAGAATAATTCACTATCCTGTCTTTCCCGAGCTTGATAAAAAAGCTGTTCAAAAATAGGTATATATTTGTAAGCATGGCAAGAATTATAGTAAATTCACATAGTAAAATCAAGATTGTTATGGTATATTATGCCAGATATGGTTTTATTGGGAACTGATGAAAAAGAAGGGGAAAAGTAATGAAGGAATTACTTGAAAAGATCAAAAAAGAGGCGTTTGAGAGCATCGGAAAAGCCGATACTCTTGACGTGCTTAATGAGCTGAAGGTCTTATATCTCGGAAAGAAGGGCAGGATAACAGAGGTCTTAAAGGGTATGAAGGAGCTTTCTGCGGAGGAAAGGCCGAAAGTTGGTCAGCTTGCCAACTCCACGAGAAGCGAGATCGAAAAAGGTCTTGAGCAAATGAGAGCAAAGCTTGAGGAGGCGGCACTTGAAGCCAGGATGAAGGCGGAGGTGATAGATGTTACGCTTCCGGGAAATTTGCCGCAGACAGGACACGATCACCCCAACAATATGATACTCAGACAGGTAGAGGACATATTCATTGGTATGGGATATGAAGTGGTCTCAGGACCCGAGGTGGAATATGACCACTATAATTTTGAAGCCCTGAATATTCCCGCAAACCATCCCGCGAAGGATGAACAGGACACATTTTACATTAATTCCGAGATACTTCTCAGGACACAGACGTCATCTGTTCAGATAAGGGAGATGGAAAAGGGAGTTCTTCCCATAAAGATGATAGCACCGGGAAGGGTGTTCAGATCAGACGAGGTGGACGCGACACACTCGCCGTGCTTTCATCAGATAGAAGGTCTTGTGATAGATAAAGGCATTAAATTCTCCGACCTTAAGGGAACGCTGGATGAATTCTGCAGAAAGTTTTTCGGGGAGGATACAAGAACGAAGTTCCGTCCGCATCATTTCCCGTTCACTGAACCCAGTGCAGAGGTAGATGTGACATGCTTCAAGTGTCACGGGAAGGGCTGCCGTTTCTGCAAGGACGAGGGCTGGATAGAAATACTCGGTTGTGGAATGGTGCATCCGAACGTGCTTGAAATGGCAGATATAGATCCTGATGTATATTCAGGATTTGCGTTTGGCTTCGGTCTTGAAAGGCTTACCCTGCTTAAGTGTGAGATCGATGACATGAGGTTGTTGTATGAAAACGATCTTCGTTTTCTGGAGCAGTTCTAAAGGGAGGGGAAAACTATGAACGCGTCACTTTCATGGATAAAAGCATATGTTGAAGGTCTTGATGTTTCATATCAGGAGTTCAGGGATGCAATGACCCTTTCCGGCAGCAAGGTGGAGGGCTTTAATGCATTTGACGAAGATCTGGACAGGATAGTGATCGGAAAAGTGCTTGAGGTCAGGCCGCATCCGGATGCTGACAAGCTTGTTGTATGTCAGGTGGATGTAGGAAACGGGACTGTTCAGATTGTAACAGGAGCGGACAATGTTTTCGAGGGGGCGAAGGTTCCCACTGTGCTCGACGGAGGAAGAGTGGCCGGCGGTCATGACGGGAGCATGGTAAAGGGAGGCATTAAGATAAAAGCCGGAAAGCTTAGAGGAGTGGATTCGGCGGGAATGATGTGTTCCATAGAAGAGCTTGGGTCATCAGGAGATATGTTTCCTGACGCGCCGGAGGACGGCCTTTATATCCTGCCGGAGGACGCGCCTGTGGGAGAGGATGCGGTTGAATATCTCGGACTTCATGATGCGAATTATGAATTTGAGATAACCTCAAACAGGGTGGACTGCTACAGTGTGCTCGGGCTTGCAAGAGAAGCTGCTGCGACCTTCAGAAAGAAGTTTGTTAACCCGAAGCCGGAGATAAAAAAGACCGTGGGGGACATAAACGAGCATCTGCAGATTGAGATAAAGGACACCGGCCTGTGCAGAAGATACAGCTCCATGATGGTAAAGAACATACGCATAGCGCAGTCGCCGGAGTGGTTAAAAAAACGTCTGAGAAGCTCAGGCATAAGGCCTATCAATAACGTGGTTGATATCACAAACTATGTAATGGAGGAATACGGACAGCCGATGCATGCCTTTGATCATGATGCTATTAAAGGCGGAAAGATAATCGTACAAAGGGCAAAGGATGGAGATAAATTCACAACTCTGGACGGACAGGAACGAGAGCTGGATAAAGACATCCTTATGATCTGTGATGCTGAAAAACCCATAGGCATCGCCGGCATCATGGGCGGCGAGGACAGCAAGATAACGGATGATGTCAAAACGCTTGTATTTGAAAGCGCCTGCTTTGACGGAACAAATAACAGACTCAGCGCAAAAAGACTGGGAATGAGGACGGACGCTTCCGGGAAATACGAGAAGGGGCTTGACCCGAATAATACTGTACCGGCTCTGATCAGAGCCTGCCAGCTGATAGAGGAGCTTGATGCCGGAGACGTGGTAGGAGGTATGATAGATATATATCCCGAACCTGTTACTTCTAAGCAGATAAGGTTTGACTCCGATAAGATAAATACATTCCTGGGAACACAGATAGACAGGGATACGCAGCTTGCATATCTGAAACCTCTGGAAATTGAATATGATGAAAAAACGGAAATGCTCACGGTCCCGACCTTCCGTCAGGATCTTTTAAGGGAGGCGGATATAGCTGAAGAGGTTGCGCGTTTTTACGGTTACGATAAGATACCGGCTACGCTTCCGCAGACCGGCGTGAACACGGGAGGCCTTACGGAAGGCTTTATCGTCAATGAAAAGATAAGGACAACACTTAAGGCAGCCGGATACTCCGAGGCAATGACGTATTCTTTTGAAAGCCCGAAGGTGTTTGGTAAATTAAGGCTTGATGAAAATGATGAAATGAAAAAGGCCATAAGGATATCCAATCCGCTCGGCGAGGACTACAGCATAATGCGCACCAGTCTGATAGGCGGCATGCTCACCAGCCTTTCAGTGAACTATAACAGAAGAAATAAAAAAGCCGCGCTCTTTGAGCTTTCCAATATCTATCTGAGTGAAAGCATCCCGCCCGAAAAACTTCCGGACGAGAGAATGACGCTCTGTGTCGGCTTTTACAATAAAGGTGATTTCTTCGACCTTAAGGGCGCGATCGAGCAGGTGTTTAAAGCCCTTGGCATAACTATCCCGCGTTCGTATGACAATAAAAGAAAGCCTGCTTTTCTGCATCCGGGGCGTCAGGCAAGGGTGATGATAAAGGGCGGCAGAGAAGAAATAGGATTTTTAGGGCAGGTTCATCCGCTTGTTGCGAAAAAATACGGTATCGGAACAGATGTTTTCCTGGCTCAGCTGGATGTAAAGGCGCTTTGTGAGCTTACGGGCTTTGACAGGAAGTATAAGCCTATCCCCAAATATCCTGCTGTCACAAGAGATCTTTCTCTTGTAATGGCTAAGGAGGTACCTGCAGGCGATATTGAGGCTGTCATAAAAAAATGCGGAGGTAAGCTCCTTGAAAGCATTGAGCTTTTTGATGTATATGAAGGAGAGCGAATCGGTGAAGGCGAGAGATCGCTTGCATATTCGATAAGCTTCAGGGCTCAGGATAAGACTCTTGAGGATGCGCAGGTTAATCCTGTCATTGACAAGATGATCGAAAAGCTTGGAGAGATAGGCGCCAGGCTCAGGTCCTGATCTTTGAATGAAGGTGTATCGTATGTAACATCTGCAATTCCGCCTTGAAGCATATATATCTCTGGACGACGATCGCCGTGTTAGTCGCCCGTCGATATATATGCAGCTTCGGCGGGATATTACAATAAATTTGACATAGACTTTCAATGTCTGTCATGATAAAATGATATAGTTAAGTTTTGGGAGGAAAAAATGAAGCACATCAGGACTTTAAACAAAAAAAATCTTAAAAGCACTTTAGTTAAAGGCGGATGCGGCGAGTGTCAGACATCATGTCAGTCTGCGTGCAAAACATCCTGCACTGTCGGCAATCAGAAGTGCGAGAATAAAAAGTAGGAGCTTTTTATAAATTGGTTCATGCTTATTCTCTTGGAGGATATAATATCCTTCTGGATGTGAACAGCCAGATTGTTCATGTTACAGACGAACTTGTTATAGAGATAATACATATCATAAATAAGGCGGAGGAAACAGGTGAGATGCCTGTTTCTTGTCTTGAGACAGACTATAGCGATTACCGTGACCATGTGATCAGTGAGCTTGAAAAGAAAAGCAGACACTTTGATATCGCTGAGATCGACGAGGCCCTGGATGAGATAAAACTATTGATAAACGAGGGCAGTCTGTATACCGGAGATGCTTATAAAGAGCAGCTTGACAATATTAATAACAGGGAGAGCTTCCTGAAGGCAATGTGCATCCATATCGCGCATGACTGCAATCTTGCGTGCCGATACTGTTTTGCGGAAGAGGGAATGTATCATGGAAAAGAAAGATCCATGATGAGCTTTGAAACAGGGAAAGCCGCCCTGGATCTGCTTGTTGAAAACAGCGGGTCAAGGATAAACCTGGAGGTGGATTTCTTCGGCGGAGAGCCCCTGATGAACTTTGATGTGGTCAGGCGGCTTGTTGAATACGGAAGGAGCATAGAAAAAGAAAAAAACAAACGATTCCGGTTTACTCTTACAACAAATGCGATCCTTCTTAACGATGAGATCACTGATTTTCTTAACCGGGAAATGTCCAATGTGGTTTTGAGCCTTGACGGTCGTAAAGAGATCAATGACAGGATGCGCGTAACGAAAAACGGCAAAGGAAGCTATGACCTTACTGTTCCGAAGATACAGGATTTCGTAAAAAAGCGCGGAAACAAGGATCACTATATAAGAGGAACATTTACAAAAAATAATCTTGACTTTACAAACGATATACTGGATTATCTGAGACTCGGATTTAAAAATCTTTCACTTGAGCCGGTTGTGACCGGAGAGGAGTATGGGATATCGGAGGACGACCTTCCGCATATAATGGAAGAATACGAAAAGCTGGCCGCGCTTTACCTGGAAAAGGAAGAGGCGGGCAAACCGTTCACATTTTTCCATTTTATGATAGACTTGGATCAGGGGCCGTGTGTGATAAAACGGCTCTCAGGATGCGGAAGCGGCACGGAATATGTTTCCGTAACGCCGGACGGCAATATCTACCCGTGTCATCAGTTTGCCGGACAGGATGATTTCCTGATAGGGAACGTAAACGAAGGAATAACAAACACTGAAATACCGGAGCAGTTTAAAAAGGCTTCGATATATACCAAAGATAATTGCGAAAAATGCTTCGCAAGATTTTTCTGCAGCGGAGGATGTCCCGCGAATTCATATAATTTCAGCGGGGATATCAACAAGGTCTATGAGATCGGTTGTGAGATGCAAAGAAAGCGTGTTGAATGCGCAATAATGATAAAGGCAGCGATAGCGGAGAGAGAAGAAAATGAGTAGGAAAAAGGGATTAATATTTTTTATTATTTCAATCGTAGTTGTGATCGCCTGCTGCTTCACTGCAGCCATGGGTCTGGGAAAGGCTCATAAGGGCTCGGCGCGAAATATCACCCTCGGCCTCGACTTAAGGGGCGGTGTGAGCATCACATATCAGGTCACTGACAAGAAATTCGACCAGACTGATATGAGCGATACCATCTACAAGCTGCAGCTCAGGGTGCAGGAGTACAGCAACGATGCGACTGTGTATCAGGAGGGAACGGACAGGATCACGGTTGAGATACCCGGAGTGTATGATACCCAGGAGGTTATCGAGGACCTCGGAAAACCGGGATCCCTTCAGTTTGTAACATATGATGAAAAGAAAGAAGACGGCACGGTTGATTTTGATAAGCCGGTTGTGTGGGTTACGGGTGCGGATGTTTCCTCGGCTCAGGCAGGAACGCAGCAGGACCAGACAAAGGGCTCCTCTGATTTTGTGGTACAGCTTAAGCTTAATGAAGAAGGCACTGCAAAATTTGCCGAGGCAACACAGTCACATCTTAACGGAACTATATATATCGTATATGACGGCGAGATAGTAAGCTCTCCGACGGTACAGGCGGTGATCAGTGACGGAAACTGCGTTATAGAGGGAATGGGCTCATACGAAGCCGCAGATAAGCTTGCCTCCACCATCAGGATAGGATCCCTTAATCTTCAGCTTCAGGAGATATCATCAAAGGTGGTCAGCGCCAAGCTGGGCGACAACGCCGTAACAACATCACTTTTAGCAGGGGCTATCGGAGTCCTTCTGATAATGATCTTCATGATCATATTCTACAGGGTCCCCGGTATTGCAGCCGCTTTGGCCATGGTGTTCTACACGGCGGCCATCCTGCTTCTGCTTAATGCGTTCAATCTTACGCTCACGATCTCCGGAATAGCCGGCATAATACTTTCGATAGGTATGGCGGTTGACGGAAACGTTATCATAAACGCAAGGATAAAAGAGGAACTTGAGGCCGGGCGGAGTACGCATGAAGCGATAAGAATGGGATTTAAAAAATCCACATCAGCCATACTGGACGGTAATATCACAACGCTTATAGTAGCGGTAGTCCTGCTGATATTCGGTTCCGGAACCATCTCCGGCTTCGGCATGACACTTGCAATAGGTATTGTTCTGAGTGTGTTAACATCACTTCTCGTATCCAGGCTTTTATTATATTGCTTATATGCAATGGGTCTTCAAAAGCCCGGACACTATGCGAAGGTCAGGGAAAAGAAGAGAGGGCGCTTCAACTTTGTCGGAAAGAGGGCGGTATGGTTCATTATCGCCGGAGTGATAATCATCGCCGGTATAGTTGCCATAATCGTAAATCAGACAAGCGGAAAGCGCGCGCTAAATTACAATATTGAATTTGCAGGCGGCGTTTCAACTCAAGTCGATCTTCAGGATGAGTATTCGATCGAGGAATTCAACAATAAGATAAAAGCCGATATCTCAGATGTGATAGGAAGCTCTGATATTGAGGGGCAGAAGGTGACAGGCACAACGCAGTATGTGATAAAGACACCTGACCTTGACGCTGAGGTCCGCAATGATATGCAGTCAATGCTGGTTGAAAAATACGGAGCGGATCCGGAAAGCTTTGAGACCACGTATATCAGCGCTACGGTAAGCAAGGAGATCCAGCGGGACGCATTGATATCGCTTGCGATAGCGGCGGCCTGCATGCTCATATATATCTGGATCAGATTCAGAAAATTCAAATTCGCGATCTCGTCTGTCATAGCGCTGGTGCATGACGTTTTGATAGTTGTGACCTTCTATGCAATATTCAGGCTTTCAGTCGGAAACACCTTTATCGCCTGCATACTTACCATAGTCGGATATTCGATCAACGCGACCATAGTCATATTTGACAGAATAAGAGAGAATATGAAGCAGCCTGATATCAACTATGACCTTAAGCTTGTGGTCAACCAGAGTATATATCAGACACTTACAAGGAGCATTTTTACATCAGCCACAACATTTGTAATGGTGCTGATACTGTATATACTCGGAGTTGAATCCATGAGAGCATTCGCCCTGCCGCTGGCGATAGGCATAATCGCGGGAGCGTTTTCTTCAGTCTTTATCGCGGGAAACCTTTTCTACGTCATGACAAAAAAGAAGGACAGGTTTAACGCCGCTATCGCAAAAAGAGCTCTTGCGGTTGACGGAGCAATTGAAGCTGCTGCTTCCGCAGGCGTTGAGATAGACGAAGAACTGCTGCAGCAGACTGAAAAGAAGATAACAGCTAATCCGTACAGAAAGAAAAAGAAAAAACGCAAGCAATAGTAATTAAAAAGCGTTGTATACATAAAACACAGAACAGTTTCGAGTAGGGATGATCTCTCCCTACTCGATTTATAGAAAGAGGGACAGCATTGGGCCTGATCGGTAACAGAAATTATTATATTCAGTGCAAAAAAGCGGATTTCGCGGATATTTCCGCGAAATTCAACATCTCCCCTATACTGGCAAGGATAATAAGAAACAGGGATATAGTGACCTGTGAGGAAATAGACATGTACCTCAACAGGGATGCGGATTCCTTATACGACCCGTTTCTTTTAAAGGATATGGACAGGGCCGTGGAGATCATCGCAGGGGCGATACAAGCCAAAAAGAATATACGCATAGTAGGCGATTATGATACGGACGGGATATGCGCGGCATATATACTGAAAAAAATATTAAAGGCAGCAGGAGCCAAAGCGGATATAAGGATACCTGACAGGGTGAGCGAGGGTTACGGACTTAACAGCGATATTGTCAGGGAAGCAAAGGCGGACAGAATAGGGCTGATAATAACCTGTGATAACGGTATATCCGCGCATGGGGCCGTAGAAGAAGCTAAGGAAAACGGAATGCAGGTTATAGTGTCCGACCACCATGAGGTTTCTTATCCTCTGGTTGGGGCAGACGCAGTGATCGACGCCAAGCAAAACGATTGTCCGTATCCGTTCCGGGAGATATGCGGTGCCGCTGTTGCGTATAAAATAGCCGATGCGCTGAGCAGAAAGTTTGTTAAGGTTCAGGAGGATCTGCTCAAAGAGCTTCTCGTATTTGCCGGGCTGGCGACAATTGCTGATGTCGTACCCCTGAAGGACGAAAACAGGATATTCGCGAAGGAATGCATAAAAAATATCAGCGATATTGATAATACGGGTCTCAGGAGTCTTCTGGAGGTCAAAAAAATAGACAGCAGTAAGCTGTCAGCCTTTCATATAGGTTTTATCATCGCGCCGTGCCTTAATTCGGCAGGCAGGCTGAAGGACGCCGATGTGGTGCTTAAGCTTCTTGAGACAACAGAGCGCGGGGAAGCCGGCAGGCTCGCAGAGGAGCTGTCGGAGCTTAATGAAACAAGAAAGACTATGACCAATTCAGGGGTTGTAAGGGCGGAAAAGATCGCGGACCGGATGCTTGAAAAGGATGATGATACAAAGATCATAGTCGTGTATATGAAAGATACACATGAGAGCATAGCGGGTATAATCGCCGGAAGGCTAAAGGATGAATATTCAAGGCCGGTGCTGGTGATAACGGATTCCGAAAAAGGTCTTAAGGGTTCGGGACGTTCGGTGGATGCCTATAATATGATAGAGGCATTAAGGGAGCATGATGAACTGTTTGACAAGCTTGGAGGACACGCAAAAGCGGCGGGTTTTTCACTTGCGAAGGGGGTAAGCGCCGGAAAAGTATCGGCAGCGCTCAATGCCTCGTGCAAACTGAGCGTCTCCGAGCTTGCACCAAAGCATTGGATCGACATGGTGCTGCCCTTTAAATATATAAGCCGTGAGCTGATCAAAGAGCTGGAAATGCTTGAGCCTGCAGGTCTTGGAAATCCAAGGGCGGTTTTCGCAGGGCAGAAGCTTAAGATATCGGATCCGGTGATCCTGGGCATGAATAAAAATGTTTTAAAGATGTCGCTGACCGATCCGGAAGGAATAAAGCTGGAAGCTCTTATGTTCGGAAATGAGCCGGATATTGCCGAGAGATACGGAGCGGTTGCGCAGACAGAGAAAGAAGGAAAGGAAGTATCAATAATATATCAGCCGCAGCTGAATGAGTTCAGGGGGAACACCGGGATACAACTCAAACTGCTTGATATCATTTAGCCGCTAATGCTGATTTGACAAGCTGCGGGCGGATATTTAGAATAATAGACCGGTATGAAAAAATTGATAGGGGTAATTGGCGGAATGGGGCCTATGGCCACATCCAGATATATGGAACTTCTGATAATGATGACTGATGCCGAAAAGGACCAGGATCATCTTGATATGATAATCTATAACATCGCCTCTGTTCCGGACAGGACAGAGTATATCCTGGACAATGAAAAGAAAAGTCCTCTCCCGCAGATAATAGATATAAGAGACCGTCTGGTAAGAGACGGAGCAGAGCTGATAACAATGCCATGTGTCACAGCGCATTATTTTTCGGATGAGATAAACAACGGGCTAAGCGCGAGGTTTCTGAGCATGCCAAAAGAAAGCGCAGCATATCTTAGACAGCAGGGAGTTAAGAGAGCCGGGATAATGGCTACGGATGGAACAGTAAGGTCGGAGCTCTTTCAAAAGGCGCTGGAAAAGGAGGGCATAGCATCTGTTGTACCTGATGAAACAGGGCAGAGTGATGTGATGCATTTGATCTATGACAATATAAAATCAGGCATTCCGGCTGAAATGGACAGATTTTATAATGTCGCGGACAAGCTGAAAAAGGATGGGGCAGATGTCATCATCCTTGGCTGCACCGAACTGTCGCTCATAAAAAGAGATGAAGATGTGAAAGACGGAGTGATAGATGCTATGGAGGTACTTGCCGGGAGCACCATTACGGAAGCCGGGGCAAGGCTTAAGAACGAGTATAACCAGCTGATAACAGGAAGGTAAGAGGAGAAATTGAATGATAACGAATATTTTGCAGTATCTGGAAGACACAAAGGAAAAATCCCCGGAAAAGACAGCTTTTTCAGGAGAAGGTTCATCACTTACCTTTAAAGAACTCTATAACGCAGCCGGCAGCATAGGCTGCGTTTTATATAAAAACGGGGTATATAAAAAGCCGGTGGTGGTATTTATGAAAAAGACTCCGGAGGCGATAGCTGCCTTTTTAGGAGTTATATATGCCGGGGCCTTTTATGTGGTGCTTGATAAGGAGATGCCCCGCCACAGGATAGAGCTGATATTAAAGACTCTGGATGCGGAACATATGGTATGTGATGAGGAAACGGCGCCTCTTGCTTCAGAATACGGATATAACGGCCGGATATATGACTATGCGGAGATAGCGAAAGCCGGGCTGCAAAAGGATATACTGGATAAGGTAAGGGCAGACCAGCTTGATACAGATCCCATTTACGCTGTGTTCACATCAGGCTCTACAGGAGTCCCGAAGGGTGTGCTTGCATGCCACAGGTCGGTTATAGATTATATTGAGAATTTTACCGGCGCGATAGGATATGACGGGTCGGAAATATTTGCAAACCAGGCGCCGTTTTACTTTGACGCGCCGCTGAAGGAGATTGGGGCGACGCTTAAATACGGATCAAGCACGGTGATAGTTCCCAAGCAGCTGTTCATGTTTCCGGTAAAGCTTGTGGAATATCTGAATGAGCACAAGGTCAACGCTATATGCTGGGCCGCATCTGCGCTCTCGCTGGTTTCCTCAATGAAGACCTTTAATAAAGTAAAGCCGGAATATATCCGGAAGGTCACATTTGTGGGAGAAGTGTTCCCTGTTAAGCAGCTTAAGGAATGGCAGGCGGCGCTTCCGGAGGCGAAATTCGTAAATCTTTACGGTCCTACCGAGACTACGGGAGTATGCTGCTACTATACTGTAGACCGGGAATTTAACCTTGAGGATATGATACCTGTGGGAAAACCGTTTAAAAACTGCGGAATAATACTGCTTAAGGAGGACGGGACACAGGCAGCTTCGGGAGAAGAGGGTGAGATCTGTGTAAAAGGAACCTGCCTTACACTGGGTTATTATAAAGACGCCGAAAAGACAGCCAAAGCCTTTGTCGACAATCCGCTGAACGATGTTTATCCCGAGCGTATATATAAAACCGGTGATATAGGAAAGCTTAACGATCGCGGCGAGCTGGTATATGTCTCTCGTAAGGACCACCAGATAAAACACATGGGGCACAGGATAGAGCTTGGTGAGATAGAGGTGGTCTCACAGGCAATGGAAGGTATTGATGCCGTTTGCGCACTTTTTGATGATGAATCAAAAAAGATAATATTCTATTTTACGGGTGAAGCTGACAGGAAAGAGGCCGCGAAATACGTTAAAGAAAAGCTTCCCAGGTATATGTTCCCGGGACATATAGAGAAGCTTGAAAGAATGCCTTACACAGCAAACGGCAAGATAGACCGCAACCTCCTGAAGGAACAATATAAATCTCATTTTTAATCATCATCTTCGGCGGCGATATATACATAACGTTTTCTGGCGGATTCATCCGAAGTCAGATATTCGTCATAGGTTGTTATCTTATCTATAAGTTTTCCGTCAACTATCTCCATTATACGGTTGGCGGTAGTCTCCACAAACTGATGGTCACGGCAGGAGAACAGAACAACTCCCGGGAATTTGATAAGTCCGTTGTTCAGCGCTGTAATGGATTCCATGTCGAGGTGGTCGGTAGGCTCATTCAAAATAAGCACATTTGCTCCCGAGATCATCATCCGTGAAAGAAGACAGCGCACCTTTTCACCTCCGGAAAGCACACGAAGACGCTTAACCCCGTCTTCGCCGGAAAAGAGCATGCGGCCTAAAAAGCCGCGTACATAAGTGGCGTCTTTTATCTCGGAATAACCGGTCAGCCACTCGGCTATTGTCAGGTCGGAATCAAACTCCTTTGAATAATCGCGCGGGAAATATGCCCTGCTTGTTGTAACGCCCCATTTAAACGTGCCTGAATCAGGCTCCATTTCCTCCATGAGTATTTTGAAAAGAGTATCCTTGGCAAGCTCGTTTGAGCCTACGAAAGCAACCTTATCATCATGACCGAGTGTAAAGGAAATATCGTCCAGCACCTTTACGCCGTCAATGGTCTTTGTAAGACCTTCCACCTGCAGAACCTCATTCCCGATGGGGCGTTCGGGCCTGAAGTCGATGAAGGGATACTTTCTGCTTGATGGACGTATCTCGTCAAGCTCGATCTTTTCAAGGGCACGCTTTCGTGATGTCGCCTGCTTCGCCTTGGAGGCATTGGCAGAGAATTTCTGTATGAATTCCTGAAGTTCTTTTATCTTTTCCTCTTTCTTCTTGTTGGCTTCCTTCATCTGTTTGATGATGAGAGCAGATGATTCCACCCAGAAGTCGTAGTTGCCGGCGTAAAGTTGTATCTTCGCGTAATCGATGTCAGCTATCTGGGTGCATACTTTATTAAGGAAATAGCGGTCGTGAGACACAACTATAACAGTATTTTCAAAGTTAATGAGGAATTCCTCAAGCCAGTTTATAGCATCCAAATCAAGATGGTTGGTCGGCTCGTCAAGAAGAAGGATATCCGGATTTCCGAAAAGAGCTCTTGCAAGGAGAACCTTGACCTTTAAGGGACCCGGCAGGTCCTTCATTAGCGAATAGTGAAACTCCGTATCTATTCCAAGGCCGTTAAGAAGGGACGCGGCATTGCTCTCGGCCTCCCAGCCGTCCATTTCCGCAAATTCCGTTTCAAGTTCGCTGGCCCTGATGCCGTCTTCTTCCGTAAAGTCTTCCTTGGAATACAGCGCCTCCTTTTCCTTCATGATATCGTAGAGCCTTGAATTTCCCTGGATCACAGTATCCATTACAGTTTGTTCATCGTATTTGGACTGATCCTGTTCCAGGAATGAAAGCCTCTGTCCGGGAGTGATGCTCACATCTCCTTTTGAGGGTTCAAGCTGTCCGGTAAGTATTTTTAAAAATGTGGATTTACCGGCGCCGTTGGCTCCGATAAGCCCATAGCACTGACCCTCAGTGAATTTGATATTAACATCTTCGAAAAGAGCCTTTTTTCCTATACGCAGGGTTATGTTATTCGCACTTATCATCTTACAAAATTCTCCTTGATAAAATTAAGACATTCTTCCGCACTTTTAAATAGCGAACCATCGTTTATTATCTTTTCGGCATTTTTCCCAAGGAACTGATATTCAAATTCCGTAGGAGTCTTAAAGCCGGACTCAAAAAAACCGTGAGGCATTCCGGCCATTTCTTTCTGAGAGACCTTAACTCCCGCTTCCTTTAATTTCCTGCCGTATTTAATGCCTTCGTATTTAAGATTATCATCTTCGCACACTGCGAGTATAGTATCAGGAAGACCTCTTAACATTTCCACGGATGCAAACACCGGGGAGACGAGTGGGTCATCTGCCTCTTCATGTTCGCAGTGAAGCTCGTTCATAGCGTAGCATACAGGACCTTCAAGGCTTCCGGGCCCCTTTGATGCCGGGTCAGTGTAAATATCAAGGAAGGGATAGACCAGAATGATGTTGTCGAGCCTTGCCGTACCATTCCTGTTTGCAAGGATACTGACTGCGGCAGCGAGATTCCCCCCCGCTGACTGGCCCATAAGTGAAATATGCTCCGCATCGAAGCCGAATTCATCCGCATGATCCTTCAGGTAGATATATGAATCATATGCGTCATCAAGAGTATCTCTCCATTTGTATTTGGGACTCATCCTGTAGCCGACAGAAGCGATATTTACATTAAGGGCCTTGCTTACCGCCACCCACATCTTATCGTCAAGCGCGCAGCCGCCGAAAACAAATCCGCCACCGTGATAGCCGATTATTAGAGGAGCCGGAGCTGCGCCGCCGTCATCACCGGGCGCAGGATAATATACTATGTCGATATTTCTTCCCTCAAGGGGAAGCCTTTTTCTGAGACCGGATACAGCCACGATCTTATCAGCGACCGCTATGCTGTGAGACTGGGCGCTCATTTCTTTTTTGGTAATGTCAATAAGCTTTCTGAAATCCTTATTCATATTTTCTCTCCTGATGTTAAGATCCATTAAATCTTAACATTTCAGGAATTGATAGTCAAAGCAGGGTTTTTGTGGGATAATACGTGATGATACGCATATATCATGCTCCGGGATATGATAGGGGGGCAGAAATGACAGATAAAGGATATTAAGGAGTATTGCGATGAAAAAGATAATTCTTGCGTCAGCGTCAGAAAGGCGCAGGGATATACTTAAGACAGCAGGTCTTGATCCTGCGGTAATGCCAAGCAATGCGGAGGAAGACATAGATATTACTGATCCGCGCAAGCTGGTTGAGGAGCTTTCAAGGCTCAAAGCCGGAGACGTAGCCGGGGCTGTTTCGGCGGATGAAAAGGACGCGCTTGTGATAGGCGCGGATACGATAGTATATTTTGGCGGAAAGATACTCGGCAAGCCTGCCGATAAGGATGACGCGTTCAATATGCTTAAGGCAATGTCCGGGAAAACACATACTGTTTTCACGGGCGTTACGATAATTGATGTTGATACGGGAAGGAACAAAACTTTCCATGAGGAGACAGGGGTTCATTTCTACACGGTATCCGATGAGGAGATAACGGAATATATCGCCACGGGCGACCCTATGGACAAGGCTGGGTCCTACGGGGTGCAGAGTCTCGGAGCATTTCTTGTAAAGGGAATAGAAGGCGATTTTTACAATGTTGTGGGGCTTCCTCTTGCAAGGCTCTTAAGGGAGCTAAAAAATCTGAATTAAATGGATAAGCTTAAGAAAAACTATAAATATCTCCTGCTTCTTGCCGCAGTGCTCGTGCTTGCAGGCTCTGTGGTATATAAGCTCCATATGGATAATGTCCACAGACCGGCAGGCGAGATCGAGCTTCCCGACAGGGATGAGTATGATGTCCATATGACGGACAACATGATATATATCAGGAACAGGAGCCAGTATCAGGATGTGAACAGGGTCGGGGTTATCCTCCTTGCCACCGGAAGAGTGGATGAAAAATGCTACCTTCCTTTGATGATAAACATCGCGGAAGCAGGTTATGACTGTTTCATGCCTCTTTCACACGGGCTTAAACCCTCAGCGGTAACGGAGCTTCCAGACAAGGTCATAAGACGTTATAAATCCGTTACAAGCTGGTATATCGCGGGACATGCGGATTCCTGCGAGCAGGCGGCTGCATATGTCAAAAAAACCAAAAACGAGATCAGGGGTCTTATATATATCGGAGGGGCATCGGATGTGGATTTGTCTGATAAAACGATACCTATGCTGAGTATATCCGGAACCAGGGACACTGTATATGACAGGAAAATGATAGAAAAGAAAAAGAAGAACGACCCTTCCGGTGCCGAGTATAAAATGATAGAAGGCGCTAACAATACAGGCTTTGTATATACCGATCTGCTGGAAAAGGACAGCATTGCGGACATATCTTTTGAGGATCAGATAGAAGAAAGCGCGGAGCTGATAAAAGAGTTCATAGAGGAGACGGAAAAAGAGGAATAGGTATTTGTTAAGGATTCTACAATCCTGTTAAATATTCTACAAAATTGCATTGACACTGTTTGCTGCCATACATATAATTTTCTTATGGCACAGACAGATCGTATATCAAAAGCAGTAATATCAAGGCTTCCGAGGTACTACCGCTATCTGAGGGAACTGATAGAGGAAGGCCGGGAAAGGGTTTCCTCTGAAGAGCTTAGCAGGATAATGAAGGCAACCGCCTCTCAGATCAGGCAGGATCTTAATAATTTCGGCGGCTTCGGTCAACAGGGGTACGGATACAATGTAAAAAGCCTGTATGATGAGATAGGGCGTATCCTGGGCGTTGAAAAGGCGCATGACATCATAGTTGTCGGCGCGGGAAACTTAGGCCGGGCGCTTATCAGATATAAAGGCTTTTCGGATCACGGCTTTAACTTTTGCGGTATTTTTGATGTGGATGACGATATCTGCGGTAAGAGCATCAACGGGATAAAGGTAAGAAGGATAAGTGAGCTCGAGGATTTTTTGAGCAAAAAGAAGGTGGACATAGCAACTCTTACGATACCGGCGGATGACGCTAAAGACGTTTCAAAAAAGCTGTATCAGAATGGAGTGAGATATTTCTGGAATTTTGCCCATACGGATCTTGCGCTTCCTTCAGATGCGATAGTTAAAAATGTACATCTGTTAGACTCGCTGCTTGAGCTTTCATTTACGGTCAGCAGATCAAAGAATAATAGTTAATGGACCCATCATTTTTTCGTGTGCGTGCAGACATAGACCTGGGCGCCATAAGCAAGAACATCAGAACGATACAGAAAGGCCTGCGCAGAGGAACAAAGACCTGTGCTGTTGTAAAGGCGGACGCATACGGCCACGGAGCCGTAAGAGTGGCGCGCCATATCAATGATATAGTGGATTTCTTTGCCGTGGCTACTATTGAAGAGGCGATGGAACTAAGAGGATCGGGGATAAAAAAACCCATACTGATCCTTGGTTTCACGCATCCGGAAAGATTTGCGGAAGCGATAAAAAACGATATCAGGATCACTGTCTTTGATGCGGACACAGGAAGGAAGATCGCTGAAAAGGCCAGAGAGATCGGGAAAACGGCCAGGGTACATATTAAGCTTGACACCGGAATGAACAGGATAGGCTTTAAGGCTGACAAGGAGAGCATAAAGGCAGTTAAAAAGCTGAGCCGGACTGAAGGAATAGAGGTGGAGGGCCTTTTTACGCACCTGCATTCCGCCGACGGACGCAGCAAGGCTTCTGCAATGAAGCAGATATTAGAATACGGAGAGTTCATAAATGACCTTGAAAAGGAAGGCATCATCATCCCTGTTAAACATTGCGCAAACAGCGCAGCGGCAATAAATCTGAAGCTGGCCGGCTTTGACATGGTAAGGCTCGGGATAGTGATGTACGGCCTGTATCCGTCAAAATATGTAAAAAATATCAAACTTAAGCCCGCTCTTTCACTTGTAAGTCACATTATAATGATAAAAAGTATCGAAGCCGGTGAAACGGTGGGCTACGGAGCGAACTGGAGCGCGAAAACAAAATCGGTGATCGCAACTGTTCCTGTGGGCTATGCGGACGGATATCTAAGGATCCTTTCAAATAAGGGGCAGGTTCTTGTAAGGGGCAGCAAAGCCCCTGTATGCGGTAATATATGCATGGATCAGCTTATGATAGATATTACGCGGATAAGCAAAGCCAGACTTAATGATGAGGTTGTGATCTACGGAAAACAAAAAGATGCGGAAATATCATTGGAGGATGCGGCAGCAGCCGCGCAGACGATAAACTATGAGCTTGCGTGCGCGGTAAGCCCGCGCGTAAAGCGCAGATATCTGGTTAAAGGCAAAGAGGTATGATAAAGAGGTGTAAAAAGGAGAGAAGGAAATGGACGAAAACCCCCGAGCGGGACTGTTCAACAGATTATTTAAAAAAAGGGAAGACAGCGAAATAGAAGAAGAGATAGTCTCGATGCTGAATGAAGGACAGGAGCAGGGAGAGATATTGGAAAGTGAAGCAGAGATGATTACTAATATCTTCGAACTCGACGAGACAAATGCGTCAGAGATAATGACGCACAGAAAGAACATATCTGCTGTTGACGGAACTCTGAGTTTAAGTGAAGCCATGGATGAGATACTGAATGAGCAGTATTCAAGGTTTCCGGTATATCTTGAAAACATTGACAATATCATAGGAATATTGCATATCAAGGACTGCATCAGATACTACATCAACGACAGCTATAAGGACAGGCAGATAAAGGATATGAGATTTATGCTGCAGAAGGCCAGGTTCATACCCGAGACCAGCAAGCTGAACAGCATATTTAAAAACATGCAGAGCGATAAGACTCATATGCAGATCGTGGTGGATGAATATGGTCAGACTGCGGGTATAGTCTGCATGGAGGATATACTTGAAGAAATAGTGGGAAATATCTTCGATGAGCATGATGTTGAGGAATTCAACATAGTCAAGATAGGTGAAAATGTTTTTCAGATAAAAGGTCTTACTCCGCTCGAGGAGATAAGCAGCGTATGCGGCATTGAATATGTGGACGATGACCATGATACACTCAACGGATATCTCATAGCAAAGCTTGACCGGATACCGGAGGATGATGAGGGAACAGAGATAGAAGACAATAATGTGAAATATAAGATATTGTCGGTAGAGGATAAAATGATCTCGCTTGTCAGGGTGGAGATAATAAGATAAAAAAGAGGAGATACCAATGTCAGGACATTCCAAATTTGCAAATATCAAGCATAAAAAAGAGAAAAACGACGCGGCTAAGGGCAAGATGTTCACTATCATAGGAAAAGAGATAGCGATAGCCGTAAGAGAGGGCGGACCGGATCCGAATAACAATTCCAAGCTGAGAGATGTTATCGCAAAGGCAAAGGCTAACAATATGCCTAACGATACCATTGAAAGAGGAATTAAAAAGGCTTCCGGAGACGGAGGAAACATAAATTATGAAGCTATAACATACGAGGGCTACGGTCCTTCAGGGATCGCCATAATAGTTAATACCCTCACGGACAACAAGAACAGGACGGCGGCTAATGTAAAGCACGCGTTTTCAAAAGGCGGCGGAAATATAGGTACTCCCGGATGCGTTTCATATATGTTTGACCAGAAGGGACAGATAATCATTGACAGGGCGGAAACGGAGACGGAGGCTGATGAGCTGATGATGACAGCTTTAGATGCCGGGGCTGAGGATTTTGCCGAAGAAGAGGACTCATATATCATTTATACTTCACCTGATGATTTCAGCGGGGTCAGAGAAGCGCTCGAAAGTGAGAACATCCCCATGGCAGATGCTGCAGTTTCTATGATACCGCAGACGTATGTTGAGCTTTCGGATGAGGAGGATATAAAGAACCTCGAAAAGATACTTGAGCTTCTGGATGAGGATGACGATGTTCAGGACGTTTATCATAACTGGAACGAATAGATAATGCAGAAAAAGCAGCTTATAGTCGGCGTTGAACCGGACTCCATCGCAGATGAACTGAATATAAAAGCAGGCGACCATCTCCTGACGGTAAACAGCAGTTCCGTCAGGGATGTTTTTGATTACCGTTTTTTTGAGGTGGATGAGGAAATAACCATTGAGATAGAAAAGGAAGACGGCAGCATTGAAGAGTATGAGATAGAGAAGGACTACGGCACCGATCTGGGGATACTGTTTGAATCAGCGCTGATGGACGACAGCAGAGCGTGCGCCAATAAATGCATATTCTGCTTTATAGACCAGATGCCGAAGGGGATGAGGCCGACCCTTTATTTTAAGGATGATGATTCAAGGCTCTCCTTCCTTCAGGGCAACTATGTGACTCTGACAAATATGAAGGAGGAGGAGATAGACCGGCTGATACGCTACAGGATGGAGCCTATAAACATATCTGTTCACACCACGGATCCGATCCTTCGCTGCAGGATGCTGGGCAACCGCTTTGCCGGTGACGCGCTGAGATATCTGGATAAGCTGTATCTGGCCGGGATAAAGATGAACGGACAGATCGTGGTCTGCAAAGGGGTAAATGACGGGGATGCCCTGAAAAAAACCCTGTCAGATCTTTCAGGGTACGCGCCTGTGATGCAGAGCGTATCAGTAGTTCCGGCAGGACTTACAAGATACAGAAAAGGCCTATATCCGCTTGAACCATTGAGCCGGAAAGATGCCTTTGATATCATTAAAACAGTAGAAAAATATCAGCAGAGGATTTATAATAATTATTCGACACATTTTGTCCATGCAAGCGATGAACTTTACCTTCTCGCGGGGCTTGATGTGCCGGATGAGGACAGCTATGACGGCTATCCTCAGCTTGAAAACGGAGTGGGAATGTTAAGGCTGCTTGAAAGTCAGTTTTCCAGGGAGAGTGCTGCTTTTTCGCGAAAATATGCTGATAAGATCCGGGAAAACAGACATATCTCGCTTGCCACCGGAACCCTTGCATGTCCGTATATGATGAAGTTCGCGGCAGAGGCGGAAAAAAGCGCAGACGGAAAGCTCAGGATAGATGTCTATGAGGTAAAAAGCCTATTCTTTGGCGAGAATGTTACTGTTTCAGGTCTTATTACAGGAAGCGATATCATAGATGCGCTTTTAGGGAAGGACCTGCATGACGAGCTGCTGCTTCCGGTGAACATGTTCAGGGCAGGAGAAGACTACTTTCTGGACGATATTAAAAAAAGTGAAATAGAAAAAAAGCTTAATGTCAAGGTAACGTTAGTTCCAAATAATGGTGAGGCATTGATGAATGCTTTCGCAGGTATAGAAAACCGGGATTTCAGGAGACAGATCTATGAGCAAGCCGATAGTGGCTATAGTGGGAAGGCCTAATGTGGGAAAATCCACATTGTTTAACGCTCTTTCCGGAACAAGAACAGCTATAGTTAAAGATACGCCGGGCGTTACGCGTGACCGTATATACGCGGACGCTTCCTGGCTTGATATGGACTTTGCTCTTATCGATACCGGAGGTATAGAGCCGGACAGCAAGGACATCATACTTTCCCAGATGAGAGAGCAGGCTCAGACGGCGATAGATACGGCAGACGTTATCATTTTTCTTACGGATGTAAGGCAGGGGCTTACGGATTCGGATGACAAGGTCGCCGATATGCTCAGAAAAAGCCATAAGCCGGTGGTGCTTGTTGTAAACAAGGTAGATGACTTTAAAAAGCATATGCCTGATGTATATGAATTCTATAACCTCGGGCTCGGAGATCCGATACCGGTATCCGCTGTATCCAAGCTCGGCTTCGGGGATATGCTGGATGTGGTCTGTTCATATTTTGACAGATCATATCTTGATGAAGAAGAGGACGAAAGGCCGCATATTGCCGTTATAGGCAAGCCTAACGTAGGAAAATCGTCACTTATAAACACCCTTGTCGGTGAAAAACGCGTACTTGTTTCCGACATTCCCGGCACTACAAGAGATGCCGTGGATACCGTGGTGGAAAGAAACGGAAAAGAATATGTTTTCATAGATACTGCGGGGCTGCGCAGAAGATCAAAGATAAAAGAAGAACTGGAGAGATTCAGCATAATAAGGGCCGTTGCGGCCGTTGAAAGATCCGATATCGCCATAGTCATGATCTCGGCGGAAGAGGGCATAACGGAGCAGGACGCGAAGATCGCGGGCATAGCTCACGAGCGCGGCAAGGGCGTGATAGTAGCGGTAAATAAATGGGACGCAATAGAAAAAGACGATAAGACCATATACAGATATACAGATAAGATAAGGCAGGTACTTTCTTTCATGCCGTACGCAAGGCTGCTTTTTATATCAGCTGAGACTGGCCAGAGGGTCGAAAAGCTTTTTGATCTGATAGATGTTGTTGTGGAAAACCATTCCAGGAGGATACAGACAGGTGTTGTTAACGAGATCATAACAGAGGCGACTGCCCTGAATCAGCCGCCGTCGGATAAAGGCAGGAGACTGAAGATCTTTTACACAACCCAGGTTGCTGTCAAACCGCCTGCATTCGTGATATTTGTTAACGACAAAGAGCTGATGCATTTTTCATATCTTCGTTATCTGGAAAATAAGCTGAGAGAGGCATTTGGGTTTGAAGGGACACCACTGAAATTTTTCATCAGAGAACGAAGGGACTGATAATACGACATGAGCTTTTGGGAATCCATAGGTACTTTTTTCTATACTTTCGGCGCTGAGGTAGTAACACTGCCACGCATTATATGTTTTGGCGCGCTTGTGATAGGATATTTCTTCGGTCATATCGAGGGTGCGTACATTATATGCAAATTTAAAAAAGTTGATATCTATTCCGCAGGAAGCGGCAATCCGGGTACGACCAATATGTGGAGAGTGCTGGGACCGGGATGGGGGCTTTTGACCTTTGCCATCGATATAGGCAAGGTGGCAGCAGCCATATATCTTAATAAATATATCTTCCTGTCACTTCTTCAGCTTCCGGTCGATCCGATCGCGATGATATTATATACGGGTCTGGGAACTGTTTTAGGTCATGATTTCCCTGTACTTTTTAAAGGAAAAGGTGGAAAGGGCGTTGCATCTACTGCGGCTGTTTTTATCTTTCTGGGTGAGTGGAAGTACATCATACTCGGAGTAGCGGTATTCATAATCTTTCTGCTCATAACCAAATATGTTTCGCTTACCGATATCATCCTTGTAATTGTTTTGATGCTGGCGTTCTTCCTGTTCACGCTGATCAACTGGACTTACATTGACCCGGCATGGCTGACAGACTGTCACATTATAGTAGCGATCCTGGCGATTCTAAATATCGTCGCGCACAGGCAGAATATAGTCCGGCTTGCCTATGGCGAGGAAAATAAGATAAGACTGGGAAGACCAAAGGAAGAAGAGGAAGTGGCTGATGAAGAACCTGCGGAAGAGGAAACGGTAAAAGAGCCCGCTATTGAAATAGAATCTGCGGAAGAAGAGACAGAAGCGGCTGCGCAAGAAAAGAATGCGGTGACCGAAGAGGAAGAACCGGAGAAAGAGGCTGGAGTGACCGAAGCAGAAGAGCCTGAAAAAGAGGCTGACGTGACCGAAGAGGAAGAGCCTAAGCTAACCAGGGAGATGGAACCGGAGGAAAAAACGGATATGCCTTCCGAAGAAGGAACTGAAGAAATGGTTGAAGAACCCGCTGGGGAAGAGCAGGAAGAAGCAGCCGGGACTGAGGAAGAGCCGGAAGAGGCGACAGAGGAAGAAAAACCGGAAGAGGCAGGTGCCCGGGAGGCTGTGTCAGTGGATAAGACTGAGGAGGTCTCCGGTGACGTGAAGAAAACACAGGCCTTAAAGTCAAAACCGGTAAATAGCAATAAATAGCATAAAAAGAAGAAACGCAACACATCCAAAAAGAAAAAACATTAAGAGAGGGAATTAAAATGGCCCGAATAGCAGTTTTAGGAGCAGGCAGCTGGGCGTTAGGACTTGCGATACTCCTGAATGATAATAAGCATGATGTAACTATCTGGAGCGCTGTAGGGGAAGAGATAAGTCTTCTTAAAGAGGACAGGACCAATCCCAGATATCTGCCGGGAATAAAGATATCCGATGACATCTGCATTACAGATAACATAAATGAGGCGGTAAAAGATAAGGACATTATTGTTCTTGCGGTAGCGTCAAGGTTCATACGGCAGACCGCAGCCCGCCTTAAAGACATCATACCCGGAGGACAGATCATCATAAATGTGGCCAAAGGCATAGAAAACGGCACACTGATGATGCTTTCCGAGGTTATAAAGGAAGAGCTCACAGGATGCAGAGTCTGTGTGCTTTCGGGACCTTCTCACGCGGAAGAGGTGGCCCGCAGGATGCCGACGCTGGTAACTGTTGCCTCAGAAGATATGAAATCCGCCGTATTTATACAAAAGATATTTTCGAGTAATGTCTTCAGGGTCTATACAAGCACTGACCTTGTGGGGATAGAAATAGGCGGGGCTCTTAAAAACGTCATTGCCCTTGCCGCGGGAATGAGCGAGGGACTGGGCTATGGAGATAATGCTAAGGCTGCGCTCATAACAAGGGGAATAAATGAAATAGCAAGGCTTGCCATAAAGATAGGCGCCAAGCAGGAGACTCTCTATGGTCTTTCCGGTATGGGCGATCTTATAGTAACCTGTGACTCGATGCATTCCAGAAACAGAAGAGCGGGCATTCTTCTTGGTCAGGGCAAAAGCATGGAGGATGCGGTTAAAGAGGTTAATATGGTTGTCGAAGGGATAGTTTCCGCTCAGGCGGCCAAGGCTCTTGCGACTAAGTACGATATTGAGCTGCCGATAATAAACAATGTGAACAGAGTGCTGTTTGAAGGGTTCTCTCCGAGAGAGGCGGTTGATGAGCTAATGCTCAGAGATCTGAGATCTGAGTAGGATAAGATATGAAAAAAACATTTCCGGTTGACGATATCACATGGAACGATCTTGATATGGAAGAGATATATGCGCGGATGGACCGCGCATATTCCTCTGTTGGGTCTGAATATTTGAAAAAGACTTTGAGGTCTCTTGAGTCGGATGAGGATATCCTGATAAAAAGAGATGATAAGGCAAAGGCCATCTCTTCGGAGGAGGCGGCAAGGAAAGGGCTGCAAAAGATATTTAAGAGCCTCGGAAAGAGTAAAAAAGTGTCTTTCCTGGATCATATATTCAAGCTGGACGAGCTTCCAAAGCAGAGCAGCCTGAAGCATGTGATACTGATACTGCTGCTGCTTGCGGCAGCAGGTCTTATATTCATAAATCCGGCGATAGGGATAGTCGCGCTTGTAGTGATGATAGCGCTCAATATAGCTCTTTATTTTGCCTTCAGGGCAAAGGTCGAAGCATATTTTAACTGTCTTAAGTATCTTGTGGCAATGGTAAACGCGGCAGATAAGATAGTGAAAAAAGACCTTCCAACGGCCTTCGATGAAGATAAAGAGCTTTTAAAAGGATTGTCCGGGACGTTTGCGCCGTTAAGGCGCGGGAGCTGGCTGCTCACAAACAGCGTTTCGGGTTCACTGACTGACGTGATACTGGATTATATAAGAATGATCTTCCACGTTGATCTGATCAAGTTCAACAGTATGAAAAATAAAGTAGCTGCATCGGCGGATGAGATAAAATGCTTGTATGACACTCTTGGCGAGATCGAGCTGAGCATCTGCATATGTCTTTTCAGGAAGGAATATCCGGAGCATACAAGCCCGTCCTTTGTTAAAAAGAAGATGGTAAAAGCAACCAGTTTGTACCATCCGCTGATAACCGGTCCCGTAAAAAATGATATCGACGCAGAACGCTCTATACTGCTTACAGGATCAAACGCGTCAGGAAAATCCACTTTTCTTAAAACTCTGGCCGTAAATCAGATATTTGCGCAGACTATATATACAGTATTAGCGTCGGAGTATGAAAGCGGCATTTTTAAGGTAATGTCATCTATGGAGCTTACGGATAATATCATGGGAAATGAAAGCTATTTTGTCGTTGAGATAAAATCGCTGAAAAGGATATTTGATGAAGCGGATGATGAAACAAGCGTATTAGTATTTGTTGATGAGGTGTTAAGGGGGACGAATACGGCGGAAAGGATAGCGGCGTCCTCAGAACTGCTTGCGGCGCTATCAGCCAGGAACGCGCTGGTATTTGCCGCGACACATGATATAGAGCTTACCTTCATGCTTGAGGATCGCATGGATAATCATCACTTCAGTGAAGAGGTGATAGATGACAATGTGATATTCGATTATAAGATCAAGGATGGCAGAGCCACAAGCCGGAATGCGATTAAGCTTCTGAAGGCATATGGTTTTGATGAAGCTATCGTTGAGGCAGCGGAGAAGAAAGCTCGGGGCACAGCTTGACTTTAGTATAGCAGAGTGCTACCATACTACCATACTAAAGCAAAGGAAGAAGATAATGATATTAAACGAAGAAATATTAAGTGAAGATGAAAAGGTAATATACTCACTCAGGGCATTATATCTTGAACACGGATATACTTCCTACAGAATGAGTAAATTTGAAGAATATGACCTTTATGCCGGCAATAAGGATTTTCTGGTTTCCGATAATGTCATCACATTTAACGATACTGATGGAACTCTGCTTGCGCTTAAACCGGATGTTACTCTGTCTATCATAAAAAACTCAAAATGTGATGAGAATACTGTGCAGAAGCTCTGCTACAATGAAAATGTTTACAGGACAGATAAAGGAACAGGCTTTTTCAAGGAGATAATGCAGGCCGGTCTTGAATGCTTTGGTCCGCTTGAAATGGACGATATTTGTGAAGTGATCCTGCTTGCGGCACTGAGCCTTGCGAATATCTCGGACAGATATGTGCTGACTCTGTCAGACATAGATATGATAAAGGCGATAGTTGACGCGGGAGGTTTTTCCGGAACAACAAAAAGAAAGATATTCAGCCTTATAAGCAGTAAGAATACTGACGGACTTAAAACACTGTTGGAAAATGAGAACGCTGACGAACAATATTGCAGGAGTATCTTAAGAATGCTTCAGATCAGTGGAAGCGCCGCTGATGTAACTGACAGTATAAAAGAGGTGATAGAAGGCACAGGCGCGGAGCGCGAGGCGGCTGACAGCTTTTTTGAAATACTCGGTAAGCTGGATGAAACAGGACTCTGCGGTAATATAAATATAGATCTTTCTGTATTCGGAGACGTTAATTACTATAATGGGGTAGTATTCAACGGCTTCGTAGAAGGCTCGGCGGAGCCTGTTCTTTCCGGAGGACAGTATGACAGGACGATGGAAAAGCTCGGAAGAAGATCAAAGGCAATAGGCTTTGCGGTATATCTTAACGAGATAGATCTGTCTGATAATGTTGAAAAGGAAGCAGCTGCCAGAGAAGATGATTATATCAACATCGCTCTCCCGAAGGGCAGACTCGGTGAAAATACCTACAGAATGTTTGAAGAGGCAGGATATCCGTGCCCGCAGATACTGGAGGACAGCAGAAAACTCATATTTGAAAATACTGAAAAAAGGGTGCGGTTTTTCTGGGTGAAGCCAGGCGATGTATCTATATATGTGGCAGGAAAGGCTGCGGACATAGGTGTTTGCGGCAAGGATATAATAGAAGAATATACGCCGGATATTTATGAGCTGCTCGACATGAAAATGGGAAAATGCAAAATGGCTGTAGCTGCCGGCACGGATTTTAAAGAGGACAAGGAAAGAACATTAAGGGTGGCTACAAAGTTCTCAAATATCGCACGCAGATATTACCAGAGAAAGGGAAGGGATATAGACATCATCCACCTGAACGGATCAATAGAGATAGCTCCGGTCCTTGGACTGTCTGACGTTATAGTGGATATAGTTGAGACCGGGAAAACGCTCAGGGAGAATAACCTTGAGGTGAAGGAAGATATCATGCCCGTCAGCGCAAGACTTATATGCAATAAGTCCTCGTACGAATTTAAAGGCGAAAGGATAAGAGAGATAGTAGCCCTTTTAAAACAAGAGGTAGAGGATGATAATGATTAAGATACTTGAATATGATAAAGCCGGTAAAAACGAGATCTTTAAGCGTTCGGAACATCTTGCGGATGTTGCTGACAGTGTTGGCAAGATCATAAACGAGGTTAGGGAAAGGAAGGATGAGGCTCTGTTCGAATTTACGGAAAAGTTTGACGGGGTACGTCTGGACAGCCTCGAGGTAAGCAGTGAGGAGATAAGAAGCGCGATCGAGCAGACCGATGAAAGGTTCCTTTCCGTTCTGGAGAAGGCGGCAAAAAACATAAGAGAATTTCATGAAAAACAAAAGAGGGAAGGCTTTGAGATAAAAAGAGAAGACGGCGCTGTTTTAGGACAGAAGATCACGCCTATAGAAAGAGCGGGACTTTATGTGCCGGGAGGGAGTGCGGCATATCCGTCCACCGTGCTTATGGACTGTATCCCCGCTAAGATAGCAGGATGTGATCTGGTCATAATGACAACCCCTCCGGGAAAGGATGGGAAAATAGATAAGCACATCCTTGCTGCAGCTGCGGCGGCAAAGGTGGATAAGATATACAAAATAGGCGGTGCGCAGGCTGTTGCAGCAATGGCATTCGGAACACAGACCGTTCCTAAGGTGGATAAGATAGTAGGTCCCGGGAACGCGTATGTCGCGGAGGCTAAAAAACAGGTATTCGGAGAGGTTTCTATCGACATGATCGCAGGACCGAGCGAGATACTGATAATTGCTGACGGAAAGACTAACCCCGCGTATGCTGCCGCCGACATGCTCTCACAGGCTGAGCATGACAAAAATGCCAGTGCAGTTCTAATAACAGACAGCAGACAGCTGGCGGAGAAGGTGGCGAAAGAGATAGAAATACAGGTGGAAAAGCTTGAGCGCAAAGAGATCGCCAGCGCGTCAATAAAGGACAACGGGAAGATCATAATAACTTCAGATCTTAAAGAGGCGGTGGAACTTGCAAATCTGCTTGCGCCGGAGCATCTGGAGATATGCGCGGAGGAGCCGTTTGAGTATCTGAAGGAGATAAAGAATGCGGGATCCGTATTTTTAGGGAGATATTGTCCCGAAGCACTTGGCGATTATATCGCCGGACCTAACCATACTCTTCCAACTTCGGGAACGGCAAGGTTTTCTGATCCGCTTTCTGTGGATGACTTTATTAAAAAGACGCAGTATATATATTTTGATAAAGCAGGGTTTGAAGAACTGGCGGAGGATGTGGAATATTTCGCGAAAAAAGAAGGGCTTACCGCCCATGCCAGAAGCGTATCTATAAGAAGAGAGGATAAAGATTGAGCAGATTTTTTAATTCAGCTTTAGAGAGTCTGAGCCCTTATGTGCCGGGCGAACAGCCCGGGGATAAGAGCCTTATAAAATTAAATACGAACGAATCTCCATATGACACCTCTGAGCGGGCATCCTCGGCGGCGGCACAAAAGGCGTCAGAGCTGAGGCTTTATTCCGACCCGGAGTGCGCGGAGCTTACACAATGCGCAGCCGGATATTACGGTATAGATAAGGATGGGATATTATTTACCAACGGTTCTGATGAAGCGCTGAATTACGCGGCGCTCGCCTTTTGTGAGAAGGGAGCCGCCTTTGCCGATATCACCTATGGTTTTTATAAGGTTATCTGCGATCTTTACGGCATTGACCGGAAGATCATACCGCTTAAGGAAGATCTCAGTATCGATATAAGTGATTATTTCAACGCGGGAAGGACCGCTATCATCGCTAACCCTAACGCGCCGACAGGGATAGCGCTGAGTCTGGACGACATTGAGGCGGTGTTAAAGGAAAATCCTGATGATGTTGTGATAATAGACGAGGCTTATGTGGACTTCGGGGCGCAAAGCTGCACCTGCCTGATAGACAGGTATGATAATCTGCTGGTGATACAGACGATGTCTAAATCCAGGTCTCTTGCGGGCGGAAGGCTGGGTATGGCGCTGGGAAACCGCGAGCTTATAGAGGATCTTAACAGGATAAAGTATTCCACTAATCCGTATAATGTAAATTCCATGACAATGGCAGCCGGCTGCTGCGCGTTTCTGGACAATGAGTATTTTACCGAAAACTGCGGTAAGATAATAAACACCAGGGAGGCAGTTTCTTCAGAGCTGAAAAAGGCAGGCTTTGAGCTGACAGAATCAAAGGCTAATTTTATTTTTGCAAAGCACAGTAGGATCAGCGGAAAAGAGTTGTACACGGAGCTGAGAAACAGAGGCGTACTGGTCAGACATTTTGATCTGCCGCGAATAAATGAATACATAAGAGTAACTGTCGGAACCGATAAGGACATGGGAGTCTTTATGGATAATATCAATCAGATATTGAAGGAGAAAAAATGAGAAAGGCCGAGATAAAAAGAAAAACCAGGGAGACCGATATTACGGCAGCCATAGATCTGGACGGCTCCGGAAAGAATAAGGTGGATACCGGCTGCGGTTTTCTGGATCACATGCTGGAACTTTTCGCATCACACTCAAACATTGACCTGACGTTGAAATGCAATGGGGACACGCAGGTGGATTATCACCATACTGTTGAGGATGTGGCAATAGTCATAGGGAAGCTCATCACAAAAGCTCTTGGAGATAAGAAAGGGATAGTCAGATACGGATATATGATACTGCCTATGGATGAGGCGCTTGTACTTACGGCGCTTGATATTTCCGGCAGGGCTTTTCTTAAATATGATGTAAAGATAAGGGCAAAAAAAGTAGGGGATTTTGATACAGAGCTTGCTGAGGAGTTCTTTGCCGCATTCGTAAGGAATGCGCATTGCACTCTGCATATAAAGCAGCTTGACGGAAGAAATTCACACCATATAATTGAAGGGATATTCAAGTCTGCTGCAAGAGCATTAAAGCAGGCTGTGAGCATAGACCCGGAGATGAAGGATAAGATCCCCTCCACAAAAGGAAGTCTTTGATGGTAACGATAGTTGATTATGGCGTAGGAAATCTTTTCTCTCTTGTTTCTTCATTCAGAGCAGCAGATAAAGATGCGATAGTGACCGGTGACGAAAAGCTTATAAAGGAAGCAGAGCGCATCATCCTTCCGGGGGTGGGCGCTTTTAAAGACGCTTCAGAAAAGCTGAATGTCACGGGTCTTGGGGAGCTGATAAAAGAAAAGGCGGCAGAAGGAACTCCTCTGATGGGCGTGTGTCTGGGTATGCAGCTTTTATTTGATGAGAGTTATGAGTATGGTATCCATAAGGGGCTGGGGCTTCTTAAGGGTAAAGTGACTCCGCTTGCCGGAAGGATAGACAAAAAACTCAAGATACCGCACATGGGTTGGAACAGGCTTGAATATAACGGGAAAAAGCATGAGCTTTTTAAATATCTTGGCAGCAGGGAGTATGTGTATTTTGTTCACTCATATTCAGTGGTCGAATGCGGGGAAAGTCTCATAGCCACCGCGTCCTACGGAGAAGCGATAACGGCTGCCGTAGCCCTGGGAAATGTTTGCGGATGTCAGTTTCATCCGGAAAAAAGCTCGGAAACAGGGCTTAAGATACTAAAAGCTTTTTGTGAGATGGAGGCTTAGATCATGAAGATATATCCGGCAATAGATCTGTTTGAGGGAAAGGCCGTAAGACTGGTCAAAGGTGATTACGAACGGATGACTGTTTACAGTGATGATCCGGCAGAGATTGCCGTGGAATTCAAAGAGGCTGGAGCCGGATACATACATACTGTTGACCTCGAGGGGGCCAGGCTTGGAAGTCCGGTAAATTTTGATGTCATCAAAAGGATAAAGAATGAGACGGGACTTTTTGTGGAAACCGGAGGCGGCATAAGAAGCGCGGCTTCAATAGAAAAATATCTGAATGCCGGAATAGACAGGGTTATATTAGGCACGTCGGCAGTAAAGGATGAAAAGCTGCTTGAACGGGCGATAGAAAACTTCGGAGAAGGCATAGCTGTAGGGATAGATATCAGGGACGGCTATGTGGCTGTTTCGGGATGGCTGGAAAAGACAGGAATAAAGGCTTTTGACTTCTTTGGCAGGATGATGGATATAGGAGTAAAGACCATCATATGCACAGATATTTCCAGAGACGGAATGATGGAAGGGCCGAATAAGGAGCTCTATAAAAGTCTTTCCCATGCTTTTCCGGGAATAGAGATCATTGCGTCGGGCGGTGTGTCCGGGCTGCCGGATATACAGGAGCTGAAGAACGCGGGGATTTCGGGAGCCATAATAGGCAAGGCGTATTATACAGGCGCGATCGACCTGAAGAAAGCTATAGAGGTTGCGGATGATAACTAAAAGGATAATACCGTGTCTTGATGTTAAGGACGGATGTGTTGTTAAGGGCACAAATTTTAATGGGCTGAAGACCATAAGCTCTCCCGTACAGCTTGCTGAGCATTACAGCAGATGCGGAGCGGATGAACTTGTGTTTTACGATATAACAGCGTCATCAGACGGAAGGAAGCTGTTTACCGGTATTTTAAGGGAAACCGCGGCAAATGTATTTATCCCCCTGACAGTGGGAGGCGGCATAAACAGCCTGGACGACTTCAAAAGGGTGCTGGATTGCGGGGCTGATAAGGTAAGCATTAATTCCGGCGCGATAAAAGACCCTTCGCTTATCGGAAATGCCGCAAAAAAATACGGAGATCAGTGTGTTGTGCTGTCTGTTGATATAAAACGTGTGGACGGAGTTTTTACCGTTTTTGCCAAGGGCGGTCGCGAAAATACAGGCATTGAAGCTGTCAGATGGATAAAGGATGGTGTGGACAGCGGAGCCGGTGAGATAGTGGTAAACTCAATAGACACCGATGGCGTTAAGAAAGGGTTTGACATACCTTTGCTTGAACGGGTATGCGAGGCAGTGAATGTTCCCGTGATCGCATCGGGAGGAGCCGGATGCGCGGAACACTTTGTGGAGCTTTTCAGCGCTATCCCTGATATCGACGCGGCGCTCGCAGCCTCCATTTTCCATTACGGTGAGGTTGAGATAGCAGAGCTGAAAAAGCTTCTTGATGAAAAAGGAATTCATGTAAGAATATAGAAAACGGAGAAGATCATGGTTAATATCTCAGAATTGAAATTTGATAAAAAAGGACTGATACCTGCGATAGTGGTTGACGCCGCTTCAGGCATGGTGCTTATGCAGGCGTATATGAACGAGGAAAGCCTGAAACTGAGCCTGGAAAAAAAGCTGACATGCTTCTACAGCCGCTCGAGGGATGAGCTGTGGCTCAAAGGGGAGACAAGCGGCAATTATCAGCATATAGTTTCCATAACGGCCGACTGCGATAAGGACAGCCTTCTTATTAAAGTCAAGCCGGATGGCCCCGCCTGCCACCTGGGGACACAGTCCTGCTTTGAATATCCAGTGCTTGAGGATCCGGGTGAGCCGCAGTTTTCGTATGAAGGGCTGATGGAGCTCATCAAAGGCCGGAAGACGGATGCTAAGGAGGGCTCATACACTTCGTATCTTTTTGAAAAGGGTATTGATAAGATACTGAAAAAAGTAGGAGAGGAGAGCACAGAGGTGATAATAGCTGCGAAGGCAGGCGACAGGAAAGAGACTGTGTATGAAGTTGCGGATCTTGCATATCACGTGATGGTGATGATGGCGGAGATGGGCATTGGTCTGGACGAGATCAGTCAGGAGCTTTCGAAACGTCATGTGATAGACAAAAAAGTTAAACAGGAGAAGATGACTTAACGGATATATGGGTAAGCTTATAAGCATCCACAACCACAGTACATACAGCGACGGAAAAAATACGCCTGAGGAGATGATAAATGCCGCCATAGAGGCAGGCATTAAGGTCTTTGGCTTTTCGGAGCATTCCTTTGTGGATTTTGATCCGGACTGCGGCATGTCAGAGGAAGCGGAGACTGCGTATAAAAGCGAGATAATAGAACTGAAGGAAAAATATAAGGACAGGCTTGATATCCTTATGGGGATAGAACTGGATCTGTATACAGAAAAAGAGCCCTGCGGCTACGATTTTATCATCGGCTCAAATCACTATGTTAAAACAGAAGGTGAGTATGTTATCGCGGACTACAGGGGTAAAAAAGGAAAAGACACATTGGTGGATGCTGCCGGCAGATACTTTGGCGGAGATATCTACTCGCTTCTTGAGAGATACTTTGAGGAGACAGGCGGGATATTTGCTTCCATGAAGCATATAAAGCAGCAGCCTTTCGATAGGTCGTCTCTTATAGTAGGGCATTTTGATCTGATATCATCAGTGAATGAGCAATGTCCTTTTTTTGATCCTTCTCATCCGCGATATGTTGCGGCATGGAAGGCAGCGGCAGACCGGCTTCTAATGAAAACCCGTCTGTTTGAGATAAATTATTCTGACGTTATGAGCGGGACAAGGTCCGAGCCGTATCCGTCAGATGAGATACGCCGTTACATAAAAGACAGGGGCGGTGACTTCATCTGCACCGGTGATTGTCACAGTACGGAACATATTTTCAGCTTTGCCGGATTGATGCGCGAGATGAGCGGCTCTTTTTAAGGCAGGAGATGACGGAAGATCTCCTGTTTTTTTATGATGATATTGTTCTTTCTGTGTACCATGAAGTGATATATAATGGTAAAGAAGAATGAAGGGGTGTTGTTATGGACAGCAGCTATGAAGTAGTAAAGATAGATGAGAACACATGGAGGATAGAAAATGCGATAGTCAGGTTTTTTCTGTTAAAGGGCAGTGAAAAAACGCTTCTTATCGATACAGGTCTTTCTGTTGAAGGAGTAAGGCCGCTTGCGAAAGAAATACTTGGCGATGATGAGATTCCGGTAGAGGTTGTATTAACCCATGCTGACGGGGACCATATCCACGGCTGCCGCGAGTTTGACTGGTTTTATATGCATAAAGCTGATATCCCGCGTTTTGAAGGCAATGCCGGCAAAGGTGCGGACATCAGGACAATAAAGGATGGAGATATCATTGATCCCGGCAACAGACCGCTTAAGGTCATAGAGATCCCGGGACACACCGAGGGAAGCGTGGCTCTTCTCGATATCAACAACAGGGTTTTATTCGCGGGAGATTCTGTTCAGGATGGAAATTTCTTCATGTTCGGGCCCGGCAGGGATATTTATGAATTTCCTCAGAGCATGATCAAGCTCCAGGAAATGGACGAAGACTTTGATAAGATATATGCTTCACACGGTACGCCGGAGCTTGAGCCCGACTATATCGGCAAGATGTTTGACGCTGCAGAAGAGCTTCTTCACGGAGAGCTTGAACCGGCGGAATTTGAGATAATGGGAACTAAGGTGTTTGCGTATGACGCCGGAGTCACGACATTCCTGATTGAATTGAACAGGACGTTTCCGGAGTAAAAAGATTCAGAGGTAGATGGCATGGCAAAGGTTAAAATTCTTCCTGGGGATATCATAGTTGAAGCAGCGGAGGGGAAAACATATCTGGAGGTACAGATAGAGGCAGGGCTTCATCCGGATGCTCCGTGCGGCGGCATGGGCACATGTGAAAAATGTCTTGTGGATGTTGCCGAAGGGCTGATAAATGCCGGGGATGTGAAGGACACCAGTATCATATCTGTTCTCGCGTGTCAGACGACGGTTGAAAATGATGTGACTCTCATCACAGGAGACATCTCGGGACACAATCTCCTTGAGACAGGCTCCCAGAGATCGTTTGTGACGGACTGCGCTGTAAAGGCAAAAAAAGCAGTAGTTGAAAGATGCCAAATGGGAGATAATACTTCTGACTGGGCGCGGCTGAAAAAGGCGGCAGGCGAAGCCTTTGGCGTAGCTCCTGCGGATATACCCGTTAATCCGTATATCCTGAATAAGGCCTTTGATGTGCTGGAGGAAAACGATCATTCGGTTACTCTTGTGATGTACCGGAATGAGATCATCGATATACTGCCTCCTGATGATAAAAAGCTTTATGGCGCCGCTTTTGATATAGGAACAACGTCGGTTGTATGCTATCTGCTGGATATTGAATCCGGCAGGGAGATATCGCATGCCAGTATGCTGAATCCGCAGAGCCAGTACGGGGCTGATGTTATAGCAAGAAGTGAATATGCCATTGAAAACGGCATCGAAGCGCTTTCCAGGGTTATAAGAGAAGCGCTGAACGAACTGATATCGGAAGCTGTTTCACAAGCTGAAAAGGATAAAGGGCTGTTGATCAACAAAGAAGATATATATATCGCGACAATAGTTGGAAACACATGTATGCACCATCTGTTCATGGGGATTACGCCCAAGCCTCTGGTAAAGGCTCCTTACAACACTTCTGTAAATGAAGAGATAATACTAAAGGCGGCGGAGGCGGAGCTGTTCATCAATGAGAACGCTAAGCTGCAGCTGCTTCCGAATATAGCCGGCTTTGTGGGAGCGGATACAGCCGGAGTGCTCCTGGCAACTGCATTCGATGAGATCGGGGAGCTTACGCTTGCCATTGATATCGGTACAAACGGTGAAATGGTAATGGGAGATAAAGACCGTATGATCGCGTGTTCAACCGCTGCCGGACCGGCTTTTGAAGGCGCGAAGATAGAATGCGGTATGCGCGGGAAGAGCGGCGCGATCGACCATATCAGGCTGAATGATGATCTGGAGTTGGAGTGTCATGTGATCGATGATGTTAAGGCGGAGGGCATATGCGGATCCGGTCTGATGGATGCGGTGGCTGTGTGTCTTGAAAACGGGATCATAGATGATGGCGGCAAGCTTTTCGATATTGAAAAGAGCGGTCTTGAAAATGTGCCGGATGCGGTTAAGGCAAATGCGGACAGGATAACAACGGTAAACAGTGGCAGGGCCATCATGCTGGAGGACGGAATATTCCTTTCGCAAAAGGATATCAGAGAGGTACAGCTTGCGAAAGGTGCCATCGCCGCCGGGATTGAGTTAATGGCGGACAGACTCGGGATAAAGACTGATGACATCAGACATGTCCTTATCGCAGGCGCATTCGGCAACTATATGGATCTGCACAGTGCGTGCGCAATAGGAATGATACCTCCGGAGCTGGAAGATAAGATCGAGATGATAGGCAACGCTGCCGGCGAGGGCTCCAAGATCGCGACGCTGAATTATGATGAGTACAGAAGGGTTCAGAATATAACCGAAAGGGTTGAATTCCTGGAGTTGGCGACGCACCCGGATTTTCAGGATACTTTCGTGGACAACCTGATGTTTTATTGACAAAGACGAGACCGCGCAGGATCTTGCAGGAAGCAAGGGGGGACCGGAATGGATAAAAAAAGATTGATGGAGATTGTAAAAAGCTGCGGCTTTGAGACTGTTGCGGAGCTTGATGTTTCAACGCTTAAGGCTCTTCCTGAGGTAAGGGATATGTGCGCTGTAAACACCTGCGGTATGTATGGCGCAAGGTGGAGTTGTCCTCCCGGCTGCGGAGAGATAGAAGAGTGCGAGGCGAGAATGAAAAAATACAGCAACGGGGTCCTCGTCCAGACTATCGGAGATATTGAGGATACAATGGATCTTGAGGGAATAATGGAAGTCAAGGAGGATCACGACAAAAGGTTTATAGACTGTGTTGATAAGCTCCGTGAGGTTATTGATGACCTGCTTCCGCTGGGTGACGGCAGCTGCACAAGATGCAAGGTATGCACATATCCGGACGCGCCGTGCCGCTTCCCTGACAAAGCTAATTCTTCTATGGAGGCCTTTGGTCTTTTTGTGTCTGATGTTTGCAGAAAGAATAATGTGGACTACAATTACGGGCCCGGAAAAATGTGCTATACCGGCTGCGTTCTGTATAACTGACCAATTAGCCTCGTCATTCTTACAATCCCGCCTTGATGCATATATATCTCCGTGTGACACATGCCGGGTTAGTCGCCCGTCGGTATATATGCAGCTTCGGCGGGGATTCATATTATGTCGGATTACTGAATATGTATCTACGGGGGTTTCTGGATGAGCCGTTTTGGTTCTTATGCCTTTCGGAGGCTTTTAGCGGCAAGTGCTTCGGTCCACAAGTCCGGAAAGCACTTAGGCATCAGAAAAAAATGCTCATCAGGAGCATTTTTTGGGTGTTGCCGGCC
>JAZRZO010000060.1:0-1500 GCA_045601405.1 Lachnospiraceae bacterium | reverse complement strand
AAATATCTCAAAGTAAAACACATATCAGAAAATGATGCTCCCTCTGGCCATATCTGCAGCTGCGGTCCTGATAACGTTTATTATAGCCTCCGTTCAGGATATAAAGGACCGGAGCGTGTACAGGGTGATATGGTACCCTGCGGCAGTTACAGGGTTAGTCTGTGTAGTCATCTACTGGGCGGATACACTTCCTGAAAACCTCCCGGTTCTTATCATCTCCCTGGTCTTTGCGGCACTCATGGCCCTCTTCGCATTTTTCGGCCTCTTTGGAAAAGCCGATGCAAAAGCCCTCATTCTGCTTTCCATCGCGGTTCCTGTGACACCGTGTGCAGCATATATTTTTCCCTCTCTTGCTGTCTCTTCGCTCGTAAATGCCGGAATCTTAGTCCTTTTGTTTGCGCTCGGCTGTCTTCTCTTCAATATCGTCAGAAAAAACCGCGGCCCTCTTTCACTGATGTTCTCCGGAATTCCTGTGCGCGGGGACTCTCTCCTGAAATATCACGGATTCATCGCAGAGGAGGTGACTGAAACCGGACAGGGAATCGTAAAAACACGAATGAAACACGGCGCCCACGCATCTGCGCTGAAACATCAGACACCTGTCATGATAAAAGTCCTCCGCGAACATCCTGATATCTATGCGGCAGAAATTGCCGGATACGCGAAGTGTGATAAAATCTGGATATCATTCGGGATTCCGTTCCTTCTTCCCTTAACCATCGGATTCATCTTTGCACTCTTCGGCGTATCAGCTGCTGATATGATACTCGGACTTATCCTTTAAAGTGAAATCCCGATGAAAATGCGAATCGGTATACACCGGGATAAACACCAAAAAACAGGCAATATAGCGAGGAATGGATTTGAACCATTGGTCTACGGGTTATGAGCCCGTCGGGATCTCCTGACTACCCCACCTCGCTTCAAAAAAACAGTCTCATCGAGACATGCTGACATGGGGATTCGAACCCCAGTAGCCGGCGTGAGAGGCCGGCATGATTGGCCACTACACTATGTCAGCAAAGTTGCGTAATATTATTAGTCACCTCAGTATTTATATTTGACGTAAGGTTACGGACATTTCCCAACTATTTATTTAATACGAGCACCAATACATATAGACACAAACATCATGCCCGGAATAGAAGACGAAATACGCGCACTCGAAGACGAGATCAGAAATACAAAATACAACAAGGCAACCTCACAGCACATCGGGCGGCTGAAGGCAAAGATTGCCAAGTTAAAAGATGACGCCGTAATGCGCGCCATCAAATCAGTAGGCGGCGGCGAAGGATACGCGGTCAAAAAAAGCGGAGACGGAACGGTAGTTCTGGTGGGCTTCCCGTCGGTTGGAAAGTCAACACTTCTCAACCGCTTAACAGGGGCTGAAAGTGAAACCGGAGCGTATGCTTTTACCACACTTACGGTTGTCCCGGGGCTGATGGAATACAAAGGGGCAAAAATCCAGATTCTGGATATTCCGGGACTTATCGCCGG
>JAZRZO010000059.1:0-31489 GCA_045601405.1 Lachnospiraceae bacterium | reverse complement strand
GATTGAATTGGTTTGTCATAGGATTATACCTCCGTGAAAAATATTTGGGATGATTTCCCAAGGTAAATTCTACGGCAAAAAATTTCCCAGAGTAAATCCAACTTTAATTCCTACTGTGGGATTTACTTTGGGAATTTACTCTGCATCATCATAAATGAAATAAATTAAATATAATGATTGTATTTAGGTAATATTGTGATATAATGTCAGGGCTGGGTTGAAATAAGACCTGAAGCTGCGGAGGTGTCGGAACTGGCAGACGAGCTAGACTAAGGATCTAGTGACCGCAAGGTCGTGTGGGTTCAAGTCCCATCCTCCGCACAAAAAACAGCAACGTGCCTGTGGCACGTTGTTGTTTTTTTATAAGAATATTAGATGGGACTTGAACAAGGAGAATACAAGTGCGCAAGCACGAAGTATTCGACGTGGCCTGAAAGGGGCGAAGCCCCGGCGGAAGTCCCATCCTCCGCACAAAAAACAGCAACGTGCCTGTGGCACGTTGTTGTTTTTTATAAGAATATTAGATGGGACTTGAATGCTTTTTTTCTCTTAATGCAGCGCTACATTATCCCGCAGCCTCTCTTAAAGATGTATCTCTGACATTGATATCCGAATATGGTGAAAACGGACACGGTTCTGCCCCGCCATGTGAATTGATATGAAAAAATCCTCTGCCAGCTGCCATACAACCATCTGTTGCAAGCTCATCTCCCGGGAATGAAAGCAATATCACATCATCATATGCAGCACGAAGAACATCCATCTTCTTTTCCATTACCGCCCTTTCCGCATCACCCGGAGCAAGCATTGCGGCATTTTTCAAATAGCCTGAAGTATTCCTCATCCATAAAAGTTCCATTAGTAAATATCGGGGATAAGATATTCTGCTTTTTCCCGCAGCCTCGATGATATCCTTTCGAAGAAACGGTTCTCCTCCTGCCAGAAGAATGAAGCTTATCCCTATATCTTCCGCTTCATCAAAAACCTTAAGCCATTCATCGCCGGTGAGCTGTGATACCGGCTCAGAATCCACCGTTGTTTCTATACAACGCGAATAGCAGCCTGCGCAGTGCAGATTGTATCTGCTCGTAATACTTGCGATCAGGAAAGACGGAATCTGTTTTTCCCCCCTTGTTCGGAAAGTTCCATCCTTCTCTTTGTCGCTATTTTACTTGCCAGTGCAAACTTAGCCATAAAAGCACTCTCTCGGGTTTTTCAGTGTTGCCTTTATGGCGTCTGAAACGATCTTCTCCACACCTTTAGCGATTATATTCTGAAGTTCAATACTGTTCATCATTTTTCATCTCCTTTTTCAGAGCAAATTATATATCATCTATAATTTCAATATCATTCCCAGTCCGGCAGATATCAGAATAAATATCAGCGGATGGCCTTTGAATATCTTCATTGCCAGAAATACAGCCGCAAACATGATCACAGCCACCCAGTTAATATGTGTGATGATCTGACTTAGCTTACCGAACATATCAAAGGTTATCTTTTCAACGTCAAAGAAAACAGCCAGGATAACATTCAAGCCGGCGGCTGCGATCAGCGCGGTTGACGCAGGTCTCAGCAGATGGAAGCTGCCCGCGACAAACCTGTTTTTTTTAAACTTATCAAGAAGTCCCGCGATAACAAGAATTATGATGATCGATGGCAGCGCAAGGGATAATGTCACAAGCACAGCGCCGCCCCAGCCGCCTGACAGGTAACCTGCAAAAGTTGCCATATTTATGCCTACGGGGCCCGGTGTAGCCTCTGCGACAGCGATAAAATTCAAGATATGACTATGCGTGAACCAGCCGTATCTGTCGCTGATCTCGTAAAAGAACGGGATAGTCGCAAGACCTCCTCCCACTGCGAAAAGTCCGGTCTTAAAAAACTCAAGGCACATGATCAAAAGCTCCATCATACGCCTCCGTTTTCATTTGACCGGCCGCTATCCTTAACTTCGGGGATCTTTCTGTTTTTTACCAAAGTGTAAATGACCCCCGCTGCTATCACTGCCAGTACTATGAACACAGTCTCTATCCTTGTAAACGCGGCAACAGCAAATACACAGATAAATGTGATGGCAGTAAGCACATCAACAACCGTCTTCTTTATAAAACCTATCGTAGCGTTGACTATCAGCGCGCATACACATACTCTTATCCCGGCAAAGGCATGCTTTACATATTCAAGCTCTGAAAAATTGGTAAGTATCGAAGCAATTATAAGTATAATGATGACCGAAGGCGTGACAACGCCAAGCGTTGCTATTATGCCGCCCGGTATGCCGCCTTTTTTTCTTCCGACAAACGTGGAAACATTAACTGCTATAACCCCCGGGGTTATCTGAGCAATTGATATATAGTCCAGAAGCTCTTCCTTCTCTATCCACTTCTTCTTATCGCAGAGTTCCCTGTCTATTACAGCGACCATGGCATAGCCTCCCCCGAAGGTTGTTATGCCTATCTTGAACATGGTCCAGTATATTTCAAGATATTTTTTTATCTTCTGCCCGGCTCCGCTTTTCATTGTAAACTTATTTATTCCGGTTCTGCCTTACGATCTCCCAGGCCAATACCCCCGCCGCGACACTTGCGTTAAGCGAATCTATATCCCCGTACATCGGAATGGAAGCTGTCATATCACATTTGTCTTTCACAAGACGGCTCACACCGTTTCCCTCATTGCCTATCACAAGGCCTATCGAGCCTTTCATATTCACGTTATACATCAGATCCCCGTTCATGTCCGCGCACACAAACCATATGCCTTTTTCCTTAAGTTTTTCTATTGTCTGCGATATGTTTGTAACCTTGGCGATAAGCGTATGATATACAGCGCCTGCGGAAGCCTTTGCAACTGTCGCATTTACCAGAGCGTTTCTGTGTCTTGGGATTATAACGCCGTGCGCTCCCGCAAGATTCGCGGTTCTGATGATAGCGCCGAGATTATGCGGGTCTTCGATCCCGTCGAGTACAAAGATGAAGGGTTTCTCTTCCTTATCCGCTGCCTTTTTCAGGATATCATCCACTTCCGCGTATATTACTGCCGAAAGATTTAATATCACACCCTGATGCCGGCCTGTTTCACTCATTGAATCCAGCTTTTCCTTCGGGACATAAACCACCAATACACCTTTCTTTTTAGCCTCTGACGCAATAGCCACAAGAGGGCCATCTTTGATGCCCTCCTGCACATATAATTTGTCTATATTTTTATTATTTTTCAGGGCTTCCTTAACAGCATTCCGCCCCTCTGCCATAAGCTCTCTTTTATTATCCATGATCACCTTCAGCCATTTTCCGCCTGCTCCATACAGAGATCAAAAAGTTCTTTGAGTCTTTTCTTTTCCCCGCTTAAATACAGATATCCAAAAAGCGTCTCAAGCGCTGTGGCCTTCCTGTATTCTATCGGGCTGCAGCTTTTAGGCACGGAAGTGCTTTTTGCGTTTCTTCCACGTTTAAATATCTTCATCTCTTCATCGGAAAGCGCGTCACTGCCAAGAAGCGCATCTGCCATCACCGCCTGAGTTCCGGCCCTGGAAAACCTTTTAGTGTATCTGTTCAGTTTATCAACATGAGGCGCCTCCTGTGCGAGGGCGCGTTCTCTTATCATCAGTTCAAACACAGCGTCACCCAGAAATGCAAGACTCAGTGACGGATGTCCTACTTTCTGTGCCATTTTACGCCTTCTCTGGTATCTTCCAGTACAATCCCCTGACGCAGAAGCTTATCCCTCAACTTATCAGCACGCGCAAAGTCTTTATTCTTTCTGGCCTCCTGACGTTCTTCTATCATTGCTTCTATTTCAGCGTCGAGTACTTCCACTGTATATTCCAGGGTAATGCCTAAAACGCCGCACATGGTCTTCAGACGCTTTTCGGCGAGCTCCGCGAGCGCAGTGGAGGATGTGTCCGTCATGGTATTGTTAATAGCTTTAACAAATTCAAAGATAACTGAGATCGCATCCGCGGTATTGCAGTCATCATCCATCGCCGCCTCAAACCTTTTTATATAGTCCTTTCCGAAGTCTCTGTCCTCCCCGTCATCAAAACTAAAGGACCGGTTTTCGGCATTCTGCTCAATATGATCCAGTTTTTTAGCTGCATTTATAATGCGCTCAAGACCGTTCTTTGCAGATGCCATAAGCTCATCCGAAAAATTAAGCGGACTTCTGTAATGCGCGCTGAGCATAAAAAACCTGAGTACCTGCAGATCATATTTTTCAGAGATATCCCTTACCGTAAAGAAGTTGCCTTCCGATTTTGCCATCTTCTTCCCGTCTATGTTAAGAAATGCATTATGCATCCAATATCTTGCAAAGGTACATCCGTTAGCCGATTCGCTCTGAGCTATCTCATTTTCATGATGCGGGAAGATCAGATCCTCTCCGCCTGCATGGATATCAATGGTTTCCCCAAGGTATTTTTTACTCATTACAGAGCACTCTATATGCCAGCCCGGTCTTCCGTCAGACCATGGGCTCTCCCAATAAGGCTCTCCTTCTTTTTTCGGTTTCCAGAGAACAAAATCTGACGGATCTTCCTTTTCCTCTTCGCCTGTTACCTGAATGTCCCGGTGGCCGGACTGCATATCATCCAGAATTTTTTTAGAAAGCTTGCCATATCCGAGAAACTGCTTAGTCCTGTAATAGACTGTTCCGTTAGCCTCGTAAGCGTAGCCTCTGTCTATCAAGGTCTGTATCATCTCTATCATTCCGTCAATTTCCTGTGTCGCGCGAGGCGCAAATGTAGCCGGCAATATGTTAAGACCTTCCATATCCTTAAGGCATTCGGCAATATATCTTTCTGAAATAACAGACGCGTCAACGCCCTCTTCGTTGGCTGCTTTTATTATCTTGTCATCAACATCCGTGAAGTTGGACACATATATCACTTCCCATCCCTTATATTTAAGATACCTTCTGAATGTATCAAAAACTATCATAGGGCGGGCATTCCCTATGTGGATAAGGTTGTATACGGTCGGGCCGCAAACATATATCTTTACCTTTCCCGGTTCAATTGTTTCCAGTTCTTCTTTTCTAGCATTTAAAGTGTTATAGATCTTCATAAAACAATTCCATTCTTATATCATATATTCGATCTCATCCGCTACATCATTAAGCTTTTTCAGTATTTCACCCACATCCCTCTGAAGAGCCTGTATATCGCTGTTTACCGGGTCCGGAAGATGTACCTGATCAAGATCCTCGGATGGCAGCCGCAGGGAATCGCTCTTAACAACTCTTCCCGGGATACCTACAACAGTAGAGTTGGGCGGCACATCACTCAGCACAACCGAACCTGCTCCGATCTTGGAATTTTCCCCAATGGTGATATTACCCAGTATCTTTGCGCCTACGCTGACCATTACGCCGTCTTCCAGTGTGGGATGCCGCTTACCCTTCTCTTTGCCTGTTCCGCCTAAGGTAACGCCCTGATATATCGTCACATTATCACCGATCACTGCCGTCTCTCCTATAACGACACCATGCCCATGGTCGACAAAAAATCCTTTGCCTATCTGCGCGCCCGGGTGGATCTCTATCCCCGTTTTTCTTGCAGCCCTCTGGGATATCTTTCTGGCTTTATAATACTTGCCTTCCATAAAAAGTTTATGTGCTTTTCTGTATTTATAAACAGCCCAAAAGCTGGGGTACAAAAGCACCTCTTTTTTTGTTTTTATGGCCGGATCCCTAGCCATGATCACTTCTGATTCTTCTTTAAAATATACCGAGAATTTCATACGAAAATAAGTTTAACAAAAGCCAACAGATTTTTCAATGACGGCAGCTATTGCCTGGGCGGCTATTCCCTCTTCTCTTCCGGTAAACCCAAGGCTTTCTTCAGTTGTCGCCTTTATGCTTACCTTTGATACATCAAGGTCTAACGCATCAGCAATTTTTTTTCGCATTTCATCTATATATGGTCTTAACTTAGGCTGCTGGGCTATTACAGTGGAATCTATGTTATTTATCTCAAATCCTGCATTTTTTAAAATACCCCTTACTGCCTTGAGAAGTTCAATGCTGTCCGCGCCCTCAAGTCTGTTATCAGTATCCGGAAAATGCAATCCTATATCCCCCAGAGCTGCCGCCCCTAAAAGAGCATCCATAACAGCATGAGTCAGTACATCCGCGTCTGAATGACCCAGAAGACCTTTCTCGTACGAGATATCAACCCCGCCTATAATCAGCGGTCTGCCGTTTATTAATCTATGTACATCATATCCTTGTCCGATCCGCATAATCTCCTCCGGTATAAGCATATCTGCCGCATCTGTTTTATTGATACTCATTATACACCAAGCCTTGTTTATTTGGTACAATGTGATGATGAAACATAAAAGACGATATCTAATTATCATCATTGCGGCAGCCATCATTGCGGCATGGGCGCTGACAACATATTTTGTCACCCCCGGCCTGCTTTTACGCCCATCCTTTAACAAAGAAGCGCACGAAAAGCTTACCCTTGTGGAGCTGCAGGAAATGTTTGCCGAAAAGCAGCCTTTAAATGTACCGCTTGTGGAAGACCTTAAGTTATACTCCCCTGACGGTAATCTGTACGGCTGGCGTCTGCATAGACGCAGCAATACCTATACCGGCTCAAATTCCCTGCTTTTATATTTCGGCGGCTATGATGAAGACTCCTCCACTGCCGCACTCCGTTTTTTTAACCAGCTTGCCGATGATGAGAATTATCCCGGGCTGGATATTGCTGTCATAGACTGGCCCGGCTTCGGCCTTTCCGGCGGCAGTGCTACAGATGACGCAATCCGCCGTGCCGCTGCCTTCATCTATGACTACTTCGACCGCTCTGATAACGTGGATGAGATCATTGTCATGGGCTATTCCTTCGGCACCGGACCGGCTGTGTATCTTGCCTCCGAAAGAGATGTTTCAAAGCTTATCCTTGTCGCTCCTTATGAGTCAGCGTATGATCTTTATAACACGGTCACTCCTGTTTTTTACGGGCCGCTCAGGCTGCTCATTTCTTTTAAAATGGACGCCGGTGTTTATGCCGAAGATACTGATATAGTTCCTCTCATCATTGCTTCCGGTGATGATGACAGGGTTCCATTGAAATATTCGGAGGCGCTTTCCTCACATTTTTCTTCAGGCTGTGAGATGCATGTTTTAAAAGACATCACACACAGCGAGCTTATCTTTGACAGTTCCGTCCTGTCTCTTATCGCTCAATATATTTCCCGGTGACACTCTTGTATCATAAATAACAATTCGTTGACAAGGTTTATGTTTTTTAATATACTAATCAAGCGCGATTTGAAAACAGAACATCATTTCTTTACTAAATGGGGTCTTAGCTCAGCTGGGAGAGCACCTGCCTTACAAGCAGGGGGTCATAGGTTCGAGCCCTATAGGCCCCATTATGGCGGGATAGCTCAGCTGGCTAGAGCACTCGGTTCATACCCGGGGCGTCGAGGGTTCAAGTCCCCCTCCCGCTACTTAAAAAAATGCAGGTCCATGATGACCTGCCTTTTTTATAAGCTGATATTGCCGACTTATGCTGTCAATCCGGATACATACGCACTCCATGCCTCTTGTGTTCTGTCCGGAAATGCATTTTTTTAATTTTTTCCTGAGCTTCTTTGTTTGTTGAGCCGGTTAAAAGAAATTCGTCAAGGTCGTCATATTTTATGCCCATCTCGGCTTCATCCGTCTGGCCCTCAAAAAGACCTGCAGACGGCGGTTTTATACGGATATTTTCCGGTGCGTCAAGAAATTCGAGAAATTCATAGATCTCCCCTACTGTAAGATCAGCTATAGGGTTGATGTCAGCGCCGCCATCTCCGTATTTAGTATAATATCCCACATAAAGCTCATCCCTGTTTCCCGTGCCGGCTACTAGTCTGCCCTCACTCTGTCCGATCGCGTAGAGTGTTGTCATCCTGAGCCGGGGCGCGATATTCGAGATCGCTGTGTCCGTCAGTTCTGCACACGAATCTTTCATATCTTCTATGAGACGTTCTCTCACCTTTGTTAGGTCGACAACCCTGTATTCGATGTCAAACCGCTTCGCAACATCTATACCGTCTTTCATGTCCTCTTCATAGTTTCTTTTGGATGCACAAGGCATGATGATACCAACTGTATCTGAGCATGCAGCCTTGCACAGGATGCCCACAAGCGCACTGTCCTTTCCGCCTGAGTTGCCATAGATGATGCCTTTGCAACCGGCCTCCGCAACTCTTTCTCTTATCCACTCAACACGTTTTTTAAATTCTTCTTTATAGTCTCTTTTAAATTTCATGGCTCTCCCTGCCCTCTGCCCGGCAGTTTTCTAAACATAAGGAGCTGCCGCCGGCAGCCCCTTTAAAACACATCGTTGAAACAACTTATTTCGCGTTACCTGCTCTTACGGCACACATAACGATGTTTCCCACAAGCTCAGATACCGGCGCGCTCCTTGAGCAGTCAGCCGCGATCTTCTTGAATCCCTGAAGGAACGGTCCCGGAGCATCTGCGCCTGCAAAGAACTGAACAAGCTTAACGGCGATATTGCCCACGTTGATATCCGGCCAGATAAGGATGTTTGCTTTGCCTGCAACCTTTGATTCCCTCTTAACCTTTTTAGCAGCAACATTCGGATCAATTGCGGCATCAAGCTGGAATTCACCATCAATAGCAAGGTCAGGACGGCGCTCATTGGCAATGCGTACAGATTCACGAACATCATCCACCATCTCATTTTCCATGCTCCCGTCGGTTGAGAACGAGAGCATTGCGCATCTCGGTTCCCATCCAAGAAGCTCCTGGACAGTCTCACATGCTGAAATAGCGATAGAAGCACGCTCGGCAGATGACGGGTTAGCACATACCGCACTGTCGCCAAAAAGAAGATATGGTCCTTCACTTCCCTCAAATCCGGGGATAATGGCAAGACCTGTGGATGACGAAGTATCGATCCCGTCCTTCAGACCGATGATGGTGGTTGCCGCAAGGATAACATCTCCCGTTGAATGAGCAAGGCCGGCGAATGTAACATCATATTCGCCAATGCACTGAAGCACCATTGCAGTGTACATAGGATCCTTGCTCTTTCTCTTAAGAGCCTTGAGACTCAGCATATCAGAATACTCAGCAATATATCTTTCAAAAGCTGCCTCGTTCTTTACCTCATCTGTGTTGTCATAGATATCCATCGGGCTTATATCTATACCGAATTGCTCCGCAGCTGCCTTTATCTCTGCGGGATCACCGATAAGCGTTGAGCTTACATAGCCGTTCTGATGAGCCTCGAGTGCGGCAAGGAGTATCTTTTCCTCTGTTGCTTCCGGAAAGATAACTCTCTGCCGGTTAGCTTTTGCTTTTTCAAACATCATTTCCATTAAATCCATGGTCAGTTCCTCCATACATAAAATTGCCACTCCCGCCTGAGACAGGAGTGGCTTCACAAGATCATTCTTTACTCGTCACAAAGCTCTGCGATGTAATCAGCCGCTTCAGCAAATGTAGCCTTTCTGTTGAACTCCATGTATGGAACTTCCACATCATATTCGTCCTCAAGAGATGTTGTGAACTGAACGATGTTGGCAGACTTACATTGAAGGTCTTCTTTAAACCTTGTGTCCGGACCGAGTGTTGAAGGATCAACTCCAAACATCTTCGCTGCTCTGTCAATAAGTATCTGAATTACTTCCTCTCTGAACTCCATTATCGGTGTTCTCCTTTCTATATGTGAATTTTATGATATTTCGCGCGTATTATATCATAATAAAAAGAAAAATATCAACAGCTTTCGCCATCATCCATCCAGATGAAAGACTCATAAATATCTATACACGGAGGAGCTTGAAGATAGTGAAAGCGGAGACGATGATACATGCAGCCATCACAATTATAATGATTGTCTGCGAAGGATATTCCGCATTGGCATACACGAGTATCACAGAGAGAAGATTAGCGAAGAAATGCAGGAGTATCGGCGCAAATATGTTATTGAATCTGTTATATACAGCAGCAAGGATAAGCCCGAATATAAAAGCGTATATCCCCTGCTCGAGATTCAGATGATAAATCCCGAAGAATATCGCACTTACTATCGCCGCCGGCCAGAAGCTTGTGTATTCCTTCATCCGCCTGAAGACAAGTCCTCGAAAGACCAGTTCCTCTGCCACAGGCGCAAGTATAAGTGCTCTTAAAATGGTGAAGATCACCCCTGCGCCGAATATCTCATTTTCCACCGCGGAATAATCACCTGCCACATTGCCCAGGTTCAGGAGTGATATGAGCAGGCTGAACCCGTGTGACGCCGCAGCTCCAAGAACAGCTATAAGAATGATATTCAAGGGCTTTTTAAAAAAAGTCCTGTCTTCTGCCACATAATCGTTTTTATAAAAGATAAATTCAACAATGATAACCGCAGCAAGCGCTACGGATGTGATAACGGGAAAGTATCTTCCCATTGCGGCGTCCGTTCCTCCGCCTTGTTCAGGAGTCGAAGAAAAGATGAACAGAGCGCCGTAGATAACAGCAAAATAAAACACAAAAAGAGCTATTACAGGATAAAGAACTCTCCAGATTTTTCTTCCCGCGCTTTCATCAGCCATGTCAGATCACACTGTTCGCGATAGACAGAACAACAAGAAGAACGATCGCTGCCGCCACCACTATACCTGCGATAGTCCATATTACTTTAGCCCTTTTCTCTCTGGCGATAGTCTTTTTTCTGTTCTTTTTTTCCTCTTTGTACTTATCAACCTTTTCCTGACTCATATCCGCTCCTTCAGCTTGCAAAAAAATCTATACATTCCTTCATGTGTTCATCCCAGAACTTCCATTCATGCAGACCCTCATATTCCCGATAGTCATGACTGATGCGGGCAGTCTCCAGATATTCGTGAAAAGCTCTGTTATATTCATTCAGATAATCTCCGGGACTATCTATCATAAGCAGAGCAGGAAACTTATCATATTGCCCTTTGTTCTCCTCTATGATACTGCGAAGATCAAACTGCGAACCCTTGAGCTCTCTCCAGTGTCCGAGTGTCATGTCCGATTGAACGCCAAGCGCTCTTATTATCCTCGCCGATGCCGAAATGTCAACAACCGAACTCATTACAGCACATCCGCCAAACGCTTCAGGTTTTTTAAAAACTGCCTTAAGCGCGCCGTACCCTCCCATTGACACTCCGCACAGGAAGTTATCCTCAGGTCTTTCCGAAAGAGGAAAAAGACCTCTGACAAAACCCGTCAGTTCATTCATGAAATAGTCTTCATAGCGCAGACCGTAAAGCGTGTTCGCGTAAAAAGTATTTCCGACCGAAGGAACAACAAGTGCAAAGCCCTTTTCCTCCGCAAGCCTTAAAACGCTTGTGTTCTCTATCCATTGAACACCCCGGTCCCATGCCCCATGCATAAGAAAGATCGTTTTAAAGGGCTCAAATGAATAGTAGCTTTTGTAATCATCCACTTCATCAATATATCCTCTTGCATCAGGAAGAAATATATCAATATCGACCCTGGTCGCAAGTATATGTGATTTAAGATCGCACTTAATATTGATCATAACTCGTAAATGATATATTCATCACCGGCAAATTTCAATATGTTTCAGACCTCTTTTTTTCTGATGATATCATATGGTGAAAGCAGCGCGTCTATAGAGATAAAGAAGTTTTGTCCCGGGTGGGGACAGCTTTCAATATGTTCACCGCCATCATTAAGCATATCCGAAACAACAACAGATATATTTTCACCCGAGGGCTTCATCACCTCTATCTCATTCCCTATACAAAACTTGTTTTTCTGTTCAAATCCAAAGTATGTCTTTCCGTTTTTTTCGATGCTATTCCCTTTATATATCCCGAGAAAGACCCACTCCTTCACATATGTCGACTCATCATATATCTGGGCGCTTTCACCAGGCTTTCCGAAAAAGAAACCAGTGGTATATTCCCTGTATGTGCACTTGGAGATCTCGTTTTTATAAAAATTCAGACGGCTCCTGTATTTTTCAGGAGCTGCAAAATACTCATCGATCGCAAGACGGTATGCGCGCGCAATACTGGCCGCATACAATGCGCTCTTCATCCTTCCCTCAACCTTAAAGCTGTCTATCCCTGCAGCTATAAGCCCGGGAATATGTTCTATCATGCAGAGGTCTTTTGAGTTAAATATATATGTTCCTCTTTCGTTTTCCTCCACCGGCATATATTCGCCGGGACGGTTTGCCTCGACCAAACTATATTTCCATCTGCACGGGTGCGTACATTCTCCCGAATTGGCGCTCCGCCCCGTCATATACGCGCTTAACAGGCATCTTCCGGAATATGATATGCACATGGCCCCGTGTATAAAGCTTTCTATCTCCATATCGTCCGGTATCCTTGCCCTGAGTTCCTTTATCTCCGCAAGACTCATTTCTCTTGCAGTCACTACTCTTTTTGCGCCAAGCTTTCTCCAGAATTCAAAAGCGGCGTAGTTAGATGTGTTGGCCTGTGTACTGATATGAATATCAATATCCGGCAATATTTCCCCCGCCAGAGCAAAGATGCCCGGATCAGAGATTATCAGTGCGTCAACTCCTATATCTTTGATCGAATAAAAATATTCCGAGACATCCTCTATGTCACTGTTATGGGCGATTATATTTGCCGTCAGATATACTTTGACATTATGTTCATGCGCAAAAGCAATGCCTTCCTTCATATCCTCATGAGAAAAGTTATGCGCCTTTGCTCTTAGGGAAAATTCTTCTCCCCCGATATATACCGCATCCGCTCCATATATGACCGCAGTCCTGAGCACCTCAGGACTTCCTGCCGGCATCAGAAGTTCCGGTTTTTTTTGATCGTTCATCCTGCCTGTCATCATTTTTTCAGACTTATCGAAAGACCGTCGCCTATCGCCTGTACTGTTGTTAAAAGTTCTTCGTTTCCTGTAATGAGCTTTAAAAACATTCTCATTCTCTCATGCATCGTCCTGTCCCTTCTTTCGACCGCAAATCTGCTTTTGGCGGTGTCTCCTTCCAGCAGAACATTATCTGCTATCAATACTCCTTCACTTCCCAAAAGCCTTAACAGGTCGGGAAGCATCTCCGGATACTGTGCCTTTGGTCCGTCAAGAAATATAAGTTCATAGCAGCCGGTCATATCTTTTATTATTTTGCAGGCATCACCCTCGACCAGATAGATTTTTTTGTTGTTTTTTAGATTTTCCTTTGCCATTGCTATTCTCGGCGGATAGTTTTCTATGGTATCTATCCTTGCGATGCTTTCGCAGCACCGTGACATGAATATCGATGAATAAGCTATACCGCTCCCTATTTCCAGGATATGTTCCGGCTGTAAGATATTAAGAAAAACTTTCAGAAAGCTTTCCGTCTCTCTTCTTATAACGGGAACCCCCAGCTCCTCCGCCTTGCGCCTTAATCCCTCAAGCTCCCCGGAGATACCGGTATCGAGCGAATGCAGGTATTTGCTTATATTTTCATCAACTATCATTTTAATAAACAGGACCGTTAAAATAATTAACGATCCCGGCAAAATACTCCTTTATTTATTGTCTGCGCTACTCTTCTTCCATTAACCCGTCTGCGGAATAATCATATCCCGAAAGAATATTTATTATCTTTTCGGTTGTATAGGATGGACTCACATCATAAACACCCGGAACATAATTCGCGTCGTATATGATAGTTCTTAGCTTATACAGAGTTTTGTCCTTGATGCAGCCCTTCTCTTTGAGGATATCTCCCACTTCGGAATCTGTGATGCCTTCTGTGATCGTAACCTCTATCCTTTGTTTGTTATCCTCATCAACAGGAACATCATGGAATATCCAGTACATAAACGTGAAGCCGGCAGCGCATAAGATCAGAACAAAAGCCGTGACACACAAACGTATTATCAGTCTTTTCTTACGTAGCTTCTTTTCCTTGTCTCCAAGCTGGCGTTTCCTGGACCCGTCCGCGGCTGATCCCTGACCCTGCCTTGCCTTCACGCGTTCAACATCATCAGACCGGTATCTTTCCAGATTGCTTCTTATCGTTCCGGTGCCCGATAAGGTATCACTTATCTGTTCACGTCTTGTATTTGCGCTGCTACTGCTGCTTGTTGAAGTATTTACATTATTTATTTTTCTTACTACTTTTCTTTTTGCCATTTTCTACCCGTATACTGTCACTCAGTCTCTAAGATAAACGGTAATATCATCGGTCCTTTGTTGTTTTTAGTCCTCAGATATCTGCGGATCTCATCCGCAATCACCATTTTTGCCTTCCCACGATTGTAGTGGTTAAGCTTTAAATAATCAATTAACGCATTATAAACTATTTCCTTTACTTCTTCAATCAATTTGTCGCTTTCGCCATCATACACCCATCCTCTGGTAAACATCTCCGGACCTGATATTATAAAGCCCTCGCTCACGTTAAGGCATACCGTAACTATCAGAACACCTCTTTCCGCCAGATCCTTTCTGTCTTCAAGAACCGTTCTTCCGACATCCTCGACTCCGGAGTTGTCCACATATATGCCTCCGGCTGCGACATGTCCCGTCACCTGTCCTTTTTTTGCGGTCAGCTCGAGGATATCACCTGTATCGATCATAAATACATTTTTATCATTATATCCCATATCATGTGCAATCTGTGAATTTGCCATGCGATGTCTGAACTCACCGTGCATAGGTATGATATACTGCGGTTTTAAGAGCGCGTATATCAGCTTAAGCTCTTCCTTGCAGGCATGTCCAGATACGTGGGTCTGCTCAAAGATAACCTCAGCGCCCATCTCTGAAAGCTCATTCATAACATAGGACACTGCCTTCTCATTTCCGGGTATAGGACTTGACGAAAAGATCACCACATCTCCTTTGCCTATGTTGATCTTTTTATGTGTATTCGCGGCCATTCTTGAAAGCGCAGCCATGCTCTCACCCTGACTTCCGGTAGTGATTATTGCTATTTTATGCGGAGGATAGTTTCCAATATCATCAACCGATACAAGAGTGTTTTTCGGCATTTTTATATAGCCGAGTTCTGTTGCCGTCTCAATGATATTAAGCATTGAACGGCCCTCCAATATAACTTTTCTCTTATATTTATGCGCGGAATTGATCACCTGCTGAACCCTGTCAACATTAGACGCGAAGGTCGCCACAACAAGCCTTTCCTTCTGATGGGCGGCAAAGAGCTCATCAAAGGTCGCGCCCACTGATGTCTCGCTCATCGTATATCCGGGCCGTTGGGCATTAGTCGAATCACTCATTACAGCTAATACGCCTTTTTGCCCCAACTCTGAAAACCTTGCCAGATTGATCGTATCTCCATATACGGGAGTATAGTCCACTTTAAAATCCCCCGTATGAACAAGCAGGCCGGCCGGCGTTCTTATAGCTATCGCGGCGGCATCGGAAATACTGTGGTTTGTCCTTATAAACTCAACCTTAAACTCCTGTATATAAAATTTATGCCCGTATTCTACCACCTTCAGCTTTACGGAATCAGCAAGCTTATGCTCCTCCAGCTTCTTTTTGATGAGTGCGATGGATAGCCGGGTTCCGTAGATCGGCACTTTAAGCTCTTTAAAGATATATGGTATGGCACCTATATGATCTTCGTGTCCGTGTGTTATCAGTACTGCTCTGACCCTCGATCTGTTCTGTTTCAGATATGTTATATCCGGAATGATAAGGTCTATACCAAGCAGGGTGTCATCAGCGAATGCCATTCCGCAGTCTATAACGATTATATTTCCGTTATATTCTATCGCCGTCATATTCATGCCTATCTGCTCAAGGCCACCAAGCGGTATGATCCTTAAAGACTGCTGTTTCTTCGATCTTTTCGAGTTGCGTTTTGCAACTGCTGTTTTTTTGTTGCCTGTTTTCAATAATGTTTTCTTTGTGTTGCTTTTCTTTTGTTCAGTATTATTTTTTGAATTATTGTTTTTTGACATTACTCTCCTTATCCGAAGCGGGCCTTTTCGAACACACCAATAGAAAGAGGCCCGACCCTCTTTTTGTAAATATTATTCAAGCTGAACAGGCTGAAGCTTCAGCCTTTAATATAAATAACGGAGCGGTCCTGTTCGCCGGCACCGCGTCCAAAAAGCTCAGATCAGTTCTTCGTCCTCAAGCGAAAGCGCGAATATATCCGCAACTGCGCTCAGCTCCGCTTCATCCCCGACGAATTCATATATCGCCTCCGCTTCATCCGGAGATGATATATCTTTCAAAATATATGCTGCCGAATCACCTTCCGGTTCCTCGCACACCAGAAGATAATTTACATCATTGACCCTTGTTTCGTCAACTACGTAAAATTCTTCAACACTTCCCTCTTCATCTGTAAATATTATCTTTCCGTCTTCCATATCAACTTAACGCCTTATTGAATTTAAATATTCCTCCAGTATGTGTACTGCCGCAAGCTGGTCTACATACAGCTTTTTATCTCTAAGCTTAACACCCATTTCCTTAAGCTCTTCCTCGGAAACTTTGGTGGTATAGCATTCATTTACCAGTATCACCTCAAGACCTGTCCTCTTTTCCAGTTTATCCTTGAATTCCAGAGTTTTATTTGCTCTTTCGGACTCCGTTCCGTCCGTATGCAACGGAAGCCCCAGAACGATCTTTGTAACATCATTTTCCCTGATGAGCTCATCTATGCGAGAAAGGGTCCTCCTAAGATGACCCTCCTTTTCCCTCTTTATCGTCTCTTTCGGCCATGCTCCCATAAGAAGCTCGTCTGACATGGCAACTCCGACTGTTACGGACCCGTAGTCCAACCCAATTATTTTCATTACAATCTCGTCATTTAAGCTTATTGTCGATATAGAATCTGATAGCTTCCTCTATAAGCTCATCTCTCTCCACCTTGGCGATCACTCCTCTGGCATTATTATGACTGGTTATATACGTGGGGTCACCTGACATAATATATCCGACGATCTGGTTGACCGGGTCATATCCTTTTTCCGCAAGCGCGGCATATACCCGCTCAAACACTTCATCCACTGACGGAAGCTCTTCCTTGGGGATACTGTAATGTTGTGTGTAAAAAAGCTCTTCTTTCATTTTATAACCTTATACGAAATACAAGTGTAATATTTTTGTAATATATTCATTCTCATTCTATACTAATCCTTCTGTGTTTGCAAGGAGTTTTCCTTGATAATTCAAGGAAAAACGGCAGGCACTAAAATCAGATCCCCATTTTCTTTTATTATCTTATCCGGGGATATTGTTACAATTTTATTAAAATCATCCTTCGTTCCGGGAGCGGCCGCACGAACATAATGTCTTGTATATCCCTCTACAAAAAGCTTGCCGTCTATAATCCTCTGTTCTTCGGCAAGTATCGCTACCTCCCTGCCGATAAAGCTTTCGGCATATTCCGCCTGAAGCTTTTTCGCATCCTCCGTTAATATATGGGCTCTTTTGGCTTTTTCTCTTTTGGAAAGCTGTCCCGGAAGCCTGTCTGCAGCCGTACCTTTTCTCCTTGAGTAAGGGAATACATGTATTCGGGCAAATCCTATCTTTCGGATAAAATCTCTGGTCTTTTCAAATTCTTCATCTGTTTCCTGCGGAAAGCCCGCTATTATATCGGTTGTGATCGCCGCATCAGGAAAAAACTCCCTAATCAAAGCAACAGATCCGGCAAATTCCGCACTTATGTAGTGCCGGTTCATTCTTTTAAGCGTTTCATCACATCCGCTCTGAAGTGAAAGATGAAACTGGGGGCACAGCTTGCCACAGCTGCTTATCTCTTCGATAAAACCTTTGCTGATCACTCCTGCCTCAAGCGAACCCAGCCGTATCCTTTCAATCCCTTCCATCTCAGCAGTTCTTTTTACCAGCTCCGCAAGAGCGGATGAGCCATAATCATTCGCGTCCGGTCTGTAATCGCTGATATCTATCCCCGTGAATACAATCTCTTTATATCCGGCGGCGGAAAGATCTGCTATTTCACAGATTATCTCATCCATTCTTCTGCTCCGGCTTCTTCCGCGCAGATAAGGGATTATGCAGTATGAGCAAAACCTGTCGCAGCCGTCCTGTATCTTCACATATGCCCTGGTATGCTTTCCGGGTTCTTTTATATGCTGATCCTCATAATCCCTGTTTTGCGAAAGATCATTAACCACCACTTTCTCTTTTGCATCTCCTTTTATGAGGTCAACGATCCGACTCTTTTCATTGTTTCCGACAACAAGATCGACATACGAATCCTTTGAAAGAGCATCCTTCGCCTCCTGCGCATAGCAGCCGCAGGCAACAACAACCGCATCAGGAGAAAGCTTTCTGCATCTTTTCAGCATCTGTCGGGATTTCTGCGCCGCAACAGCCGTGACCGAGCAGGTATTTACAATATAAATATCGGCAGGCTCCGAAAAATCCGTTATCTCGTAACCCGCCTCCATGAATTGCTCTATTACTGCCTGAGTCTCATATGAATTTGTCTTACATCCTAATGTGTGAAAAGCTGCCCTCATCTATCCTATCTCAATCACCTGAGCTGTTTTTATGGCATTTTCATACAGCTCCCCGATCATCCCGTCCAGTTTTCTTTCCGATCTCTTTATCCTGTCTGTCTTCGGTTTAGTTACAGGATGCTTTGCAACAAATATCGTACAACAGTCCTCATATGGAAGGATTGAAGTCTCATACGCATTTATCTGTTCCGAGATATTGATTATCTCCTGCTTGTCATAGCAACAGAGCGGCCTGTACACCGGCATATGACACACTTCATTTGTTACCGCAAGACTCTGCATTGTTTGCGAAGCCACCTGCCCGATGGACTCACCTGTAACCAGACCCAGGCACTCCTCTTTTGCTGCAAGGTCCTGAGCTATTTTCATCATAAAACGTCTCATGATTATCGTGAGCTCGTCATGCGGGCAGATCTCATATATCTTCATCTGTATGTCGGTGAAGTTTATGATATGCAGCCTTATAGGGCCTGAGTATTCCGAAATGATCTTAGCAAGGTCCACCACCTTCTGCTTTGCCCGCTCAGATGTGTACGGAGGCGCATGGAAGTATACCGCGCTCAGACGCACTCCCCGTTTCGCCATCAGATAGCCCGCCACCGGACTGTCAATCCCGCCTGAAAGCAACAGCATAGCCTTGCCTGAAGTACCCACCGGCATCCCGTTAAGTCCTGCAAATGCCCTTGAATAGATATTGGTATCATGCGGCCTTATCTCTATATTCAGCACGACCTCCGGGGTATGAACATCCACCTTCAGGTTTTCGAATTCATTAAGAAGAGCCTCACCCACCTGTTCATTCACATCAACTGACGTAAACGGATATGCTTTATCGGCACGCCTTGTATTGACCTTGAATGTCAGGGTTTCTTTCGACGATAGTTCTTCAGCAAATTCTTTCCTCATATGTACGATGGCTTCACGCCTGAGGGTATCCATGTCAATTTTCCCGAACTGTTCCATGGGACAGATCCATGCTATACCGAAAACCTTTTTAAGGGCTTTAACAGCATCATCTGCCTCTTCTTCATCGCAGCTGATATATATACGCCCTTCCGCTTTTCTTACGCCCGTTTCGCCATCAAGTGCTTTCAGCGCCGACCGTATATTCTTTACGAGCATATCTTCAAAGATATGCCTGTTTTTTCCTTTGACTCCTATTTCCGAATACTTTATAAGAAATAATCTGTTCATTTCACCCCGCCGTTATCTGCTTACAAATTTAGAAAAAATCATATACAGTTCCTTTATCTGTTCAAGTGCGTAAGCAACCTCTTTTATACTGTTGTTCTTACTGAAGCTGAATCTCAGCGTACAATCAGCATCTTCTTTTGAAAGACCAATCGCCTGCAGCGACCCGCTCAGCCCCGGTTTATTCGATGAACACGCCGAGCCCGATGATACATATATGCCTTTTTCCTCAAGGGCGTGGAGCATCACTTCACTTTTTACAGGCGCAAAGGTGCAGCTTACTATATGCGGCGCTCCGTCACTTCCTTTAGATGAATTGACCTTTATCCCCGGATAGAGCCTGCCCATATCCTCAATGCCTGAGATCAGCATATCCTTAAGTTCGTAGAGCTTCTTTACATCCTCATCCAATGATGAATAGGCATTTAACGCAGCAAGAGCAAGCCCCGCCACTCCGGCAGTATTGTCTGTGCCGCTTCTTAAACCTCTTTGCTGGCCTCCTCCCAGAAGCAGCGGTCTTATCTTAAGTTTTTCCCTTATGTAGATAAATCCCGCGCCCTTTGGCCCGTGTATCTTATGCGCGCTTGCGCTCAGCATATCAATATTCATCTTTTCGGGATAAATGTTATATTTTCCGAAGCCCTGAACCGCATCAACGTGAAAGGCGCAATCCGGGTTTTCTTCTTTGATGATCTTTCCGATACCTGCTATATCCTGCAATGCCCCGATCTCATTATTGACCATCATCACAGATACGAGGATAGTGTCCTTACGGATCGCTGACCGCAGCTCATCCATGGAGATATGTCCGTTTTTGTCAACGCTCAGATATGTGACCTCAAAACCGTCGTCCGGAAGCTTCTCAAGCCATGCGAATGGTTCAAGGACACTCGGATGCTCAAAGCACGTGGTTATCATATGCTTTCCGGAGCGTTTATTAGCCATGACGTAACCTGATACAGCCATGTTATTGGATTCAGTTCCTCCAGATGTGAATATGATGTCCCTGTCATTCACCTTTAAAATGGAGGCCAGGGCTTTTGCGGCATCCTTAACATACCTTTCACTTCTTACGCCCATCATGTGACGGGAAGACGGATTTCCGTAATCCTCCCTCATGATCTTGTCCATCAACTCTATGCATTTGTCGTCTGTGCGTGTTGTTGCGCTGTTGTCAAAGTAGCATTCCATAACCGGTGTATTGTATCACAGGCATGTATTTTGCGCCATAGGAGGCGGAACGGTTCCCTGTCTCCTGGCGGTATGCCCCTCATCCGGCCCTTCGGGCCACCCTCCCCCGGAGGGGGGGAAGTCTAAAGTCCCGCCTCAGTCATTATCACAATACATGAATCCAAGAACGCTCAAAATCATAAGCGGAGCAGTTTCCGTACGAAGGATCCGGCTGCCCAGGGAAATCTGCCTGGCGCCGGCAGTTACAGCCGTTTCAACCTCATCAGTTTCAAAGCCGCCCTCAGGTCCGATAAATATGCCAACACCGCTCCCTCTTTTTATCGAGGCAAGCGTTTTTCTTGTATACTTCATATCCTTGAAGTTTTCATATGGGATCAAAACAACGTCCAGCTGCTCCGCATACGAAAGGGCCTCTTTAAAGCTCAGGATATCCTTAACCCCGGGGATGATCCCGCGCCTGCTCTGCTTGGCTGCGCTTTCAGAAATCTTCCGCCATCTCAACGCCTTGTTCCTCTGCTTTTTCTCATCATACCTTGCAACGCATCTTGCCGTCCTCACGGGAATGATCTCGTGCACACCAAGCTCAACCGCTTTTTGTATGATAAACTCAAATTTGTCAGACTTTGTAAGAGCCTGAAACAGATAAAACCTCACAGCAGGCTCTTTTATCAATAATTCGTTATCAGTAATGCGGCATCTGATATGGTCAGCATGCTTTTCCATTTCCTCGATCACGCAGACAAGATCATTTCCGGTTCCGTCACTTAAAAGAAGCTCGTCACCCGGCCTCATCCTGAGTACATTTTTAATATGATTAACATCTCCCCCTTTGATAACGACTTCTTCCTCGCCTATGTTTTCGGGACTGATAAAAAAATGTTCCATCTTATATCCTTCTGGCGCTGATCATAACCCAGTCGCCGTCATGAATTGTTTCTATATATTTAAGATTGGGGTTATCATCGATCTTTCCCCTTATCATATCTTCCTTTGACGCAAGAATCCCGGATGTTATAAGAACCCCGTCTTTTTTCATATATTCATGGATATCCGGCAGCATCAGCTTTATTATATCGGCAAGTATGTTAACAGTCAGGATGTCAAAAGGACCTTCTGCTTTTATCCTGTTCTTAAAGGCATCATCGCCAGCCGCATCACCGACAAAAAAATCCGCCTTCGCATTATTTATCTCAAAATTTTCTTTGGCAACCTCTATTGCATGATCGTCTATATCCAGCTCCGTTATACCAGCGGCACCCTTCCCAGCCGCCGCTATCCCTAGAATGCCACTTCCGCAGCCTATATCAAGAACCTTTGCCTTGTCTTTGATATATTTTCCGATTTCCTTTAGACAAAGTCTTGTTGTCTCATGAGTTCCGGTACCGAATGCCATCCCGGGATCGAGCCTGATGATAATTCCCGCACGCTCATCTGCTTCTTCAGGAAGCGTTTCCCACGTTGGAACTATATAAATGTCATCCACGTTGAATGGCTTGAAATATTCCTTCCACTTATCTTCCCAATCAGCACTGTCCACATCTTTCACTTCAACCGTTACCGGCTCCACATTGAAGGCTTTTCCCTCTTCATTGAGTTTAGCTTCCAGCCTGTTATCAAATTCCTCCTCCGTAAAAAAAATAACTTTGCATTTTCCGTCGTCAGGCGGCAGTTCCTTAACAAAGTCTGCATACATCTGATTCAACTCTTCATCAGTAAGCTGAACATTATCCTCTATCTGCACGTCATTGACCCCGTGATCCATAAGAAGGACGCTGATCATTTCAGCGTCCTTTGTTGTAGTATTTATTGCGATCCGTTTATAATTCATATTCCTGTACAGTAATCTTTGTTATTTCTTATGATACATCAGCTCATCAAAGGCTTTAAGTGCTTCCTTCTGTTTGGAGTTCATCTTTTCCGGAACCTTTACAACAAGTGTCGTGAACTGGTCTCCGCGTTTAGAAGGCTCTCCGACAAGGGGTACGCCCTTGCCTTTCAGCCGTATCCTTGTATCCGTCTGCGTGCCCGCTTTGATAGGAAAGAGAACATCTCCGTCAATCGTCTTTACCTTTATATCTCCTCCGAGCGCAGCTTCGGTAATGGTTATTGATTCTGTTGAATACAGATTAACGCCGTCACGTACAAATCGGGGATGCCTTGATGCAATTACCTCTACAAGAAGGTCCCCCCGGGAGCCTCCGTTTGTTCCCGGTTCTCCCATTCCAGCTATCCTGATACTTTGACCGGAATCAATACCTGCCGGAATGGTAACAGATATCTTCTTTCTTATATTTTTATATCCGGCACCCCTGCACTCAGGGCATTTTTCCTTTATGACTTTTCCGCTGCCTCCGCATTCCGGACATACACCAACCTCGCGCATCACTCCAAAGAGGCTCTGCCTGGTCTGTACCGTCTGACCGGTCCCCTGACATCTCGTACAGGTCTCGGGTGATGTTCCCGGTTTAGCACCGCTGCCGTGGCACGACGCGCACTCCTCCTTATATCCGATCTCAAGGTTTTTCTCACATCCGAATACAGCCTCTTCAAACGTGACCCTTACAGACGCAATAACATTCCTGCCCTTTACAGGTCCGTTGTAGGACTGCCGTCTTGAGCTGAAGCCTCCACCCATACCGCCGAAAAGGTCTCCGAAAATATCGCCGAAGCCAAAACCTCTTAAGATATCATCGACATTCATGTCCTGATAATTAAACCCGCCTGCGCCTCCGGCCGCGTCAAATGCCGCATGTCCGAACTGGTCGTACTGCTTCTTTTTTGTTTCATCGCTGAGAACACCGTACGCCTCAGATGCCTCTTTAAATCTGGCTTCCGCTTCCTTATCTCCCGGATTCATGTCCGGATGATATTTTTTTGCAAGCTTTCTGTATGCCTTTTTTATATCGTCCTGGCTTGCGCTTTTATCAATTCCCAGGACCTCATAATAATCTCTTTTCTCTGCCATTACCGTTTCCTTAGTTTCTATTCATCGGACTCCGGCGTTACCCGCCGGAGTCCTTTTTTGTATTTTATATCAGGATCAGATCTCTTTGAAATCACCATCTACAACATCGCCCTCAGGCGCGTCATTAGGATCCTGCTCCGGCTGAGCTCCGCCCGTCTCCGGACCTGCCTGAGCTCCGGCTGCACTCTGTGCCTGCTCATACATTTTCGTAAAGAGCTTTTGTGAGCTTGCAAGCAGTTTTTCCTTTGCTTCTTTAATGGAAGTTACCTGCTCAGGTGTAAGCTCAACATTAGGATCCGAGCCCAGAAGAGCCTTCAGAGTGCTGAGGTCTGCTTCAACCTCACTTTTATCTGCCGCGTCAAGCTTATCGCCTGCATCAGCCATGGCTTTCTCAACCTGCATAGCCAGTGAATCAGCTTCGTTCCTTGCATCAACAGCCTCCTTGCGGGCTCTGTCCTGTGCCTCAAACTCAGCCGCTTCCCTGACTGCCTTGTTTATCTCATCATCGCTCATGTTAGAACCCGATGTGATAGTTATGCGCTGTTCTTTCCCTGTTCCAAGGTCTTTCGCACTGACGTTTACGATACCGTTAGCGTCAATATCAAATGTAACCTCTATCTGCGGAATCCCCCTCGGTGCCGGAGCGATCCCGTCAAGTCTGAACTGGCCGAGAGTTTTATTGTCTCTAGCAAATTCTCTTTCTCCCTGTACAACGTGAATATCTACAGCACTCTGGTTATCCGCTGCAGTTGAGAACACCTGACTCTTCTTTGTAGGGATCGTGGTATTCCTTTCAATAAGCTTTGTTGCCACGCCGCCCAGTGTTTCGATCGAAAGTGAAAGCGGAGTAACATCCAGAAGAAGAACATCTCCTGCGCCCTCGTCGCCTGCAAGCTTTCCGCCCTGAACAGCTGCTCCGATAGCAACACATTCGTCTGGGTTAAGAGTCTTAGAAGGTTCCTGACCGGTAAGCTGCTTAACTTTCTCCTGTACAGCAGGTATACGTGTGGATCCGCCAACAAGAAGAACCTTTCCAAGATCCGAAGCTGTAATGCCGGCATCCTTAAGCGCCTGCTGCACCGGACCTGTTGTCGCTTCAACCAGATCATGAGCAAGCTCATCAAATTTTGCTCTTGTAAGATCCATATCAAGGTGCTTAGGCCCCTCCGGCGTTGCAGTTATGAACGGAAGGTTGATATTAGTTGTTGTCGCGCTGGAAAGTTCTTTTTTAGCTTTTTCTGCAGCTTCCTTAAGTCTTTGAAGCGCCATTTTGTCCGCGCCCAGGTCGATCCCCTCTGTCGCCTTGAACTGAGCGATAAGATAATCTGTTATCCTCTGATCAAAGTCATCGCCTCCAAGCCTGTTGTTTCCTGCTGTCGCAAGGACTTCTATAACGCCGTCACCGATCTCTATTATGGAAACATCGAAGGTTCCTCCTCCAAGGTCATAGACCATGATCTTCTGCTCTGCTTCATTATCAAGTCCGTAAGCGAGTGCAGCTGCCGTAGGTTCGTTTATGATACGCTCAACCTTAAGACCGGCTATCTTTCCCGCATCTTTTGTTGCCTGTCTCTGCGCATCATTAAAATATGCCGGAACAGTGACTACAGCCTCCTCAACTTTTTCACCAAGGTGAGCTTCCGCGTCTGCCTTAAGCTTCTGAAGTACCATAGCAGAGATCTCCTGAGGTGAATATGATTTACCTTCAATATTCACTCTGTAGTCGGAACCCATTTCCCTTTTTATGGATGAAATGGTGTTATCAGAGTTTGTAACCGCCTGACGTTTTGCAGGCTCTCCGACAAGTCTCTCGCCGTTCTTAGTGAATGCAACCACTGATGGAGTGGTTCTTACACCTTCCGCATTCGCAATAACTGCAGGCTTTCCGCCCTCCATAACTGCGACACATGAGTTTGTTGTTCCCAGATCAATACCGATTATCTTTGCCATTTTATTTTCCTCCTTAAACGGGCTTTCTGCCCCGGTTATTGTTATATATTCTCGCGCCTTGCGCGTTATTTCAGTTTGCCACCTTTACCATGCTGTATCTGACCACATGGTCTTTATACATATATCCCTTCTGAAGCTCTTCAACAACGATATTATCCCCTGCTTCTTCATCCTCCACATGCATTACGGCATTGTGATATTCCGGATCGAATTCTTTCCCAAGAGCATCGATCGGCGTTACGCCCACTTCCTCCAGCACCTTGAGAAACTGTTTGTGTATCTTTTCCATACCGTCAACGAAAGCATTATCTTTATCATTTTCCGGGACATTCTTTATCGCCAGTTCGAGACTATCAACCACCGGGAGTATCTTCTCTACTATATTTCTTGCTCCAAGATCAAAGCGCATTGCTTTTTCTTTTTCTGTCCTTTTTCGAAAATTATCAAACTCCGCAAAAAGTCTCTGATATTTATCCTTGAAACCGTCATCTGCAGAACCCTCTCCGGCATCTTCCTGCTCGATCTCTGTCTGCGTACCTTCAGCTTCATCCTGAACATTTTCTTCTTCAGTCTTCTCTATAGCTTCGTTTTCTTCAGTGTTTTCATCTTCGGCCGCAGTTTCGTTTTTTTGCGCCTCCTCAGCTGCTTCCTTAGCCCATTTGAGCTCTCTTTCCTTTGCCACTTACTCAGCCTTCCTTTCTGTTTCTTTTTTTTTATCGGTTTTCCTAAACTGCTTATCAAGACTTCCGGTAACATTCTTCAGCGCATCCATAACCTTCTCGTAATCCATACGCTTCGGGCCTATGATACCCACCTTTCCGTAAACGCCTTCCTCGAATTCATAAGTTGCCGTTACCACCGAACAGTCCTCCATGGAACTCAGTGACGTTTCCTGCCCTATATAAACCTGGATGCCGGTATCTTCCCCGCCTGCTTCTTTACCTTCATCAGCAAGAAGACCTGTTAAGATATCCTTTTCCTCGAGCGCCGATATAAGCCCGCTTGCTCTGGTGGTGTCAGAAAGCTCCGGATACTTAAAAATGTTTGTCGCGCCGCTTGTGAAGATCTGAATGCCGTCCGCGCTTCCTATCGCCTGAACAATAGAGTTTATTATATGAGAAACAAGCTCTCCCAGCTCTCCGGCCGAATCAGCCATATGAGCAGCTATGTCAAAATTTATCTCCTGCAGCGTCTTGCCGTTAAGCTCATTATTGAACAGGATATTCAATTTAAGTAAAGTTTCCTGATCCAATTCTTTGTCAAGCTTTATCATTTCATTCTTGACAATGTTTCCCTCAAGAACCACTGTCGCAAGAAGTTTCTCCGGATCGACCAGCGTGAGCTGAACAAATTTCAGGCGATTGCGGTTTGACTGCGGCATACTGACCATGGAGGTGTAATTAGTATTGTTTGCCAGCATCTTAGCCATATCCTTAAGGATTTCTTCTATCCTGTCTATACGATCCTCTACCTCAGAGATCCCGTCCGCATCATCTTTAGAAACACTTGCGCTCCCGACCGTTTTTTTCGAGATCATCTCATCCACATAAAGCCTGTAACCCGCATCCGTAGGTATACGCCCTGCCGAAGTATGGGGCTGGAATATGTATCCAAGTTCCTCCAGGTCTGCCATTTCATTTCTGATAGTAGCGGAGCTTAGATTAAGATCCGTATATTTGGAAATAGTCCGTGAGCCTACGGGCTCGCCGGTTTCCAGGTAGTTCTTGATTATGGCCTGAAGTATTTTTCTTTTTCTTTCGTCCAGTTCCATTGCCTGTCTCCATTCATGTTGTTAGCACTCAATTTATAAGAGTGCTAACACCTGCTGTTATATTAGCACTATAACAGCAACGTGTCAACAAATATTTATGACACCATACCGCTATGGCATAAGATCAGGTCTCATCTTTTTTGTCCTTTCGATGGACTGTTTTCTCCTCCACTTCAAAATAGAGGCATGATTCCCGGAAAGCAGGACCCCCGGCGCCTTAAGCCCCATAAAGGTCTCCGGCCGTGTATATTGAGGATATTCAAGCAGTCTTATCCCTTCTTCCTTTCCAAGCGACCCTAAAAGTCCGCCGTAAACATCCCTTCTATCCTTCTTAGTCAACTCCTTATGCGGATACACATATGAAAAACTTTCATCAACACCGGATTCCTCGTTTGAGAGCACTCCCGGCACCATGCGGCTTATAGCGTCTGTCATCACCATCGCAGCGAGCTCTCCTCCTGTAAGTACATAGTCTCCTATAGATACAGGCTCAGCCTCAATGATCGAAAGAACTCTCTCATCCACACCTTCATAGTGCCCGCAGAGTATTATCAGTTCTTCCTCATTCGCAAGCTCCACTGCCATTTCCTGCGTGAAGGTCTTTCCGGCCGGCGAAGTGTAAAGCACGCGCGGCTTTTTATCAAGGATCACCTTTGCTCTGTCCTGCTCAAGCAGATCCTTTGCCCCGCATCCGTTTTCATACGCAAGCCTTCTCAGCTTTGATGCCGCTATCATACCCGCAGCATCAATGAACGCATCATATACCGGCTGACACTTCATAACCATACCTGCGCCGCCGCCATACGGATAGTCATCAACATGTCTGTGCTTGTCCTTACTGTATTCCCGAATATCAAGCGCGTTAAACGATATAAGCCCTTTCTCCGCAGCCCTTGCCAGTATGCTTGTATCTAATCCAGAAACGATCATCTCCGGAAATAAAGTCAGATAATAAAAATCCATCTATATCAATCCTTTCATAAGTCTGACCCTTATCTCAGCGCTTTCGATATCCACATTCAGGATGCATTCCTTTATAACAGGCAAAAGAAGCTCTCTCCTGCCTGTATCGACAACATAGACATCATTGGCTCCTGTCTGGAGCACGTCCTTTACCTTTCCTATTACGGCTCCTTTGATCTCCGGATATTTCTCTTTAAGCTTTTTATACTCTTCATCCCCGGTATCATCAGCTACAACAAGGCAGCCTAAAAGATCAGCGATATAATATTCCCCTTCATCAAGCGGCTGCGCATTCTCACGGCTTATCATTATGTCTGACTGCCTGTACTTCACTGCCTCCTCAGGAGAATCAAAAACATCGAATTTGACTATGGCCATATTTTTGAAGAATCTTACATCCTCGACAACGGCTTCTATATCGCCCTTTGTTCCTTTGATGATCACATTATCTATTTCTTTAAAACGTAAAGGCGAGTCTGTAGTCGGATAAACCTTTACCTCGCCTTTGATACCGTGTGTTGATGTGATAACACCTATTCTTAAAAAATCTTCCATCTTCTGTTAATCGTTAATCAACTATGTCAACAACGACCCTGCAGTCTTTTTTTATTGCAGCTGTTTTGATAACTGTTCTTATAGCTTTTGCTATACGTCCCTTCTTGCCTATAACCTTACCCATATCGTCCTTCGCGACATGAAGCTCAAGTATTATCGTGCCGTCATCTTCCGTGGTTTCCGCCACAAAAACCTCATCCGGTGAATCAACAAGAGCCCTGGCAATAGTCTCTACTAATTCTTTCATTATATGCTCCCTTACTGTGTAATTCCTTCGTTCTTAAGAAGCTTTGCAACGATCTGAGTGGGCTGCGCTCCATTTCCAAGCCATTTAAGTGCTGCTTCCTTGTCTATCTTAACAGCGCTCGGCTCCTGATTGGGATCATAGGTTCCTATCTCCTCGATAAATCTTCCGTCGCGCGGAGCTCTTCCGTCTGCAACGATTATCCTGTAAAACGGAACTTTCTTCTTACCCATTCTTCTCAATCTGATCTTAACTGCCATCTGTTTTTCCTCTTTTCTTTAATTTATAAATTTTTATATTAACGGTATCCCGTCAGTATCAGAATAATCCTTTCATCCCTTTCAGGCCGCCAAGCATTCCTCCAAGTCCTTTACCACGCTTTTTGCCGCCGCCCATGAGGCCGCCTATTCCGCCCATCTGTTTCATTGCCTTTTTAGCCTGTTCAAACTGCTTAACCAGCCTGTTGACCTCAGCTATATCAACCCCGGCACCTTTTGCGATCCTGTTCTTTCGCGACGGATTTAATAGCTTGGGGCTTCTTCTTTCCTTTATGGTCATAGAATTGATGATAGCCTCTATTCTCATTATCCTGTCATCGTCAAGATTCAGCGCTCCTGCGTTCATCCCGGGCATCATCTTAAGAACCTCTGCAAGACCGCCCATTTTCCTCATCTGCTGCATTGATGTAAGATAATCTTCAAAATTGATATCATTCTTTCTCATGCGGGCAGCCATGTCCATAGCCTGCTCTTCGTCGATCGCTGTTTCGGCTTTTTCAATGAGTGATAAGACATCACCCATCCCCAGTATCCTGCCGGCCATGCGATCCGGGTAGAACGGCTCGAGATCAGAGAGCTTTTCGCCCATGCCGGCAAAGAATATCGGCACTCCTGTCACAGCTCTTACGGATAGTGCGGCGCCGCCTCTGGAGTCACCGTCTAATTTAGTAAGGATGACACCTTCAACGCCTATGCGTTCATTAAATCCCTTAGCTATGTTAACGGCATCCTGACCTGTCATTGCGTCTACAACCAGTATTGTCTGTGTGACATCAACAGCGGCCTTTATGCTTTCCAGCTCTTTCATCATGTCTTCATCTATCTGAAGACGTCCCGCGGTATCAATGATCACAACATTATTATTATGCTCCGCGGCATGCTCTACAGCAGCCTTCGCGATATCTGCCGCCCTTTTATCTGTTCCCTGCTCAAAAACAGGAACTCCTACATTTTCTCCGTTTATCTTCAGCTGTTCTATAGCAGCGGGTCTGTAGATATCGCAGCCCACAAGAAGCGGCCTCTTGCCTTTTTCCATAAGCTTTCCCGCAAGCTTAGCAGCCGTGGTTGTTTTACCCGAGCCTTGAAGCCCCACCATCATGATGATGGTTTTTGCCATTCCCGGAAGAAGCTTAAGCTCAACCGCCTCGCCTCCCATAAGAGCTGTCATTTCCTCGTTTACGATCTTAATAACCATCTGTCCCGGAGCGAGGCTCTTCATCACATCCTCGCCAACGGCTCTCTCCTTAACAGAATTGACAAACTGTTTTACTACCTTGAAGTTGACATCAGCTTCAAGAAGAGCCATCTTGACTTCCTTCAGCGCCTCATCAACATCGGCCGCGGTCAGTACGCCCTTGCCTCTTAATTTCTTAAATACATTCTGCAGTTTGTCCGATAAGCTTTCAAATGCCATTAAAGTGTCTCCAGTATTTCTCCGGCAATCTTTTTTGCCTCGCTGATATCCTCCGAATTGTTGATCTCTTCAACCTTGGCTTTTATATCAAGGAATTTCTCTACAAGATGCAGCTTTTCCTCATAAGCCCTTAAGAGCCCCTCCACTCTTTTAACAAGATCGAAAACGCCCTGTCTGCTTATACCTGAACTTATAGCCAGTTCAGATATAGAAAGATCTTCTTGAATATATCCTTCATATATGTCCTTTTGGTGAGCCGTAAGCAGGTCACCATAGAAATCATATAGCAAAGCGGATTTCACTATTTTTTCCATAGCACGGTTATGATACTATCAGAAGGATGTGATGTCAAGTATTTTTACTTGACCGATAGCGTAAATTTACTGTAGGAATTTAACAGACAGAGCATCCCTTAAACCTGTTTAGAATCAAAGATTTCTCCACCATTATATTCTTTTTATTGCTTTTTACAAACCCCAGATATGATTCTTTAATGCTGCTATCTTTTT
>JAZRZO010000058.1:0-1063 GCA_045601405.1 Lachnospiraceae bacterium | reverse complement strand
CCTTCGGCAAGGCTGCCGCCGTCAAGGTCGTAGGTTATAGAATAGACAGCCTCTGCTTTATAGGATACGTTATTGGAATAGGTGAACGGAATAAGGTTTTTAATATTATCAGCACTGTTTACTTCAACAATGAAATCGGTCGGGAAATCCGAGCTGCTTTTTCCTTTCAGATCAAGAGAGAATTTAACAGATGTTTCACCGCCAAGGTCAGCCTTGAAATTATCTTTATTCAGGGTCAGCATATGTACATAGCTGTTTTCACCGGAAACGGCTGCGTCACTCCTGGTCTCTGTATTTACAGGAGGCATGCCGTTTATTTTTATTTCCTCAGGTGTGCTTTTATTGCTTCTGTAAATGATTGAGACTGTGATATCAGAGTCCCTGAGGCTGGAGAGGTTGTCGCCTTCAAGCTTTATATCCATATCAAGGTTGTCACAGTAATTGCCGTTTTCGTCAAGAGTGAGCAGAGGGGTTACAGGGGCAGCGGTTATGCCTGCACCGGAGATATCCTTCTGAGCTTCTTCAGGTGGCTTGTTATATGCGAACAGGGCAATCTCAATGCCAATTTTATAAAGCGATAATTCATAGAATGGCCGGATACTTCCTGTAGCGGAGGCTCTGATGGAACGCCGGCTGAGAGTTGTGATACCATTATCTGAAAGTCTGGTATATTTCCATTTTGAGTTTTTATTTTCTCTGACACCGGCATAGCAGATGCCTTCTGTGCCGAGATGACCGGCTGAAAGGGTCAGCTTCAGAGGTTTTTTCAGAGATTTTACTTCAGTCCTGTTTCCGAGACTGTCCTCAAGCACTGCTGTGATTCCGTAAACATATATGAATTCTGGTTTTCCTATCGGGTTGAGGCCTGCATCACAGCTTTTTGTTTCGGTGACATTCACAACAACATTCTCTGTCAGGGTATTGTCTTCGGTTGTTTCAAGACTGGCACCGGAAGCAAAAGTAATCGGTGCTGGAAACTGACCACGGTCGTTTATAATTCTGGTTTCCGGTTCAGGATTATCTTCTATCACATACCATGAATTCCCGTTTGAACACCCGAAAA
>JAZRZO010000057.1:0-18051 GCA_045601405.1 Lachnospiraceae bacterium | reverse complement strand
TACTTCATATTTCTTTTGTTCATCCATTGATAGTTCTACCTTTCTGATAATAGTCACCTCCATCTCTTGATGGAAGTATAATACCACTTTGGGACATTTTCCCTTGTGGTATATTAGGACATTATCAAAAATGGTTCATATAGATGAGGGGCAAATGAAAACGAATAAATTGACCTTTGGGAGAATTTGGGTTAACCTATGAGAACATGTATAACCTGAATAAAGAGGTGCTTATGAAAAAAGAAAGAGAAGAATACTTAGACATAATAAGAAAACTGGACGGAGATTATGAGGGCAGGAAAAAAGCCGCCTGCTATGTAAAGGAATCGGATTGCTATATTTATGGCTTGCCGGCACCTTTTTCATTTATTCCGACCTTTTATACGGAAAAAGAGCTGGAATTCATGAGAAAGACCACAGAGATGACGCACAGCATCCTGAGCAAAGCCATACGGCAGTACGTAAAGGATCCGGAATACAGAAAGCTCTTCGCGTTCTCAAAAGAGGTGGAGGACCTTATAACGATACCCTGCGGATATGAAGAGCAGCTGCCTATGAGCAGATTTGACGCATTCCTCAACGAAGACGACTTCAGCTTTAAATTCTGTGAATTCAACGCGGACGGAGCGGCGGCTATGAGCAGGACGCAGATAGGCTGTGAGGCCCTTGAGCTTACTGAAAGCTTTAAGGAATTTTGCAAAAAGCATGAGCCGGAGCAATTTGAATACTTCGCAACATGGGCAGACGCTCTTATGGAAACCTATGCATCAGATAAAAACGTCAGAGAAGGAAAGCTTCCGGAAAAGCCCAATGTGCTTATAACAGACTTCAGGGATGCGGTGACCATGAGTGATGTTACAAGGATGATAGCGGCCTTCAGAAATATAGGGATAAATGCCCGATTTGTCGATGTTAGAGAACTTAAGTTCGACGGGGTATTTCTGAGAGATCCGTTGGACGGCGCGCCGTTTACTGCTGTCTACAGAAGGGTTTGTACAAGTGACGTAGCTAAAAATTATGATAAGTGCAAGGCACTGATAGATGCGGCGCGCGCTGAGAGGATAGTGCTGATAGGGCACTTCAGGACAACAGTTCCTCACGCGAAGATGATAAACGTGGCGTTAAGGGACGGGCAGACGAAGGCGTTTTTAACAGAAGAGGAATGGGCTTTCGTTCAGGAGCATGTCCTCCCGACATACAGACTAAGGACAGATACAAAGGGCCTGGATATAGATGAGATAAAAAGAAATAAAGACGGCTGGATAATCAAGCCGGAGGATGATTATGATTCACATGGAGTGTTCGCGGGAGGCGACCTTTCGCAGACAGAGTGGGAGGAGACGGTAGATAAATACACAGATAAGGGATATGTGGCAATGGTATTTTATGTACCGCCCCTGTCGAAGAATGCAAGACCATTCATCCCGGAAGAAGGAGATAAGGATTTCGGGATAGAGGACTGGCATTCAATGACAGGTATGTATTCATATAACGGACGATTCACAGGTTTCTTCAGCCGCATGGGTCAGGAGTTTGTTATATCGGAGAGCCATAACGGGGTCAGCATTCCTTCTTTCTATCTTAAGGGAGAGTAGTGATGAAGATAGTTATTCTGGACAAAAACACGCTTCCGAACGGAGACCTTGACTTTTCACCGATAGAAAGCTGCGGAGATGTCAGCTATTACGATATGCTTGAGAGCAGCGAGGTTGTAAAGGCATGCAGCGGCGCTCAGGTGGTAGTGGTAAACAAAACACAGATGACAGAGGAGATAATGTCGCAGCTGCCGGAACTCAGATACATAGGCCTCTTCGCAACAGGCTATAACAATATCGAGCTTGAGGGCGCAAGAAAAAGAGGGATAGATGTGGTGAACGTGCCGGGTTACAGCACAGACTCAGTAGCGCAGCTTGTTTTCGCATTCATTCTATCGCACGCTACCAGCATAGCAAACTATAATATATCGGTACACAACGGAGACTGGATAAATTCCCCGTCATTTGCTTACATCCCGTTTCCTATAGAAGAGCTCGCGGGAAAGACATTGGGAATCGCAGGCTTTGGAAATCTGGGGAAAAAGGTGGCGCTCATAGGCGCTGCTTTTGGCATGAGGATACTGATATATTCACGCAGGATCTATGATGACTGCCCGTATGAGCAGGTTGGAAAAGAGAAACTGTTCAGGCAGGCCGACTATCTTTCCCTTAACTGCCCGTTGAACGAAGGCACAGAAAATATCGTCTGCGAGGAGACTCTTCGGCTGATGAAGAAGAATGCATTTCTGATAAATACCGCGAGAGGCGGATGTGTGGACAGCGCCGCACTTAAAAAAGCTCTGGACGAAGAATGGATAGCCGGCGCGGGGATAGACGTGCTTGATCCGGAACCGATGAGCGCGGATGAGCCGCTGTATACAGCGAAAAACTGCATGATAACGCCGCATATAGGCTGGGCTTCCATAGAATCCAGAGTAAGGCTGATAAACAAGGTGGCTGATAATATAAAAGCATGGCAGGAGGGACACCCTGTTAATGTTGTAAATTGATGATTTTGTTTGATTTATTCTTTATACATTGCGGTAAAATAGTGTAGAATGTACTTCAACAATGAAAAACAATGGGAGGAAGAGTATGGCAAGGATTATAAAAGAAACATCACATACCTTTAATGAATACCTTTTGGTGCCGGGATATTCGTCGAGTGAATGCTTTCCTGACAATGTAAGCTTAAAGACGCCCCTCGTAAAGCACAAAAAAGGGGAAGAGGCAAGTATAAGCCTTAATATACCTTTGGTATCGGCGGTGATGCAGGCAGTGTCAAATGATAAGATGGCTGTCGCGCTGGCGACCTCCGGCGGAGTATCATTCATATACGGTTCCCAGTCTGTGGAGGATGAGGCCGCAATGGTAAAAAGGGCAAAGGACCACAAGGCGGGATTTGTCATCAGTGACTCTAATGTAAGCCCTGAGAACACACTGCAGGATGTGATAGATCTTAAAAATAAAACCGGCCACTCAACCGTTGCGGTTACCAAGGACGGAACGGCGGAAGGCAAGCTTGTAGGGATAGTCACAAGTCGTGACTATCGTGTGAGCCGGATGGAGCCGGACACAAAGGTAAAGACCTTTATGACTCCATTTGAGAAGCTGGTATATGCAAAAGAAGGCGTCTCGTTGAGCGAGGCTAATGACATAATCTGGGATAACAAACTGAATGCGCTTCCGATAATAAATGAGGAAGGTCAGCTCTGCTATCTTGTGTTCAGAAAGGATTATGACAGTCACAAGGCTAATCCTGACGAACTTTTAGATGGCGATAAAAGATATGTGGTAGGTGCGGGGGTCAATACCAGGGATTATGAGGAGAGAGTTCCCGCGCTTGTTGAAGCCGGAGCAGATGTTCTGTGCATAGATTCCTCCGAAGGCTATTCCGAGTGGCAGAAGAAGACTCTTGAATGGATAAGGAGTAAATACGGCGATGATGTAAAGGTTGGAGCCGGAAATGTTGTGGACGCGGAAGGCTTCAGATTTCTTGCGGAATGCGGAGCGGATTTTGTTAAAGTGGGCATAGGTGGCGGATCGATCTGTATCACCAGAGAGACCAAGGGCATTGGCCGGGGACAGGCGACAGCCCTGATCGATGTATGCAAGGCAAGAAATGAATACTATGAAGAGACCGGGGTCTATGTGCCGGTGTGCTCCGACGGCGGCATAGTCTTTGATCATCATATCACACTGGCTCTCGCCATGGGCGCGGACTTCATAATGCTTGGACGCTACTTTGCCCGCTTCGACGAAAGCCCGTCAAACAAAGTGAATATCAATGGAACCTATTACAAAGAGTACTGGGGAGAAGGCAGTGCCAGAGCAAGGAACTGGCAGCGCTATGACCTGGGCGGCGACAAAAAGCTTTCATTTGAGGAAGGTGTCGATTCCTATGTGCCGTACGCAGGCTCATTAAAGGATAATGTTGCCCTTACCCTCAGCAAGGTAAGATCTACGATGTGCAATTGCGGAGCTCTGTCCATCGCGGAGCTTCAGGAGAAGGCGAAGCTCACACTGGTTTCAGCAACCAGTATAGTGGAAGGCGGTGCTCATGACGTTATTCAGAAGGACAGCAGCACAGGCATAAAATAATTCCAGGCATGCAGCTTAAACAGGAAGACAGATAATGGAACGAAATATGATCACGGGGAATCCGGCGCGCGCACTGATAGCATTCGCGCTCCCTCTTGTGCTTGGAAATCTTTTTCAGCAGTTTTATTCACTTGCCGATTCGGTAATAGTAGGAAGGACTCTGGGACAGGATGCTTTGGCGGCGGTAGGAAGTACGGCTGCCATTGTTATGGTATATGTCTCAATAGCAAACGGGCTTGCCATAGGCTGTTCTGTTGTGCTTGCCCAGCTTTTCGGAAGCGGTGACACGGTAAGGATGAAGACGGCGTTCAACACGGCGTTTGTCATCTTTGCGTTCTTCAGCGCCATGGCTCTTTTAATAGGTCTTACAAGCGGAAGCGCGATCGTTTCTCTCACGGGGATACCGGAAGGGATAGCTGCTGACGCTAAGTCATATTACTATATTTATGCTATCGGTTTCCCCGGGTTATTTTTTTATAATATAGCAAATTCGGGCTTCAACGCGCTTGGAAAGAGCCGTATGCCGCTGCTTTTCCTGGTAATATCATCTGTTCTCAACATTGGCCTGGACCTTTTATTTATCATAGTATTTAAATGGGGCGTAGCCGGAGCAGCCATAGCTACTACGATATCACAGTACACGGCTGCGATCATATCACTTATAGCACTCAGACTGTATATTAAGAAAAATTTCAAGACTGAGGAAAGACCCGGTATTTTTAACGCGAAGATACTGAAGGCTATAGCGAAGGTGGCGGTGCCGTCAATGGTTACATCCTCGGTGGTATCACTCGGTTTTGTTGCCCTCCAGTCGTTGGTGAACAGCTTTGGTACGGATACCATGGCCGCATATACGGCGGCTGTGAGGATAGACGGGATAGCTATTGTTCCCATGGTGCAGGTGGGTAACGCAACATCCACGTTCACGGCTCAGAATATCGGCGCGGACCAGATAGAAAGAGTGCCTAAGGGGTATCATGCCTCGATCCTTATGAACGTGGTGATATGCGCGGTGTTTGGAGTATTGCTCTTCTTTTTCGGAAATGAGTTCATAGGTATGTTCATGGATAAGACAGCCAGCGCGAATGCCATAAGGATAGGCAGTGAATACTTGAGGATAGTGGGAAGCTTTTATATCGTAATGGGACTTATGAACATCACCTCGGGAGTTCTGAGGGGAGCGGGTGATGCTGCGTGGTCAATGATAGCCACACTTTGCAACTTCATATCAAGAGTGGCATTTTCCTATATCATGGTGGCAGTAACAGGCAGCGAGCGGATGATATGGTGGTCAAACCTGGTTGGCTGGACCATAGGACTTGTCATATGCTATTCCCGGTACAAGAGCGGGAAGTGGAAGGAGAAATCCCTGCTCGCAGGTATGTGATATAGCCGGAATCCGCAGTTATTCTTTTTGAACCGGCTTTGAATGCCGCTTCTCATACCCGGAAAGCTTAAGATTGGATATATTTTTTCATATACCGGTATATATCATCGGCATCCGGCGGGCAGCCCGGCACAAAGTGATCGAATTTTTCGGTGCAGAGTCCCACGCCCAGACATCCATTTTTCCCTTTAAAGCCCTGACCGATACATATCTTATCATCCAGCTTATCAAGAAGTCCTTCGGCATCAAGCCGCTTCAGGGCGGCAGCAAGCTGCGCGAAGCAGGCGCTGCAGGAATCAAGCTGCTCAACGTCATAGCTTATCTCTATGTGCTCAGACAGTGGGGTGAAGCTTTCTGAACTCTCCTTTTCGAGCGTTATAAGCTTCAGCTTGTCAAGATCGGAACTTCCGGCGCCGAGCTTTTCGGCGATCATGATGTAATCCACATCCGCAGGCTCTAAGCCCAGAACAGAACATGCAAAGGCATCGCACAGCACAGGGTCTTTAGCGGCCATGACGCAGTTCCTCGTAAGCGGGTTTCCTCCCTCTTCAAAGTATGGGTCACCGCAGATATGGTCGATAACGATAAAATCCTGATGAACGCCGGTGTTAAGATGCGCTATCGGTTTGTGAAGGCCCTTCGTGTGAAAAAGACGTTTTTCCCGGTTGGGAATGACCCCCTTCATGTTTTTAAGCGCGCAGGTCATCCGGGTCTGGCAGTGCCCCTTGAGTACGGGAACATTTATCAGATAATCAAGCTCAAGGGCGCTCCGGCATATGTGTATGTCCATTCCGCAGCAGTCAGTCTTTATGGTTTCATCCTGCTGCGTATCGATAAGTCTTATGCCATATTCAGCCGCAATGGCATTATATCCGCAATATTCAAAGGCCTCCGGAGTTCTGTCTCCGACCCAGGATCCTTCGAGCACTACGATATCCGTAAAGCCGTTAACCTTAAGGTATTCGACGATGCCGGCTGTGACCTCCGGGTGGGTGGTGGCCCCGAAGGAAGCCGGGGTAGGAGCGACAAGATTTGGCTTTATGCCGATGAGGGCGCCGGTGCCTTTTGCGGCGCATCTGTTTTTTATGTCTCCGGCAAGATCAGCCGCCTCAAGCAGCCTGACTGTCATATTTTTGTATTCGGTCCCATAGGAACGCAGTATCTCGTTCTTGTTCATGATGCTATTATGTTACATTTGTTAAGATCAGGCAAGCGCATAATAGCCTTCCTCCTCCGGGGGAATGTGGCGCCGGAGGCACCGGATGAGGGGCTTTAGCCCTCTCCTTTCGTTTGACGCATGTTGCTTTTCCCTGTATAATACAATGCGTTGGATTGTGTTGAAAAATGTAATGATCACTATAAAAAAAGGGAGAAAAAATCAGATACATGAAAGACATTTTCGAGAAATGTTATGAGCCTCAGATGCAGGATCTGCTAAAAGAGGCGGACATATACCCTTACTTCCGGGCACTTGAAAGCAGGCAGGATGTTGAGGTTATAATGGAAGGGAAGCGCAGGATAATGCTGGGCTCCAACAATTACCTCGGACTTACTGTTCAGCCGGAAATAATTGAAGAGGGTATAAGGACACTGAAAAAATACGGTACAGGCTGCTCCGGCTCACGTTTTCTTAACGGGACGATGCAGCTGCATTACGAGCTCGAGGATGAACTTAAGACTTTCCTCAGAAAAGAGGACTGCATCACCTTTCCCACGGGCTTTATGAGCAACCTGGGGATCATCTCCTCCATCATAGGCAGACATGACTATATGATACTTGACAGGGAGGATCATGCCTCTATTTATGATGCATGCCGTTTAAGCTATGGCAGGATGCTCAGGTTCAAGCATGCAGACATGGAGGATCTTGAGCGTCAGTTGAAGCTGGTTCCGGAGGAGGCAGGCTGCCTGATAATAACAGACGGAGTCTTCAGCATGGGAGGAGATATAGCGAAACTACCGGAAATAGTCGATCTTGCTGAAAAATACGGCGCAAAGGTAATGGTTGACGATGCCCACGGCCTTGGCGTGTTAGGTGAAGGAGGCAGAGGGACCGCAAGCTATTTCAACCTTGAAGACAAAGTGGATATCTATATGGGAACTTTTTCCAAGTCACTTGCCAGCCTCGGAGGATACATGGCGGCAGATCACAGGATAGTTGACTATGTAAGGCATACGGCAAGGTCATATATGTTCGCCGCGTCCATCCCGCCTACTCAGACAGCGGTTGCGCTTGCAGCGCTCAGATATATAGAAGCTCATCCGGAGCTTCCCGAAAAGCTCATGGCAAATGCCGCGCGTTTCAGAAAAGCGCTGGTAGAAAGAGACGTGGAGATAATCGAAGCGCCCACGCCGATAGTGCCGATATACACCTACACACCGGAAAACACTCTGGTGAAGCAAAAAGGCATGTACGAAGAAGGGGTATATGTAAACTCTGTACTCCCGCCGGCATGCGCCCCTGGAGAGTGTCTGTTAAGGACCAGTCTCATGGCAAGTCACACTGACGCGCTCATAGATGAGGCGGCGGAGATAATTGCCGGAGTGATGCACAGGGACGATTCAGCTATACTGGAAAAGCTGCATTTTGGGACATAGAGGAAAGAAAATGGCGAAAGTGGCTATCGTTACCGGGGGAAGCTCGGGAATAGGAAAGTGTACAGCCGCGCATCTGGCAAAAAACGGGTGCAGGGTATATGAGTTCAGCCGCCGGGACATGACCTTAGAGGGTGTAACCCACATAACATGCGACGTCACAGATGAAAACGCTGTCAGCGATGCCTTTGCCCGGGTTGCCGGAAAAGAGGGCAGAGTGGATATACTTGTAAACTGCGCAGGTTTCGGGATAAGCGGAGCAGTGGAGTTTACAAAGCCGGAAGACGCAAAAAGACAGCTGGATGTCAATTTCTTTGGAATGGTAAACTGCAATAAAGCGGCGATCTCACACATGAGGAAGAACGGCGCGGGACGGATAGTAAATATAAGTTCTGTGGCAGCGCCGGTCCCCATTCCGTTTCAGACCTTCTATTCGGCTTCGAAGGCGGCGATCAACTCTTATACCTGCGCTGCCGCGAATGAAGTTGGCAGATACGGCATATCGATATGCGCTGTGCAGCCCGGCGACATCAGCACAGGCTTTACGGACGCAAGAAATAAAAGCTTTGACGGAGATGAAGAATACGAAGGCCGTATCTCAAAAAGCGTTGAGGTTATGGAAAAGGATGAGCGCAACGGAATGAGCGCGGATTCCGCTGGCGCGTATATAGCAAAGATAGCGCTTAAAAACAAAGTAAAACCGCTCTATGCGATAGGATTGAAATATAAATTTTTCTGTGTCCTGATGAAGCTGCTTCCCATCGGAATAGCCAACAGGATAATAGGGATGATCTACGGATAAATGATTAACAGGGAGAAGGTCGAGCTGATGTCCAAGGTGGCTCTATATGAGCAGGGGGAAGGCAAGACCACATTAAAGCTCAATAAGTATTACAAAAACGATTACTCATCAGCGAAGCTTCTGTCCGGCGTACCGCTGGGTATACTTTCCGGTCTGCTTATAATCCTGCTTATCTTCATTGCTGACGGAGACTGGATAATAAAGGCATATGATTCGCTGGGAGGTGTTGTGTGCGTGGTGGTTCTTGTACTGGCTTTTTCGGTTTTTGTTCTGGCCTATTCATTTTTCACTGTTTACATGCACAACAAAAAATATGATAAATACAGGGGTAATCTGAAAAATTACTGGCTTAACCTCAAACGCCTTGACAAGGTATATGAGATGAGCAAACAGCCGGAGGATACCGGTACAAAAACAGACAGATGAACAACTTGATAAAACTCAGGACCACCCTGGAGGGATTTTACGATAAGCATAAAAAAATAGCAGGATACGTATTAAAGGCTGTCCTTCTTTTTATTTGTTTATATGTTTTAAGCCGGCATATAGGTTTCAACACAATTCTTTCAAATATTTGGGTGATAATACTGATATCGGTGGCATTTGCGTTTGTCCCGACAGCATTTGTGATGGCGGTGGTCCTTGCTTACACTATCGCGCAGATATTCACCATATCCTACGGAGTGGGAATAGTTGTAAGCATTATCATCATAATAATGTATCTTACTTTTTTCCGGATCGCATCACAATACGGCTTTTTGATAATGCTGATCCCGCTTTTGTATTTGATCAAGCTTCCGCTCATACCCACGCTGATGCTTGCGGTGATTAGCCCGGGGATAGCAGTCATAGCGGTTCTTTACGGAACAGTATTTTATTATATAATTCATTACCTTGACCTGAACGCGGTAAACTTTGCCTCAAGCGCCGGCGTAAGGGAATTTGACAAGGGGGAAGAACTGCTTCGGGGCGTGTTCACAAACAGTGAATTCATCTGTATGCTGGTCATAATGTTTGTGGTATATATGCTCGTACACGCGATCAAAAGGCTTAACTTTAACAGGTCCTATGAGACGGCGGTAGCCGTAGGAACAGGAGTATATATCATCCTTGCCATTGTTGCCGAGCTGATCTTTGGCGAAATGACATCGAGTAAGCTTCTTGTCTACAGTGTTGGCGGACTCGTCTCCGGAGCCATAGCGTACTTCCTTACAAGCGTACTTAAGGCGTTGGATTATACCAGGACGGAGACCGCGGAGTTTGAGGATGATGAATACAACTACTATGTCAAGGCTGTTCCGAAGGCAACGTTCCGAACAGAAACCGTAAAGGTAAAGAGAATAAACAAAAGGAAATAAAGTTTGAGCTTCTGGCAGAATATAATTTCATACATCAATAAATATTTTTCTATTTCGTATATCAGCGCAGTAGATATCATTGAGATACTTATAATCGCGGTCGTATTCTACTACATAATGATGTTCTTCAAGCAGACAAGAGCATGGGCTCTTTTCAAGGGCATAGTAGTGGTCCTTGTAATGGTGCTTCTGGCCGCGATCTTTAATTTCAATACTATATTGTGGATCGCGTCCAAAACGATAAGCGTGGGCATTATAGCAATAATCATTATTTTCCAGCCGGAGCTCAGAAGAGCTCTGGAGAGTCTGGGAGGAAGAAAGTTCTTCCGGACGATGTTTTTTACGGACAGGAACCGGAAAAAGTTGTTCACCGATGAGACAATGGATGAGATACTGAGCGCGGTCAACGATCTCGCGAAGGAAAAAACAGGGGCGCTCATATGTATCGAGTCAAACATCAGCCTTTCTGAATACGAAAGGACAGGTATCAATATAGACGCAACAGTATCCAGCGAACTGCTGAAAAACATCTTCGAGTATAAGACGCCGCTCCATGATGGAGCCGTTATCATCCGTGATAACAGGATTGTTGCAGCTACATGCTATCTGCCAATGTCCACTAACCGCAGGATAGATAAAAAATACGGCACAAGACACAGGGCGGCGCTGGGATTGAGCGAGATAACCGATTCATACACCATAGTCGTATCAGAAGAAACCGGCTCTGTGTCGGTCGCGCAGGGCGGAAGCCTTGTGTCCGGACTTAATGCCGCTGATCTGAAAAACGGCATGATACAGCTTCAGAGCAGTGAGCAGTTCCGGAAAGAGCGAAAGAAAGAAAAAGAGCAGAAGGGAGGCGGAAATAATGCTGAATAGTATTAAAAGCTTCCTGGAAAAATGGGTTCTGAATAACATAGGCTATAAGATACTTGCTGTTGTATTTGCCTTTGTTTTGTGGCTGGTCATAATGAATATAACAGACCCGGTCATCACAAAGACTGTATCCAATATACCTGTACTGGTGGAAAACGAGGACAAGGTGCTTGATGGCACACATATCTACACTGTGGTATCGGGCGATACGGCAACCATTGTGGTTTCCGGAAACAGGAGCGTCGTGGGAGGTCTTTCATCCTCTGACTTCATAGCGAGAGCGAATATGGAAGAGCTTTCCATAACAAATGCGGTTCCGATAACCGTGGAGCTTTCGGGAGACTATGCAAGATTTGCGGGATCCGTAGACATTGCTCAGAAGACCAACAGTATGATAGTCTCGGTTGAGAATATGGCTGAAAAATCGCTGAGTGTCGATGTTGAGTTTACAGGAAAAGAGCCGGAGGACCTGCTGATAGAGGATGCGGTCTCCGAGCCTGCAAAGGTAACGCTTCATGCTCCGGAAACAGTGATAAAGCAGGCCTCAAGGGCGGTTGCGAGGATCCCGTACTCAGACATAACGGGAGACGGAACAATATATGCTGACGTGATCATATATGACGGAAATGATGATGTGATCAACCTGAATGAACACGCTTATCTGGAGGTTCCCGCAGTTGGAGTAAACATTTCCACAAGCGCGATCAAGTCACTTCCGATAAGCATCTATCCGATGGGAGAGCCGGCTCCGGGATATAAGGTGACAGACATAGTATATTCAAAGAACGATATAAAGGTAAGAGGCGATAAAGAGGTGCTTGACGCACTGTCCGGGATAGACCTTCCGTCATGGCTGTTGGATGTCAGCGGAAAGGACAAGGACGTTACGATATCGGTAAATCTGATCGATTATCTGCCTTACGGAGTTGTGCCTAACTCTGACAGCGGCACGATAACAATAGTTGCAACTATATCAAAAAGATGATCTGACAGCGGAGGAAAAAATGAAGGTTTTAGTTACAGGTGGAGCAGGATACATAGGAAGCCATACAGTACTTGAGCTTCTTGAAGCGGGAATGGAAACGGCGGTTGTTGATAATCTTTCAAATTCGTCGGATGAAGCGCTTAAAAGAATAGAGGACATCACAGGGAAAAAAGCGGCGTTCTACAATGCCGACATCCGTGACGAAGATGCGCTGAGGGAGATATTTCGCAAGGAGACTCCGGACGCGGTGATCCACTTTGCCGGACTGAAGGCTGTGGGTGAATCAGTAGAGATCCCCCTTAAATATTATGATAACAATATAGGAGGAACCCTCACGCTTCTGCATGTGATGAAGGAAGCCGGCTGCCGCAGCATTGTCTTTTCATCATCAGCCACTGTTTACGGGAACCCGGAAAGTGTTCCGATAAGAGAGGATTTTCCCACAGGGGCAACCAACCCCTACGGCAGGACAAAGCTTTTTATAGAACAGATACTTTCAGACCTCAACCGCGCTGACGACAGGTGGAACATAATACTCTTAAGATATTTTAATCCGATCGGGGCGCACGAATGCGGCCGGATAGGCGAGGATCCCGCAGGCATACCAAATAACCTTTTGCCTTACGTGGCGAAGGTGGCAGTAGGAAAGCTTGAGAAGGTGAATGTTTTCGGAAATGATTACAATACGCCTGATGGCACGGGAGTAAGGGATTACATTCATGTTGTAGATCTGGCAAAGGGGCATATTAAAGCCCTGGAAAAGATTATCGCCGACAAAGAAAAAGCGGGCGGAAAAGAAGGGGCCACAGGCCTTAAGATATACAATCTGGGAACTGGGAACGGATACAGCGTGCTTGATATAATCGCTGCCTTTTCAAAGGCATGCGGGCATGAGCTACCGTATGAGATAGGACCGCGCCGTGCCGGGGATATTGACATGTGCTACGCGGATCCCGCGCTTGCTGATAAAGAGCTTGGATGGAGAGCTCAGCTCGATCTTGCAAGGATGTGCGAGGACACATGGAGATGGCAGAGCAATAATCCCGACGGCTATAGATAAAACACGTTAATGTGCTGCGCGGAGAATGCCTGTACCGGAGCATTAACTTATGGAAAAAATATTCCTGAAAGAAAGATATTAAAACATAAATGGTTCATGTACATGACGGAGTTTTTTGCCGGAATGTCGCTTATGGCCGTTGAGCTGGGGGCAAGCAGGCTGCTTGCTCCTTATTTCAGCTCCAGCCAGATCGTATGGACGATCATAATCGAGACCATAATGATAGCAATGGCGCTGGGGAGTTTATGGGGCGGAAGAAGCGTGGATAAGAACCCGGATTCGAACCGCCATTATCTTCGAATCCTAATCGCGGCAGTATGGATATGTCTGATACCTGTTGCGGGGAAATACGTGATAGCCGGGATATCCGGCCTGCTGGCGCTTTTTGTAACAAGAAACTTTCTTATATGGGCGGCCTTCGCCTCCTGTATGGTGCTTTTTGTTTTTCCGCAGCTTTTCCGGAGTTGAAATAGATGAAAAGATAGCAGCTATAGCCGGAGAATATTTTGGACTGCCTGAAGAGGTGGAGGTCACCGTGAATGACGGCAGGGCATGGCTGCGCGCCTCGGCGGAAAAATATGACGTCATCATGGTGGATGCCTACCAGGACATAACGATACCATTCCAGATGTCCACTGTTGAGTTTTTCACAATAGTAAAAGACCACTTAAAGCTGGCCGGAGCATTGAACGACATAAAAGAGCCTCAGCTTCGGGCGATGATGAAGTGCGTTCATAATGAAGCTGAAGCATATGCGGCCGGAGATAAGATACTTACAGACGACAAGGCCCCGGTGGAGCTTTTAGGCATAAAAGTAATAGATAAGTTTATCGGCGAGGAAATAGGAACAGTGCAGGAGATCTATAAAAAAGAAGGGCTTAATGGCCTGCTCGATCTTCTGGATTGATACCGCTGGCTTATCTGTTCGTGATAATGACCTTGGTATTATTGTTATCGATAATAAGAAATACAAAGAAATAACCGCCGTGCTGCGAACACGACGGTTATCATTTTAATGTTTGACCAATAAGTGCGAAACAGCCAAAGCCGTTCCTGTTTTCATCCATAATTCAGCAGAAAAATGACATAAAAGTCAAAATATTTATGAACAGAGGTTGCTTAAGTGTAACATATGTATTGACACTTAAGAAACTTATGCTCACGCGGCAATTACTTCTTGACGCGAATAACAGTACTGTGTTATATTTATCCGGCTAGGGGGAACCCTTTTTTTAATGTTGAAAAATAATCAGCCGCACTTTAAGGAGAAAAGGCAATGAGAACCAAGATCATATTAGCATGTACAGAGTGTAAGCAGAGAAATTACGATACAACAAAGGATAAAAAAAACCATCCTGATCGTATGGAAACAATGAAATATTGCAGGTTCTGCAGGAAACATACTCTTCACAAGGAGACTAAATAAAAATGGTTGAAAATACTGTTGATAAAAAAGAGAGATCAGGTTTTTTTAAAAACCTTAAGGCTGAATTCAAAAAGATAATCTGGCCTGAAAAAAGAGATGTTGCAAAGCAGACCTTACTTATCATTGTTGTTACCGTTATTCTTGGTGTTTTGATCAAGCTCTTGGATACAGGAATTCAGGCTCTTATAGGTCTGATAGCTTAAAGGAGTATTTTATGGCAGATAGCGCAAACTGGTATGTTGTCCATACCTATTCCGGCTATGAGAATAAAGTAAAAGCTAATATAGAAAAAACCATTGTAAACAGAAAGCTGCAGGATCAGATATTTGAAGTACTGATACCGATGCAGGATGTTGTGGAGATAAAGAACGGCTCGAGAAAACAGATACAGAAAAAAAGATTTCCGGGATACGTTCTTGTGAATATGATAATGAACGACAAAACCTGGTATGTCGTAAGAAATACCAGAGGAGTCACAGGCTTTGTAGGTCCTGAGTCCAAACCTGTTCCGCTCTCTGAAGAAGAGGTGAAGCCGCTCATCTCCGAAGCAGAACAGATCGTCATATCCTACAATGTGGGAGATCTGGTAACGGCAATAGCAGGCGTATGGGAAGGTACGGTAGGCAAGGTGGCGGCGGTCAACGAAAGCAAGCAGACCGTGACCATAAACGTGGATATGTTCGGAAGGGAAACCCCTGTAGACATAAGCTTTATGGACATTAAGAAAATGTAGACAATTCTTTATGCTTTGAAGAAGAAAGGGAGATGCAAAAGACATGGCAAAGAAGATTGAAGGATATATCAAATTACAGATAGAAGCCGGCAAGGCAAGTCCTGCGCCGCCGGTTGGTCCGGCTCTCGGACAGTACGGTGTTAACATCGTACAGTTTACAAAGGAGTTTAACGCCAGAACAGCGGACCAGACCGGTATGCTCATCCCTGTTGTTATCACAGTGTATGCCGACAGAAGCTTTACCTTTATCACCAAGACTCCTCCGGCAGCAGTGCTCATAAAAAAAGCATGTAAGATAGAGTCCGGGTCGGGAGAGCCGAATGTTAAAAAGGTTGCAAAGATATCAAAGGACGACATCCGCCAGATAGCGGAAACAAAGATGCCTGATCTTAACGCGGCGTCGATAGAAGCTGCGATGAGCATGATCGAAGGCACATGCCGTTCTATGGGTGTTACTGTAGAAGAATAAATTTGTAGCAGTGGGAGGAGCGAAATGCTCCGCACGGACCACAGGAGGTAAAAGATGAAACACGGAAAGAAGTATACGGAAGCAGCAAAAAAGGTCGACAGAGCAGCACTTTATGATGTTAATGAAGCGTTTGCGCTTGTGAAAGATGCGTCAACAGCAGGCTTTGATGAAACTGTTGAGGCACACATCAGAACAGGGTGCGACGGCCGTCACGCCGATCAGCAGATCAGAGGCGCGGTGGTTCTTCCGAACGGAACAGGAAAGTCTGTAAGAGTTCTTGTTTTCGCCAAGGGAGAGAAGGAAAAAGAAGCACAGGAAGCAGGCGCTGATTTTGTAGGCGCGGAAGAGCTTATACCGAAGATCCAAAACGAAAACTGGTTTGAATATGATGTAGTTGTAGCAACTCCCGATATGATGGGCGTTGTGGGACGCTTAGGTAAGGTTCTCGGCCCTAAGGGTCTTATGCCGAATCCTAAGGCGGGCACGGTAACCATGGATGTGGCCAAGGCGATAGCAGAGATCAAAGCCGGTAAGATAGAATACAGGCTTGACAAGGCAAACATCGTCCATGTTCCGGTCGGCAAGGTATCCTTTACCGCGGAGCAGCTGGAGGAAAACTTCAGAACTCTCATGGACGCCATTATCAAGGCGCGCCCGGCGGCACTTAAGGGAACATACCTTAAGAACGTAACCGTGGCATCAACCATGGGGCCCGGAGTAAGGATTAACGTGGCTAAGCTTGCTAACTGATATAAAAAGCGATCAAAAAAATAATACTGAATAAAAATCTTTTATTGCCGAAGACAGCAGGTGCAAAAAAGCGTAACGTAGATCAACCTGCCGAGGAACAAAGAGTAAGAACGCTCCCTCTCTGTTTTCGCGCAGAGAGGGTTTTTAAATATAAGATCATAAGGAGGAATAAAATGGCAAAAGTCGAACTTAAACAGCCGGTCATCAATGAGATCGCAGCACACCTTGACGGTGCGCAGTCAGCTGTTCTCGTAGACTACAGAGGCCTTACTGTTGAACAGGACACAAATCTGCGCAAACAGTTAAGAGAAGCCGGCGTTGTTTACAAAGTCTACAAGAACTCTATGATAGGCTTTGCGGTAAAAGGCACAGAGTTCGAGGAGCTTACGCAGCATCTCGCAGGACCTACAGCTATTGCTATTTCAAAGGAAGATGCAACCACGCCGGCCAGGATCCTGAGCAAATTCGCAAAAGAAGCAACTGAGCTTGAGCTTAAGGCAGGCGTTGTTGAAGGCGCATATTATGATGCCGAAGGAATAGCGAAGATAGCGTTAGTCCCGCCAAGGGAAGAGCTGCTCTCAAAGCTTCTTGGAAGCATACAGTCGCCTGTAGCAAACTTTGCAAGAGTGCTTAACCAGATCGCGGAAGCCGGCGGCGGTGCGGCAGCAGAAGGAACAGAAGCAAAAGAGGAAGCTGCCACAGAAGAAGCACCGGCAGAGGAAGCACCGGCAGAGGAGGCTCCCACAGCTGAAGCACCGGCAGAAGAAGCTCCCGCTGAGGAAACCAAGGAATAACACAGTCATATATAAAGGAGAAAAACAATGGCAAAATTAACAACAGAAGAATTTATCGAAGCTATCAAAGAGTTATCGGTACTGGAATTAAATGAGCTTGTTAAAGCATGTGAAGAAGAATTCGGAGTATCCGCAGCAGCAGGCGTTGCAGTTGTAGCAGCACCGGGGGCAGAGGCAGGCGGAGCAGCAGAAGAAAAGACAGAATTTGATGTCGAGCTCACAGAGATCGGACCTAACAAAGTTAAAGTTATCAAGGTTGTCCGTGATTACACAGGACTTGGTCTTAAAGAAGCAAAAGAGCTTGTTGACAACGCTCCTTCAGTTATCAAGGAAGCTATTTCAAAGGCAGAAGCTGATGACCTTATCGCGAAACTCGAAGAAGAGGGCGCAAAAGCAACCGCAAAATAATACTTCAAACTTATACATCTGCAATGCAGATCATTTACTCAGCCTTCCCCTCCGGGGGGAGGCTCTCTTAAGAAACGGATGAGCGGTACGGTATTTCCATTCTCCGGGACAAATTAAAATTTTCAATAATATGGTATGTCAAGCATTTTGGAAAATGTCCCGAAAAAATTGAAACATTAGCCCCGGCTATTTTGCTGGGGCCAGTTTTATTTTGTGGGCTCTGCCCACACCCGTCCCTCGTCGGGAAGGCAGGGAAAGAAGTTGTTTACTTCTTT
>JAZRZO010000056.1:0-22944 GCA_045601405.1 Lachnospiraceae bacterium | reverse complement strand
TTTTCTCATCATAGTAAATAGGCAGTTTGTCTCTATCGAGCTTACCTAATATGTGAATGCCGTTTCCGCTTGGGGAATATTCTGTATAGGTATCAAACCTTGCAAGCATCATCCGCACAAACGGATCTGACAGTTCCCTGTGGTCTATATCCAAAAGAAAATAATCTTCAGGTATAACAAGACCAACTCCATCCGCTTCATAAAGCTTCATAGCGGCAATTGCTTCATCATAGGTTGCAAGTGTATCAGCGTGTGCCTTATCAGCTCCAGTAGCAGTATTTTTTGCAGAACAAGGCGATTTGGTAGTATTGCCGTTCTTTGTAATGGTCTTAAAGTAGATAAGCCATATTTTCTGTTGTTTTAATTCTTCAATCAAAGTCTGGGATACCACTTATGGTTACCTCCTTCCGCTGAAATTTGGTATCTGTTAGTCTTTGATTGAAGTTCTAAGCAGCCATTCCTTGTAGGCTTCAATAGGTATGAGGATTCTGGTACCGATTTTGATGGTAGGAAAGCCCGGCTGTTTTACCAGCGCATAGGCTTTGGGAAGTGAGATACCCATCTGTGCGGAAAGCTCCTGAACGCTCATCGTTGTTTTATCCATCACCATAATCAATTGCTCCTTTCGTAAATTTAGACCAAAAAACACCGGAACTCTGATTGACTCGGATTTCCGGTGTTTGACTCTGATTGACTCTATATTTGTCTTATATTTACTTTGATTGACTCTGATTCCCTGGCGATGGAGCAGGGCCTCCATAGAAGGAATTTCATTAACTACACTATGACTTTAACATAATCAGGTATAAAAGTCAATATAAAATCTCACATAATGTTGTAGAAAATAATATAATTATGTAAAAAGTAGTTTTCTTTTCTCACGAGTTGTGCTACGATAAGTAAGTGTTTTTATGTTTTTATGTTTTCATGGAGAAATGATATGTTTGGAGAGAGATTAAAGGAATTACGTAAGAAAAATGGGTACACACAAGTATCTTTAGCAAACAAATTAGGCGTTTCCAAAGGCACCATCGCTATGTGGGAAGTCGGTAAAAGAAAACCTGATTTTGAAACGCTGTGTACACTATCGGAACTATTTGATGTTCGGACGGATTATATGTTAGGGCAATCGGATGATGCTTCTTCTGCTACACTATCAGCGGAAGCTATTGAAAAATTAGGAAAATGGTCAACAGAGGATGAACTGATGGATCTTATTAAGCTCTATCTTTCAATAGATGATTATGGCAAGCAAACTGTGGATTATTTAATAAAAACTGAAGCCGAAAGGTGCAGGAATCAGGGAACATCTGAGGATGTAAGTGGAATAGATATTATGGTTACTTTCCGATCATAACCCCCCTATTGCATTTTGCGATTTTGCACACGATGGGGAGCAGCGGTTCTACAGAAAATGCTTGTTTAGGGATTTATATACCCCCTTCCCCAATAGATTTACACATAAGGAGATTGAAAAATGGCTAATTTTTATGATGAAGTATTAGAGGTTCTAAAACAGGATGCAAGATTCTTTGCAGAGGACGGTACCTTGTTAAGGAATGCTGTATATGAAGCTGCTATGCAGATGGATGAGAAGCTACTTTCTCTATTACTTTCTAACGAAACAACAAAATCTCATTTCTTCAAAGAAGTATCCGGCATCGCAGTTTTTGATAAAGTTGGATTTGGGTGGGTTGTAAACAACAGGGAATTTCTTCCGGATAGCTATACAAGATACAAAAATAAGATTGGTCTTGCTGATGAAATTGGAAATATTATATCCATGACAGGAAAGGTTGAATTGGTATTTCCATATAAAGACTGTGTACTGGAAGGCGGGCAGACTAAAGAAGATCAAAAGAGAGCAGAAATTTTCTATAATGAAACATTGGCTCCGGATGAAGTAGATAGACTACTCTTTCCAAAAGTTTTAACAAATGTAAAGCAATACGATCAAAGCGGTGAGCACAATACAAATGAGTATACAAATGAGGATAATCTTATCATAAGAGGTAATAATCTCTTTGCATTGGCATCTCTTATTAAAAGATATGAAAATCGTGTGAAGTGTATTTATATTGATCCGCCATACTATTTCAAGAATACAAGTGCTACCGATACATTTAAATACAATTCAAATTTTCATCTTTCTACATGGCTTGTATTCATGAAAAACCGTCTAGAACTGGCAAAACGATTACTATGTGAAGGTGGAACAATATGGATAAATATAAGCGAAGATGGTATGCACTATCTTAAAGTAATGGCAGACGATATATTTGGCGCAGATCACTTTGTTGGAACCATTCCCAGACGTACCAGAAGCGGAAAATCAGATGTTCCTTTTAATCTTTCACAGGATTTTGATTGGTTACTTGTCTATACAAATGTTCCAGACAGTCAGGCGGTAGTCGGAAGGCATGTAGAACGACAGTATTATGAAACGGAAGACTTTCCGGGAAGACCTTGGAGACTTGCTGACTTAACTTCACAGCAACCTGCAAGCAAACGTCCAAATTCTTTCTTTACAATGATTGATCCAAAAACAAAGAAAGAATACCCTGCAAGTGAAAAGAGAACTTGGGCTGTTACTAAGGATACATTTGATGATTATTATAATAAGGGAGCCATCGTTTTTCCTGATGACTATGATTTTTTGAATATATCCAAACCTTATTCCAGAAAATTTAAAGAGGATGACGATAAAAACGGAAAACTGAGTGCCGTAATTTCTGATTTCCAAATACAGTCATTCTTGCAGAATATTCTAAATAACTCCAAAAATGCTGATGGTAATTCTCAAATTGATGAATTGTTTGGAAGAGATGAATTTGATTATGCCAAGCCCGAAAATTTAATAAAAAGTATACTGGATGTCGCAACATCAGAAAATGATATCGTAATGGATTTCTTTCTTGGTTCAGGAACAACGGCTGCGGTTGCCCATAAAATGGGAAGAAAATATATTGGTATCGAACAACTAGATTATATTGAAAGTTTATCAGTAGAGAGACTAAGTAAGGTAATTGCTGGTGAACAAGGCGGTATTTCTGCCGATGTAAATTGGCAAGGTGGCGGCTCATTTATCTACTGCGAACTGGCAAAGGCGAACCAGAATTTTGTGGATGAGATTCAGACGGCCACTTCTTCAGATGCAATAAAAGATATTTATACAAGAATTATTGCGACAGGTTTTATCAGTAGTAAGGTAAATCCGAAAGACATAGATGTAAATGCTGATGACTTTAATTCTCTGTCTCTCGATGACCAGAAGCGTTTTTTAATGGAGCTGTTAGATAAAAATCTACTCTATGTGAACTATTGTGATATTGATGATGAAGAATTTGCAATCAGCGACACTGACAAGGCGTTTACAAGAAGCTTTTATGGGGAGGTGTAACTGATGGCATTCTTACATGAGAAAATAGATTATTTGCGCGAAAGCGGATATACAGCTGACATGCCAGTATACATTCCAGATAATCTAAATCCGGAATTCGAGCTTCGCCCTTATCAGATTACTGCATTTGAAAACTTTATCACACATTATGAAAGCCCGAAATGCCCTCACCCTACCCAGGTTCTTTTTCATATGGCAACCGGTAGTGGAAAAACATTAATAATGGCAGGGCTGATGCTTTACCTTTATAAAAAAGGTTACAGGAACTTTTTGTTTTTTGTTAATCTCTCGACCATCGTAAAGAAAACAGAAGAAAATTTCCTGAATGCTGCATCCAGCAAATATCTCTTTTCAGAAGAAATCTTCCTGGACGGAGAACGTATTCGGGTAAAAAAAGTAGAAAATTTTCAGGCGGCAGACCCTGACGCAATTAATATCTGCTTTTCAACTACACAAGGTCTCCATACAGATATGTGGTTTGCTAGGGAGAACGGAATTACTTTTGATGATTTTACTGACATTAGGACGGTTCTCATTTCTGATGAAGCACATCACTTAAATGTTTCTACAAAGAAACCTAGCAGGGATGAGGAAGAAAACTCTCATTCATGGGAACAGACTGTTAAAAATATTTTTGAGAGAAACAGTGAAAACATACTACTTGAATTTACTGCCACATGTGATTTGGCTAATCCAATGATCCGTGCAGAGTATGAAAACAAAATTATATTCGACTATCCACTGCATAAATTCCGTGCTGATCTTTACTCAAAAGAAATAAAGACTCTTCGCTCAGACATGGGTATTATGGACAGAAGCATACAAGCGCTTGTACTGAGCCAATACAGATTAAAAGTTTTTCAGGATCATCAATTGTCTGTTAAACCTGTCATTCTATTTAAAGCAGCTAAGATTCAGGAAAGTAAAGATTTCATGGAAGCTTTTATTGAAACGGTAAGAAATCTTAATGGTAGTTCGTTAGAAAGAATTTCCGGCTTAATTGATAACCCTACAATGAACTTTGCATATGAGTATTTTGCATCAAGGGGCATTACTTTTGATATGCTGGCACAGGAATTAAGAGAAGACTTTTCGGAAGAACACTGTGTATCAGTAAATGATGATAAGGAAGCAGATACAAAGCAGATTTTACTAAACTCTCTGGAAGATGCCTCGAATCCTTACAGAGCTGTGTTTGAAGTTAAGAAGCTCGATGAAGGATGGGATGTCTTAAATTTATTCGATATCGTGCGATTATATGAAACAAGGCAGTCCGGAGGGAAGAAAATTTCACCGGCTACTGTATCTGAAGCACAGCTTATCGGGAGAGGTGCCAGATATTGTCCATTCAAGATACAGGATGAGCAAACGAAGTTTCAGAGAAAATATGATGATGATATTGACAATGAACTTCGTATTTGTGAAGAACTTTATTATCATTGCCAAAATGACAGCAGATATATAGGTGAATTACATAATGCACTTCGAGAGATTGGTATTGATCCTGATAAGACCGTTGCTAGACATTACGTTCTGAAAGAGGACTTTAAGCAGGATGATTTATACAAATCCGGACTGATTTTTATGAATGATCGTGTTGTTAAAAGCCGTGCAGATGTTACCGGGTTATTACCATCGGTGCGGGATAAGGTTTACTCAGTTGTGATTGCAACCGGCGGCTCAGGGGAGGATATAATTCTGGATGAAAATCAGAACATTTCCTCTGATAGTAAAAATAAACCTAAACTGTTTATCACTACTATCGGAGATATCGCAAGAATTAACTATGCAATAGTAAACAAGGCTCTTGCACGGATACCAATCTGTAAATTCAACTCGTTAAAGAGCCGTTATCCTAATCTTAAGTCGACACGTGAGTTTATCATGGACGGTAATTATCTGGGGAACATAAAAATTGAGATTCGCAGTAAGTATGAAGTCCCACCGGTTGACGTACTAAGTAATGCTGTTTCATCAGTACTAAGTAAAATATCTTCTTCAATAGCCGCTATTGAGGAAGAATACGAAGGAACATATAATTTTCGTGCAGTTAATATTAGAGATGTGTTTAAAGATAAAACAGTCAATTATACAGATATTAAAGACGGCGGCATAGGTGTTTCACAAAATGATATAACTGTTCCTGTTGATATACGAATTGACTTAAAGGGTGAAGAATGGTTCGCTTTTACAGATAATTATGGTACATCAGAAGAAAAAGCGTTTGTCGCATATTTTCAAAGTTATGTAGATAAGCTAAAGGCAATCTATTCAAAAGTATATTTAATGCGTAACGAGAGACAGATGCATATTTACTCGTTTGATGGAGGTGAGCGTTTCGAGCCTGATTATGTTCTGTTTTTACAAAAAGATAAAGAAGATGGATTTGAGCAATTGCAGGTGTTTATAGAGCCAAAGGGCACACATCTTTTAGAAAACGATAAGTGGAAAGAAGAATTTTTGAAACAGTTAAAAGGCAAAGCTGTCCCAGTAAAGACTTTTGTAGATGATAATAATTATCACATATGGGGTTTTCACTTCTTCAACAGAGATAGTCGTTCCAAAGAATTTGATGCAGACTTTGAAATGCTGCAAAATCCTACTCCGAATTTAAAGGCAATAGAAGCTTATGCAAAAGCAGTTTCTGAAATGCAGGGAAGCGGAAAGGATGGTCAGTAAATGGAACAAAAACATGACATCGTCCTCTATCAGATAGATGATACAAATGTCTGTGTCAGCGTATTTTTTAAGGATGAAACATTTTGGTTGACACAGAAAGCAATGGCAGAATTATTTGATGTAAATGTTCCTGCTATTTCTAAGCATTTGCAGAATATATTTGATGAGGGAGAATTAGAAAAAGAGGCAACTGTTTCCAAAATGGAAATAGTTCAATTAGAAGGTAACAGAAAAGTTAAGCGTACGCCTGAATTCTACAGTTTGGACGCTATAATTGCCGTGGGCTACCGTGTAAATTCAAAGAAAGCAACAAAATTCCGTCAATGGGCTACCAAAACACTGAAAGAATATATTACAAAGGGCTTTGTACTTAATGATGATATGCTCAAGAACGGAAAGCCTTTTGGAAAAGATTACTTTGATGAATTGCTGGAGCGCATTCGTGAGATTCGTGCCAGCGAGCGCAGAGCTTATCAGAAAATCACAGATGTATTTGAACAGTGCAGCTATGATTATGATAAGAACAGCGAGACCACAAGAGCTTTTTATGCTTTCGTGCAGAATAAGCTTCATTTCGCTGTTACCGGGAAGACTGCGGCAGAACTAATCTATGACCGTGCTGATGCAGAGCAGCCTACGATGGGGCTTACCACATGGAAGGATGCCCCAGATGGCAAGATATTAAAAAGAGATATTGTTGTTGCCAAGAATTATCTCAATGAAAAGGAAATGTCCCGTCTAAACAGGCTTGTTACAATGTTTATTGATTATGCTGAGCTTATGGCTGAGGATGAAGTTCTCATGAGCATGCAGGACTGGGTAGATCAGACCAATCAGTTTTTAAGCAACAACAGGCGTAAGGTTCTTGAAGGTAAAGGAAGAATCTCTCATGAGCAGGCTATCGAAAAGGCTGCAAAGGAATATGATATCTTCCGTGTGCGTCAGGATCAAGAATATGTATCAGAATTTGATAAACAAACCGAGAAATACTTCAAGGGTGAATAACAAACAGCCGAGGTGGTAACCTTTCGTTACTGCCTCGGCTGCAATTGTTATTGCTACAAAATTTTACTCTGTGACAGGCTTTTGAGCCTTTGTGATTATCAGCTTGCAATCCTCACACTGTACCTGAATCTGTGTGCCCTCTGAGAATCCAAACTCCTTAAGCCACAGCCCTTTCAGCATAATAGTTGGCGTGGACTTGTAATGATACCCGCTCTGCTCATAAACCTTCATGTTTCTGCAATTCTTAGCTGCCATAGTGCTACCTCCGATTTTAGATTTTCTTTGTTTCATACCGCTTGAAAACGTCATTTACAAATGTTCTCTAAAAATCCCTTAGTAGCACCGCCTTTTGTTAAGGCTTTTTTAATTTTGTTAAAATTTTACAACGCGTATTGACATTTCCGACATTCATTAGTACAATCTGACCATAGAAAGCAGATAAACGAATTAGAACATGGTTTAAAGAGCTTCATCTTAATACAAGGAAAGTGTATGAAAAAAGTCTAAATCGAAAGAGTCTGCGAAAAGAAAAAGAGAGGTACGGTCCGATGGGAAAGTAAGCTCGAAAAAAAGATAATATAGAAAGAGAGGTTATATAGTGAGACTTCTGGAAATTCATTAAAAGCCCGTTCGAGAAAAAAATCGAGCGGGCTTTTTACATTCGCTTCCTCCCCTTTCCGGGCGGCAGGACTGTTTTAATTCTTTTGTATGCCTATTGTCACGTTCTCTCCGTTGATATCCCATTCCTTTGTTATCCCGTCTGTCTTACCGGCGATAACATCCGTTGCCATAACATCGGTGAGCATCAGCTCTTTCTTTCTGCTTACTATATCTTCGAGTTTCTCATTTCCGCCGACATAAATAGTTATCATGTCCATAACCTCAAAATCAGCTTCCTTTCTCATGGTCTGTATCTTGCTGACCATCTCCCTGATGAAGCCCTCTTCTATAAGCTCTTCTGTAAGATTCAGATCAAGCACTACCGTTATTCCGTTATCGCTCATCGACTCATAGCCCTCTACCTGAGCGGTTTCTATAAGAAGGTCTTCTTTTCCAAGTCCGACCTCACCGGATGGAAGAGAAAGCTTTATGCTTCCCTTTTCATTAAGCTCATCCATGGCGTCATTTCCGTCAAGCGAGGCCAGCGCGCTCCTGATCTCTCCCACCTGTTTGCCGAACTTAGGGCCAACACTCTTAAGCTGTGGTTTGAAGGAATATGATGAATATGCCCTTACATCCTCCTTCATCTCTATCGCTTTAACATTCAGCTCGTCCCTGATTATATCCGTGTAGAAGCCCGTAAGCTCCCACGGAGCCTTGATATACATTGCGGCAAGAGGCTGGCGGTTCTTTATACCGGAATTGTTCCTGCAGGCACGTCCCATGACAACAGCCTGCAGAACTCTCTGCATATTTTCCTCAAGCTCTTTATCTATCATTTCCTGATCCGCAACGGGGTATTCACAAAGGTGGATGCTCTCAGGCGCGAAAGTATCGTTTTTGCGCACAAGATTCTGATAGATATCCTCTGTCATAAACGGAATGAATGGCGCCGCTGCCCTGCAGAATTCCTCAAGGCAGGTGTAAAGAGTCATGTACGCATTTATCTTATCCTGCTCCATTCCCTTAGCCCAGAATCTCTCGCGGCATCTTCTGACATACCAGTTGCTGAGATCATCTATAAACCCTTCAAGCGCCCTGCCGGACTCCGGTATCCTGTATTCAGTCATATTCCGGTCAACCTCTGCTATCATGGAGTTCAGCTTTGAAAGGATCCACTTGTCCATTACGGGAAGCTTATCCGGTTCCAGGGTATACCCTGAAGGATCAAATGCGTCAATATTCGCATACAGCACATAGAAAGCATAAGTGTTCCACAAGGTGCCCATAAATTTCCTCTGACCTTCCACCACTGCGTCTCCGTAGAAACGGTTTGGAAGCCACGGCGCCGAGTTAGTATAGAAATACCACCTGATGGCATCCGCGCCGTAGGTGTTGAGCGCGTCAAAAGGATCCACCGCGTTTCCCTTGCTCTTGCTCATTTTCTGACCGTCCTTATCCTGGACATGCCCCATGACTATAACATTCTTATAAGGAGCCTTGTTAAACACAAGCGTGGATATCGCCATAAGGGAGTAGAACCATCCTCTTGTCTGGTCTACCGCCTCTGATATAAAGTCCGCCGGGAAGTGTTCCTCAAAATATTCACGGTTTTCAAAAGGATAGTGGTACTGGGCAAACGGCATTGAGCCTGAATCATACCAGCAGTCGATCACCTCGGGAACGCGCTTCATCTGCTTCCCGCATTCCGGGCAATTAAGTGTAACCTCGTCTATATACGGCTTGTGCAGCTCAATATCCTCCGGGCAGTTGTCCGACATGCGCTTAAGCTCTTCGATGCTTCCTGCACAGTGCCTGTGTCCGCATTCACATTCCCAGATATTAAGAGGTGTTCCCCAGTAACGGTTTCTTGAAAGCGCCCAGTCCTGAACATTCTCCAGCCAGTCCCCAAAGCGGCCCTTGCCAAGGCTCGGCGGTATCCAGTTTACCGTATTGTTGTTTTTGATAAGGTCGTCCCTGACCTCTGTCATCTTTATATACCAGCTTTCCCTTGCGTAGTATATAAGAGGGGTATCACATCTCCAGCAGAACGGATAGCTGTGCTCAAACTCAGGCGCGGCAAAGAGCACGCCTCTTTCTTTAAGGTCCTTAAGTATCAGCTTGTCCGCGTCTTTAACGAAAACCCCCTTCCATGGCGTCTCGCCGGTCATCTCACCCTTCGAATCGACATACTGTACAAACGGAAGCCCGTACTCTTTACCTATGCGTGAGTCATCCTCACCGAATGCTGGCGCTATATGAACGATTCCCGTACCATCTGTGAGGGTAACGTAATCGTCGCATGTGACGAAATGCATCTTTCCTTTTATCCTGCTGTAGTCAACATTCGGGAAAAGCGGGTGATATTCCTTGTGCTCAAGCTCTCTGCCTGTATACTTTTTGATCACTGTGTATGAATCCTCACCAAGCACGGTATCACACAGAGCCTGTGCCAGATAGAAAAACTCGTCATCCTTCTGTACCTTTACATAGGTCTCATCCGGATTTACACACAGCGCGGTATTTGACGGGAGCGTCCACGGCGTTGTTGTCCATGCGAGGAAGTACGCGTTTTCGCCCGCCGCCTTGAACTTTACTATTGCCGAACGTTCCTTTACATCCTTATATCCCTGAGCCACTTCATGGCTTGAAAGCGGGGTTCCGCATCTCGGGCAGTAAGGAACGACCTTATAGCCTTTATACAAAAGACCTCTGTCCCATATCTTCTTCAGCGACCACCAGACAGATTCGATATAATCATTTTCGTAAGTGACATAGGGGTTCTCCATATCGGCCCAGAAGCCTACCGTGAATGAGAAGTCCTCCCACATTTCCTTATACTTCCAGACACTTTCTTTACATTTGTCGATAAAGGGAGCCAGTCCGTATTCCTCTATCTGCTCCTTACCGTCAAGGCCTAAAAGCTTTTCAACCTCTATCTCCACCGGGAGACCGTGAGTATCCCAGCCAGCCTTACGCGGAACCTCATAGCCCTTCATGGTCCAAAACCGCGGAAACAGATCCTTGATCACACGTGTGAGAACATGTCCTATATGCGGCTTCCCGTTTGCCGTAGGCGGTCCGTCATAAAACATATACTGAGGACAGCCCTTCTTCTCTTCCATGCTCTTTTCAAAGATATTGTTATCCTTCCAGAACTTCTCTACATTTTTTTCTCTTGCCGTGAAATTAAGATCTGTGGAAACCTTATCGTACAATTTAAATTCCTCCCTGTACTTTTCTTGCCGTTTCAGTATGCTCCGGCCCTCAGCCGTTATGAGCTTTGTCAAGCAGGTCCTGCTTGATCCTGTATAGTTTGTCGGAAAGATCAACATATACCTTGCTCGGGTTCACAAGACGCCTTGTCTCATCCCACAAGGTATTCAGTTCCTTCTCGCAGTTTTTCGTTATCTCATCAACAGATGGTGTGTCATATACACACACGCCCTTTTCAAAAACGGGCACAAGCAGCTCCCTGATCTCAAAGGTCCCCGCCTTAACCAGAGTTTTCTTCCATGTGCTTAGCTGATCGAACAGAAGGATGTCCTCATCCTCCGGGAACTTTTCATCCGCCAGCGCTATGAGATCTCCGATTATCTTTTTGTTTTCTCTGTCATATATCCTGTATATTGTCTTATTTCCGGGGTTAGTTATCTTTTCTATGTTTTCGGACACCTTTATCTTAGGTATATACTCTCCTGTCTTTTCATCCTGTATCGCAACAAGCTTGTAGACTCCGCCGAATGACGGGCAGTCCTTTGCTGTTATCAGATTTGTTCCCACACCCCAGGACGTTATCTTTGCCCCCTGGGTCTTAAGAGAATAAATAAGGTTTTCATCAAGATCCGAGGACGCGGATATGATGGCATCAGGAAATCCCGCTTCATCAAGCATCACCCTTGCTTTTTTTGAAAGATAGGCAAGGTCGCCCGAGTCGAGACGTATCCCGTACACCCCTAGTTCTATACCTTCCTCTTTTAATTCCCTGAACACTCTTATGGCATTCGGCACGCCCGAATCAAGAGTGTCATAGGTATCAGCAAGAAGTATGCAGGCATTCGGGTAAAGCCTGGCATATGTTTTAAAGGCTGTATACTCATCCGGAAAACTCATTACCCAGCTGTGCGCGTGCGTGCCCTTCACGCCCACATCAAACATCTGGCCCGCAAGCACATTGGAGGTTCCCACACAGCCCGCGATACATGCCGCTCTCGCGCCGTATATCCCGGCATCAGGCCCCTGAGCCCTTCTGAGTCCGAACTCCATAACTCCGCCGCCTGCCGCGTATACTACTCTGCTGGCCTTTGTGGCTATAAGGCTCTGGTGATTTATGATATTGAGCAGCGCCGCTTCCAGAAGCTGCGCCTCCATTATAGGCGCTACAACCTTAACCAGCGGTTCATACGGAAAAACTGCCGTGCCCTCGGGAACGGCATATATATCACCCGTAAAATGATATGAACTGAGATAGTCCAGAAAATCATCGTCAAAGGCATTGAGACTCCTCAGGTACGCAATATCCTCATACGAAAAATTGAGATTTTTTATATAATCTATTACCTGTTCAAGCCCGCATGCTATGGCATATCCACTGTCAAACGGATTTTTTCTGTAAAAAGCGTCAAAAACAACTGTGTTTGTGTTACCGGCTTTATAGTAGCCCTGCATCATGGTCAGTTCATAAAAATCCGTAAGCAATGTCAGATTTCTCTTGTCCATAATCACTCCTCTCCACCCCCCTTAAGGCCTCTTGAAACTGCATTTACGCATTGCTCCTCATTATATCCAATTCTTTACTTAAATTCAATAAAATGCTACTATGTAGCCATGATCAGGCTTATTATTTTAGGTATATGCGTTATACTCTGCATTATAGCTACTTTATTCGTTTATCCCCTTATCTTGATCGTGGGATTGTTCAACGGAGAGAAAAAAGACCGCATGGCTCTTTCCTTTGTTCAGTTCAATATGCGGCTCGCACAGCTTATAAGCGGCGCGCAGATAGAATATAAAGGTCTGGAAAATCTGCCGAAAGCCTGTGAGGCTGTTGTATATATCGGCAACCACCGCGGTTTTTTCGATATAATCGCAGCCTACCCCAAGATGCCGGGGCCCACCGGCTTTATAGCAAAAAAAGAGATGAAAAAATGGCCTCTTATAGGCTGGTGGATGAGCTCTGTTCACTGTCTTTTCCTGGACAGAAGCGACAGACGCCAGGGCATGGAGACTATCCTCGAGGGCATCAACAAGCTTAAAGCCGGAATATCTATGTGGATCTTTCCGGAAGGGACCAGATCAAAGGTTGACGGCGAGCTGCTTCCGTTTAAAAAGGGCAGCTTTAAGCTTGCTACAAAGGCCGGAGTTCCCATAATCCCGGTTGCCTTTAACGGTTCAAGCCGCATCTTCGAAGACCATGCCCCCCGCCTTAAGCCGGAAAGAATGACTGTGGAATTTATGCCGCCTATAGCTACCGGGGGGCTTTCTGTTGCCGAACGCGATGAACTGCCTGAAAAAGTCCGCGGTATCATCGAGGAGAAGGTCCGGGCAAACATCATAGAGTAAGCCTGCTCATCCTCAGCTGACCGCATGCCGCGTCTATATCAGCTCCTCTTTCCTTCCTGAGAGTTGCTTTTATCCCGTTTTTCATGAGAACATCATAGAACCTCAGCGACTTATCCTTTCCCGAACCCTTAAAGCCGAATTCCTCTACTGCGTTATACGGTATCAGGTTCACATAAAAGCCTTCCCTGTCCGGAGCCAAAAGACTCGCAAGAAGCCGGCCGCATTCTTCGCTGTCATTCAGTCCATCCAGAAGTATGTACTCAAATGTCACTCTTCTTCCGGTTGCCTTTGTATAGTCGCCGGCCGCTTTTATCACCGCGTCGAGCGGATACTTTTTATTCACCGGCATCAGCGTATTTCTTATCTCATCGGCAGGCGCATGGAGGGATATCGCCAGATTATATTTTTTCGGAGCCGTCGCGAACTTATATATAGCCGGGACTATACCGCAGGTGCTCACTGTTATATGCCGCGGAGCTACAGCTTCAAGGTCTGCTGCCGTCTTTGTCTTTTTTTCATCACTTATCAGATCACAGAAGGCTATTACCTCATCATAGTTATCAAAAGGCTCCCCCGTCCCCATTACAACAACGTGCGTCACCTTTTTGCCGCCGGAAGCGGAAAATACCTGCGCAGCCATCTCATCTGCGGTCAGATTTCTTATTTTTTTCTTTAGCCCTGACGCGCAAAAGGCGCAGCCCATGCTGCACCCTGCCTGTGATGAAACACATACACTGTTTCCGTACCTGTTCCTCATAAATACTGTTTCTATCAGGATCCCGTCCGAAAGCTCAAAAAGATATTTTTCAGTACCGTCCCCTGACACTTGTTTATTTTCGATCTTCAACATTCTCTTTTGCTTTTCCCGAGATCAGCGGTCTTTTTATAAGCCTCACTTATTGCATCTAATACCGATGCGCGAAACCCGTTCTCCTCAAGCTTTGCAACACCTGCTATTGTCGATCCTCCCGGTGAGCAGACCTCATCCTTGAGCTGCTGCGGATGTTTTCCTGTCTCTTCCACCATCTTTACAGAACCTTTTATCGTCTGCGTGATGTAGTCAAGAGCCCTGTCGCGGGGAACGCCTATAACGCATGCTGCGTCTGCCAGAGCGTCTATGAACATATACACATATGCCGGTGTGCATCCGCTGAGCACCGTAAAAGCATCCATCTCCTTTTCGGGTATCTCCTTTGTTTTCCCCGCCTTTTTTAACATATCCTTCAGCTCGTCAATATATCCGGAATCTGTTCCCTCGCCCGGAGTGAGTGCCACCATGCCCTCGCCTATCGAAACAGGGGTATTCTGCATCATCCTGATAAGCCCTGCCTTTTTCGCTTCACCCTTAAGCATTCCCCTAAGCGTATCAATCGTAAGCCCCGCGGCAATGGACACAAGCAGTTTTTCTTTACCTTCCTTTAGGCTGCTTTCAAGCTCACTGCTTATCTCGCCAAGCACAACGCCCATTATCTGCGGCTTTACGCAGAGGAATATGATATCCGCCTCCCTTACGGCCTCCGTATTCCCGTCCGCAGCGTTAACTCCTAAGGAAGCCGCATATTCTGCCGTTTTTTTCTTATCGGCATCTGTGATAAAAATATCTGACGGATCGACCACACCGCTGACTGCCCGGAGTATTGCCCCTCCCATATTACCGCAGCCGATAAAAGCTGTTTTTCTGCTCATTTCATTCTATCCTTTCTTCAGAACTGTTCTGCCTGCGCAGACATCTTATTTTTTCTGAATATCTATCTTATCAAGGAACTTTTGCTCCTGTATGATAAATCTTTCATGTATTCCTCCGCCTACACGGCCTTTATCATCAAATGCCTCGACATTAAATACCAGTTTTCTGCCTTCTGTCTTTATCAGCTCACTTTCGCACCTTACCTTCATTCCAAGCGGTGTAGCGGCATCATGCGTGATATTCATGAGCGTTCCCACACTCGTGCATCCCTCTTCAAGATAAGGCTGCACACTTTCCCATGCGGCCTTTTCGAGCATAGCGACAAGCGCCGGGGTCGCCAGAACGTCCAGGGTCCCGCTTAGCATTGTTTTTGCGGAATGTTTTTCCTCAGCGATGAATTCACAGCTTCCTTTTATACCTGTTTCCATAAGCACTCCTGTATATTTCTGCTATTTGGCTATCCATGATATCACATATTCCGTATCAGCCGGGGGCGCTGCCTGCGGACCCTGTACCTCAAGACTTCCGTCAAGCCCCATCTCTCTTGCGGTCAGAACAAAGTGTGCAAGGCCTATCCCCACATCAACCTTCTGAAGATCGCCCTCTTCACCATGGTCGTAGCCTTTGTCCTTGTGCTCATAAAAGTGTACGTTTTCTCCCTGCCTTATCGCTCTCCACGGCTGTTTGTTAACGGCAGACGGCGCAAGCCTTACCATCTCCAGGGCCCGGCATACGGCATCACCTGTATCCGCCAGCGGCGCGGAAAAATCATTATTGAAAAAAAGCTCTTTGAAGGCATATCTCTGATCGGCCTTTACACCCTTTCTCATAAGTGTTTCCTTTATAGCCATCTTTCCTGCCTCATATCCGACAGGCGTTACTGCAGGCATCACCTCGTCCTCCTTAAGCTCAATGGCTTTTTCAAAGGCATCCCTGTTCATGGTTCCGGCTATCCATACTGTCGCGATATTCTGCATCCGGGCGAAGAGTATTATCTGTTCAAAGCTGTACCCGAAGGCCAGGTCGGAAAGCGGCCCTTTTTTTACCTTGCCTGCGAGATATATCTGCTCTCCCGCAAGCACCGGGCTTGTAAGAGCGTGCTCCTTAGCGGAGATAAACCGGTACTCTATGTTTTTTCCAAACGGATCATCAACTGTCTTTATAAAATCCTCCAGTTTTTTCTTATCTTCCTGTGACAGTTCTCTGCCGTCAAATGTCCTTACACTTCTCCTGGCTCTTATTGCCGCTTCAAGTCCGGACATTTCAGCTGTTACAGCATGACTTATCTTTTCCATCTTTTCTCCTTTTGTTGATATTTGAATATATTCTTTTTTTATTGTATCCCGATGTACTTTGTGTTTCCTGATATTATACACAATTCCTCCTAAAATAAGTACCGCTTCTGTAATTTCATCCGTCTTGTGGTTATTGACACTTCCACCCTTTACTGTATAATTACTCTGATGATTTTTTTCAGGAGGGGAGTGATCCTTTGAACACAAGACTTAAACGACTTGTACTTACCGGGATCTTTACCGCGCTTATATTTGTCTTTGCTGCCTTTATTCATATACCCAGCTATACCGGATATGTGCACATAGGCGACGGCTTCATCTATATTGTTGCAACCTTGCTTCCCGTGCCGTATGCAGCCTTCGCAGCAGCCGCGGGCGCTGTTCTTTCCGATGTACTCACAGGATATGCTATATGGGCTTCCGCCTCCCTGGTAATCAAGGCTGTAACGGTTCTGTTCTTTACCTGGAGATCACAAAAGATATTATGCAAAAGAAATTTTCTGGCCCTAATACCGTCAGCCGTTCTCTGTGTGGGCGGATACTACATTTATGAAATTATCTTATATGGCAATGCTTTTACCCCGCTTTATGGTATGGATAGGAAACGCGACTCAGTCGGCTTTCAGCAGTGTGGTATTTATACTTCTCTCACTCGCTGTCTCAAAAGCCGGAATAAAAGAGCGCCTTTTAAATGACGGGAATACAAACCGCTGAACACCATGCAGACTATAACTTACGAAGTAAATAAAAAAATCTATTTCAATATAACGAACCGGTGTCCCTGCAGCTGCACCTTCTGTATAAGGCAGAACGGAGACAGTGTTTACGGTTCGGATCCGCTTTGGCTGGATCACGAGCCCTCTGTTGAAGAGGTGGTGGCTGTTATAGACAAGCTGGATCTTTCCGGCTACAGTGAAGCCGTTTTCTGCGGTTATGGAGAGCCTACTGAAAGGTTGAAGGATCTTCTGGATATCGCAGCTTATATCAGATCAAAGTCGGATATCCCCATAAGGATCAACACAAACGGGCTTTCGGATCTTATCAACGGACAACGGACTGCGCCTATGCTCAAGGGACTGATAGACTCTGTTTCTGTCAGTCTTAATGTTACCGACGCTGAGAGCTATCAGAGGCTGGTCCGCCCCAGGTTTGGCCCGGGTTCTTTTGAATCAATGCTCAGCTTCACATCGGACTGCAAAAATTATGTTCCTGATGTAAAAATGAGCATAGTTGATGTTGTAACCTCAGAGGAAGATCGAAAAAAAAGCCGGCGCCTGTGTGATGAACTCGGCGTGGCTTTGCGCATCCGCGCATATGAAGGAGGTGACCTGAATGGACGCAGTTAATATTATCACTCTGCTTGGCGGTGTGGCGCTTTTCCTTTTCGGAATGTCCTTCATGGGCGATTCACTTAAAAAAGTGGCCGGAAATAAGATGAAGATGATCCTGTATAAGCTGTCCGGGAACGCCTTTAAGGGAATCCTGCTGGGAACCGGCGTAACTGCTGTTATCCAGTCCTCTTCAGCCACATCTGTAATGGTAGTAGGGTTTGTCAACTCCGGTATGATGAAGGTTCGTCAGGGTATAAGTGTTATTCTCGGCGCTATTCTCGGCACAAGTATAACGGGGTGGATCCTCTGTTTAAACAGTCTCGGCGGTTCCGGCGCGACAATAGCTTCCTATTTCAGCACAGAGATCCTTACAGGAGTTGTTGCTCTTGCAGGTATCATACTCTGGATGTTCTCAAAAAAAACCTCGCTCAGAAACGTAGGCGGGATAATGCTTGGTTTCGCTGTCCTGATGTTCGGAATGAGTACTATGTCCGGAGCCATATCCCCGCTCAGGGAGGATGCCGCCTTTATCAATATGCTCACCAGCTTTTCCAACCCGTTCCTCGGAGTGATCGCTGGCATTGTCATAACAGCTGTTATACAGAGTGCCAGCGCGTCTGTCGGCATCCTGCAGGCACTTGCCATCACCGGCGCGGTTTCCTTTGATATGGCGCTGCCCATCCTCATGGGTATAGGAATAGGCGCGTCTGTTCCTGTAGTATTGAGCGCATTAGGAGCCAGCGTAAACGGAAAGCGCACGGCGTTCATCTATCTTATCATCGATGTGCTCGGCGCTATCATCTGCGGAGGGATCTTCTATGGCCTCAATGCCATTTTTGACTTCAGTTTTATGGGTGCACAGATGAATATGGTATCCATCGCCCTGTTAAATACACTTTACAGACTCGCTATCGTTATCATCCTCGCTCCCGCGATCCCTCTTCTGGAAAAGCTCGTATGCGCGCTGTTCAAAGAGGGCGAAGAGGCTGCCAGGGAAAGGGCTGATATGGACAGGCTCGAACCCAGACTCCTGGATCACCCTGCCCTCTCCATCAGTCACAGCAAAATGGTCATCGATAATATGGCGCTTAAGGCCCGCGACAGCGCAAAGTACGCTATTGAGGCAAGGCGCACTAACAGTAAAGAGGCGCTTCGTATGGTGGAAGAGCTTGAGGAAGTCCTTGACCGGTACGAAGATAAACTGGGAACGTATCTCTCAAAGATAACTATAGGCAATCTGACTGCCGCGCAAAGCCGCGAGGTCAGCAAATACCTGCGTGCACTTTCCGACTTTGAGCGGATATCTGACCACGCGCGGAATGTCGGGGAGGCTGTTGCCGAGGTAAATGAAAAAAAGATAAGCTTTTCGGAGGCAGCGCGCAGGGAATTATCAGTCCTTGAGGACGCTCTTATCGAGATGGTGGATATCGCTGTTGACTGCTTTATAAATGATGACGCGCTGAATGCTCTCAGGGTTGATCCTTTAGAGGAGAACATCGACGACATGTGCAATACTCTCAAATCGCACCATATCGCAAGAGTCAGTGCTCAGAAATGTACTATTGAACTCGGCTTTATCTTCAACGACATCATTGTAGACTACGAAAGGATAGCCGACCATTGCAGCAATATAGCTCTGGATGTCATGGAGTCCGGAGAGGAAGTGCTTCACCTGCATCACTACCACAAATTAGAAGACTACAGGCAGGACGAAAGATACCAGCAATATTACAGGGAATATAAGGAAAAATACCAGGTTTGATCTTTACGCAAGGTTTACATACCTATGGCTGCATATGCCGCGGGCTTTCCGCCTGACATCACGCATATCTGCATCCCTTCTGCTGTATCTTTCCTGATAAATTCCAACTCGTCATCTTCATAGCATTATAACTTGTAATATATTTCCATTTCTTTTATATTCATGGCACTCCACTCCTTGGCGGAAAATGCTCCGGCTATGTCGCGTATATATGCAATGTTATTCATGTGTCCGCCAAAATCAATATCAGTGGAACGCACCCTATACTTTGCAAATGCCTCACCTTCAAAATCCCTGTCAAATTTGACAAACGGCTCCTCGATGGCAATCTCCGGATGCGCCACAAATCCCTCCGGATACAGCTCATCCACACGGTGGAGCTTTCCTGTCTTAGTATTTACCGCTGCCCAGAGCGTCGTTCCGAGGACAAGGGTCTCATCTCCTTTTGTAATGGAATAATCCCTGTAGCACCTGCTTTACCGAGGTGTTCTCGACCAGGTTGATACGATCACGTCCTCCATTAAGAAAGGCATGCGTAATACCTTTATCTTTGATTTTGCCGTTATCCAGAACAGATCCCTTTTGGCAAGGTCTGCCGTCCCGCATCCGAGCATCTCGGCATGAGGCGCGGCTATATCCATGAACATCGCAAAGCAGTCCGGTATACTCAGCCGGCCGCTCCGGTCCATCTTACTCGGGTATAACAACATAGGCACATCATATTACGCTATCATTTTTTACTCCTTGGTTTTCTCCATAAGTTACGCGCCTTCCATTACGTTCTTTAATATAACAGATGAGCAGCGGCATGTCGCCAGCAATGTGCTTACGCAGTAATGTGCTGACCGGGAAGGGCTGTTTAACATATATTGTTCGTAATATCTTTCATGTCTGTGTTATAATGCTTTAAAAGAGGGGAATAATATGAGTCTTTCAGTCTTTCAGATAATCGGTTTATTGATAAGCATACTTGGTATAGCAGGGCTTGCCATATGGTCAGGCACCAGGCCTCAGAGCTACGGCAATGTCAATCCTTCACCCATTGTGGCAGGCATTATCATGGGAACTCTTGTTGGCGGTTCGTCAACCGTAGGTACCGCGCAGCTGGCTTTTAATTACGGCCTTTCTGCCTGGTGGTTTACCCTTGGCGGAGGCATAGGATGCCTCATCCTTGCTCTTGTATATACCGTCCCGTGGCGAAGGTCGGGAAGCATGACGCTTATCGGCATCATCACAAAGGAATACGGCCCGAAAGCGGGAATGGCAGCGTCTGTTATGAGTTCGCTGGGAACATTCATCAACATCATCGCCCAGCTTATCGCGGGCACTGCGGTGATCGATGTTATAGCTCCCAACCTCGGGCTGGTCCCCGCCCTTATCATAACCGCCGGTTTTATGACTCTCTATGTCATTCTCGGCGGCACACAGGGCGCCGGCATGGTAGGCATACTTAAGCTGGTGCTTATCTATGTTTCAATGATCGGATGCGGTATCATGGTGCTCCATCTTGCAGGCGGTCTTGGCGGTGTTACAAGCATGATAAACAGTATAGATAACCCCGAACATGTCAACTTCTACAGCCTTATCGCAAGAGGCCCCGGAAAGGATATAGGCGCGGGAGTTTCATTGATACTGGGGATTCTGACAACTCAGACATACGGACAGGCCGTTATGTCCGGAAAGACGGACCGCGCGGCCCGAACCGGAGCTCTTGTGAGCGCGTTTATGATACCGCCTATCGGTATCGCCGGGATCCTTGTCGGACTTTATATGAGAGCAAACTTCCCGGACATTATCGCTAAGAACGCGCTGGTCATGTTTACTAACATGTATATGCCGCCTATACTCAGCGGTCTCATCCTGGGTACTCTGTTCATCGCCGTAGTGGGAACCGGCGCCGGACTTGCCATGGGGATATCAACCATAGTCAGAAGGGACATCATCCTCAGATATTCCGATAAGATGAACGAGGACAGGCGCAACCGGATATTCTCAAGGATAATAATCATTGCCGTGATGGTGCTTGGCGTATTGCTTTCTTCCGGACCATTCGGGGATACCATCCTGAGCTTCGGCTTTATGTCGATGGGGCTTCGCGGCTCAGTTGTTTTCCTGCCAATGACGCTTGCGCTCTGGCAGAAAGGAAAGATCAACCGCACCTGTGTGCTGATCTCTGTTATCGCAAGCCCTCTTACTGTCCTTCTTTTCGGAACTGTCTGGTCTCTGCCCGCGGATCTTGACCCGCTGTTCGCGGGAATTGCCGTATCCATCATCTGCTGCGTAGTGGGCCGTGTTATAGGAAATAACAGAAAGGTGATCCGCTCATATCACCCCACGCAGGTGGATCCCGACAACTATACCATAGCTGTCGACAGCGCGCTCTGCTCACGCGGTCCCGAGATTGCGAAAATATTAGCAGATCATCTGTCGATCCCCTGCTATGACCAGGAGATCCTTATAGAAGCCTCCGCGATAAGCGGCATACCGGCCGACCAGTTCATCCGTTATGATGAAAAGTTTGTAGTCGCTGCTTATGATTTTCTGGCTAAGGAGGAGATAAACCTTACCCTTCCTCCCACCGGAGTCTTTGTCAGGGCACAGATTGAGGCCTGTCGGGCTCTTGCCAAAAAAGGCCCCTGTGTTCTTATCAACCGCTTTTCCACCTTTGCTCTGGATGATGAGACCACTATAAAGATCTTTATTGACGCGGATTTTGAATACAGGGCAAAGATCCATGCAGAACTGAATAACATCGGGGAAGCTACCGCAAGAAGACGCCTCCACAAGATGGAGCGCATAAGGAATAAATACTATAAAGATACCGACAGACACTGGGGAAGCACCGAAAACTACGCTTTTGTCGTGGATACGACCGGAGCCGACCCTAAGAAGATCGCGGAAGATGTAACCCAGCGCGTGGAATATATGCTTGGGAAGACCCAGAGCGATATGCTGGTTCAAAAAGCCGGCGGATGATTCATCAGTCTGATAAAAACGGGGCTGGCGGATACATTTAGATTAAAGAAAATTGAGGCTGGCACAGTTGCTCTGCGTGGATCCTGTACTTGAAAACCTCAAAAGGAATAACAAAAAGTGTCACCGGCGGTGACACAATTAAGCTGGACGAATCATCTCGTGATCATGTCCGGCTGCAAGTCCGATGAAGAGCGTGAATTTTATATGCGGCTGGCCATCAAGGAACGATACAGTAAGCGTGAACTGGAGCGCCAGATGGACAGCGGATATTTTGAGCGGTATATGCTCTCCAAAGAAAAATTGCTGCCGGAGAAGATAAAGTCCGAATTGAATCCGTTTGATATTGTCAATAATGGTTGGCACATTTATCTCAAAGATATTTGTACCTATGCTACATTGTCCAAAGCATCATAGTATTGTTTACGTTTAATAGCAGGTGGAAGTCCTCCATTAGCAGAACAGATTCTTCTGTTATTCCAAATACTTTCACAGCGGGCATTATCATTGCATCTGCCACCATCGCTTTTCATGCTTTGAACGATTTTATGTTTATTAAGTTCCTTACGATAGAGTTCGCTGGTATACTGTGTTCCTCTATCGCTGTGAATAATACAGCCCTTTAGTCCAGGATATGCTATTATTGCATT
>JAZRZO010000055.1:0-2065 GCA_045601405.1 Lachnospiraceae bacterium | reverse complement strand
ATGTGGATCCCTTTGACGGGGAAGGGCAGTTCATAGACAGGGGACGTTCCTACACACTGGCCGTGTACTGAGAAAGGGAGGAGGAGAGATCCCTTGCCGAAGACGCTCTGGCCAGGCTCGAGGTAAAGAGCGGAAAGCCCTGCGCCGTATCCGTTGAAGCGTATAAAATGTTCTACCGGGCGGAGGAGTATCACCAGGACTATTATCGGAAGAATCCGGAGGCTTTTGAGAAGGAACTCATCGAATCCGGACGGAAGGTTTCCGTCGTACCTCTCAACTGAAACAGCGGATAGTCAGCACATCGCCGTTGTGTGCAGTCAATGCACCGGCGGTGTTTTTTTTTGCGATCTGGACGGAATTACGACAAATCGGATTTTTTTGATAATTTATTCTTAATGGCTGTTGACATAAAATTTATACTATGTTAAACTGATGACCCTGCCGGGGCCCGGGTATAAGGCGGGACGATAATAAACAAAGGAAAATATGTCAGAAAACGAACATCTGAACATAGACGGTTGCCTTCTTCCCGGAGTGAAAGAGACGATCCGGATCATGGGCCTTCGGCAGAACAATCTGAAGGATATCTCTCTTGATCGGGTGCCCGCCGCACACTCGTGACTTCAGTCGTGAGTAAGGCGGGCAGGGCTTACATCCGGTGAACATATGTTCTTGCGTTTTGTATACATATATGGTATAATACAGATATGGAAAATATCAACTGTTTTACTGTACCAAACAATGTTACGCATGGTAGAGGATATGTCTATTCTCTGCAATACCACATTGTCTGGGTTACCAAATACAGAAAACCAGTTTTTAAGGGTTCCATTGAGGAAGATGTGAAACAGTATCTCATCCAGACAATGGAATCGCTGGATATGAAAGTTCTGGCTATGGAGGTTATGCCGGATCACATCCATCTGCTGGTTGACTGTAAACCGCAGCTCAGACTGTCGGATGCTGTAAAAATCCTTAAGGGCAATACGGCAAGATGGCTGTTCCTTGCACACCCTGAAATCAAGAAATCCTTATGGGGCGGGCATCTTTGGAATCCGTCGTATTTTGTCTCAACCGTCAGCGACAGAAGCCTGTCACAGATCACGGACTATATCAACTCGCAAAAGAAGCAGTAATAAACGAAAGGAGGTCAATGAGCTTGTGTACATACACTCTTCCTACAGCTGTAAGATAAAACACTATAACAAATGTCTGCAGGATACGGTCAGTATCTACAGAAAAGCCGTTGACTTTCTGATCGATGTCTGCATCAGAGAGTGGTCCGGTATAGAAGCGGTCAGGGGCGATAAGGAAAAACAGCGTTACGTGGAAACCCTTGTTCATGCAACTTCAAAAAGGGATACCGTTCCCTATGATTTTGACAGGCATTTTTACAAGTATCCGTGTTATCTTCTCCGAAGCACGATCACGGAAGCAATCGGCAAGGTGTCATCCTATATGAGCAGTCTTGCCAATTGGGAGAACGCGGATCCGACTATGCGCGGGAAAGCTCCGTCTCAGCCAAAAGCAGGATATGTCTATCCGTGTATGTATCGCGGAAACATGTATTCGGAGACCGGGGATCCTTACGTTTTACGAATCAAGGTATTCATCCGTAATACATGGGACTGGCTTACGGTTTCACTTAAAAAGTCTGACAGGGATTATATTCTCAGACACTGTTTTCCGGTCGATCATGACAAAAATGACAGTCCGGCGGCTTTGCAAAGCAGAAAGATCTGTAATCCTGCGCTTCAGAAACGCGGTAAGGAATGGTTTCTTGTCTTCCCGGTTGAAGAAACCGTAAGTCTTGCTGATACAGATATCAAAGAGCAGACAGTTATCGCTGTAGACCTTGGCATTAACAATGCGTGTACGTTATCAGCCATGCGTTCGGATGGCACTATCCTCGGAAGGGAGTTTTTATCACTTCCGAGAGAACAAGACTCTCTGAGCCATGCAGTAAACCGTATCAAAAAGGCACAGCAGCACGGTAACCGAAAAACCCCGCGGCTCTGGGCGAAGGCAACCGGCATAAACGACCGGATCGCCGTACTGACAGCAC
>JAZRZO010000054.1:0-1154 GCA_045601405.1 Lachnospiraceae bacterium | reverse complement strand
GATGACATACATTGGGATGAGATAGATGAAGATATCCATATCAGCAGTTTCTTCGATACCGCTGAACCGGATATGAATAATCCGATTGCTGATATCTTTCACAGATTCCCGCAACTGAATGTTTCTGAAGTTGCCAGAACAATAGGCATCAACAAAAGTCTTCTTTCCAGATACATCTATGGCATCAAGAAGCCTTCACAGCAACGCACAGAACAAATTATCAGTACAATACGTCAGATAGGCCGCGAAATGGCTGCTATCTGACGGGAATTCTTCCTATCTTTTTTCGCTTCTGCATACATTCATTCGTCTGCACGTCTGAACACTTTGCGCAGACGCGGGTCACTCGCGTCTGCGCAACATTCATCTGGGCGGATGCGTTTAAGGTACTGAGAAAAAATCCGGTGCCCGCGGGCGCTGGATAAGGGCTTTTAGAACAAAGAGTCCAGAGTTGTTATATCGTTCAGATGACTCCTGTGTTTGGATTCTGTCACGCCGAAGGAAGTTATGAGGGTTACATACACGGAATGAGTGGGTTTGTGTATGCTTGAGTTTCTCAGTGCTTCAATATGTCTGGTAATATCATCCGCATCCTCTTCTTTCAATACATACTTCCCTTCCGAGAACTTGATTTCACAGATATATTCGGCACGTTCCGCTGTCGCAGGGATTACGAGATCAATCTGGGCTCCAATGCCATCCGGCGTATCTCCGCGCCAGCTGAAGGGTGTAGCATATTCCTTGATTCGAAGAGTATAGGCCAGCTGGGGCATGTGCTCAATGACAAGGAGCTCGAATGTATTGCCTGCCCAGGAATAGAAAGGTTTGCTTCTCTGGACTGAGCGCCACGATGTAAACTCGGGATTCTCGCAGAAACGCAGGTAAAACAGCGTAAAGAAGTCCATAAGCTGGTATATGGTCTTTTTACGCGGGCCACCATAAAGGGTATAACTACGGATAATGCCGGAGTCTATGAGGTTGTCGAGAACATCAGAAAAGTTGCCGCCTCCTTTTTTGCCCAAAGCCTTGAGGAGATCCGCTCTTGACATACCATAGAAGAATTTTCCAAGCTGGCGGATGACATTGATATATACCTCGGATGTCGAGTAGAGTCCGGCATAGACATCCTTGAACTCCTGCCTGGCTTTATCCTT
>JAZRZO010000053.1:0-107469 GCA_045601405.1 Lachnospiraceae bacterium | reverse complement strand
AAGGAAAACTTCGTGACATAATTGCGCATATTTTCTTTATTAAAGACGAGGATATAAAGCGCATGGCAGATGCCGGGATTATAGCGAGTATCCAGCCTCAGTGGGAATGTGCAAACGAGAAGGACAGCGCTCCTTTTATTGAAATGTTTGGCAAGGAGCGTATAAAGGGATTGTATCCTAACGGAAGCCTCGCACGTGCGGGAGTTATATGTGCCAATGGTTCTGATTTTACAGTAACTATGACAGATGCGCTTGAAGGAATATCAATAGCTTTAACAAGAAAATATTCGAAGATAAATAAATATTATGATACATACAAGGATGTTCCAGCGCTTAATCCGGATGAAGTAACGACTTTGAAAGATGCGATTATGGCTTGGACAATTAATGTTGCATATCAGTTTGGGCGTGAAGACATCACTGGATCAATAGAAGTTGGTAAATCAGCAGAATTGGTAGTACTAAATGGTGACATAGAAAATACGCCAGCAGAAGATATTTGTCTTCTTAAAGTAAAAGAAACAGTATTTAAGGGACAGACAACATTTAAGGCATAACATTATTAAGGAGAATCTAGAATGAAGCAATGTGCAGATAAAATTTTTAAGAATGCTAAAGTATATTCAATTGCATTAGATGGGACTGAAACACATGCGCAAGCCGTTGCTATTAAGAATGGTAAATTTGTTTATGTTGGAGATGAAGCAGGCGTTTTAGACTGGATGGGAGAGACTACTGAAGTTATTGATTGCAATGGCAAAAGTGTTATCCCGGGTCTGGGAGATGCGCATATGCATAATGCACAAGCAGCAATGAAATATGGAACATGTAGTTTTAGTGGAATTGTACCAAATCCTGAAACAGATACTCCGGATGGAGTTATAAAACTAATGCAGGAAGAATTAAAAACTTTTGCTGCAGAACATAAAGGTGACCCTGTTATTAAAGGCCTTGGGTGGGATAGAGCATGGTTTACAGGAGGCTTGCAAGGTATTGTCAGACCAATTACTAGACATGATATTGATGAAGTTGTGTCAGATAAGCCAGTTGTTTTAACGTCATACTGTGGCCATTTAGTTTTATTAAATACTAAAGCGCTTGAAATAGCAGGGGTTAACGCAGATACGGATGATCAAAATGGGCTTATTGTTAAGGAAGCAGATGGAAGTCCTAGCGGATATATATCAGAACCTGCTGTTTTTGGTCCAATAATTTATAGTATTCCAAATTATGACTTTACACCGAAGCAACATCATGATTGTATTGCGAAATCGTTTGAGGTACTTGCTGCAAGAGGATACACTTTATTATGTGATTGTCAACAGGTTGAGTCGTCTTATGAAGTTCTTTCAGAAATGGCAAAGAATGGAGAGTTTACTGCCAGAGTCACAGGTGTTCATAATATTAATGATGAAACCAGAGATAAAGATCTTAATAAAGCAATTGCAAATCGCACTAAGTTTGATGTTGATGACCTTTTTATAGTTGATACAGTAAAATATTTTGCAGATGGTTCTCTTTCTATGATAGAACCTTACACTGAGAATGCGCCTTTGACGGTTGGAAAAGAGCCAGGTACCAGAGAACCTCTTCTTTGGGATGAGGAGCATATGAAGGAATCAATGGCCCTTGCTAATAAGGAAGGATTCAATATTCATACACATGCAATGGGAAGTTATGCTGTTCGAAGAGTGATTGATTTTTACGAGAATGCACAGAATCTTTATCCAAATCCTAGTATTAGAAATATCATAGCACATTGCACATTTGTAGCACCTGAGGATAGAGTACGAATGGGTAAAAGCCATATTATTGCAAGCATTCAACCTGGATGGTTTAGTGCGAGTCCTGAAGTAGACCCAGTAAATGTTGCAGCATGGGGTGAAGATGTTGTAAGAGGGGCATTTCCAAATAAGACATTTATGGATAATGGTGTAATATGTGCATATGGTTCTGACTATCCTGTTAATGCAGCATATGGACTTTCTGGAGTTCAGGTAGCAATAACTAGAAGATTTGTAAAAGACGATTTGGTATATGAACTATTTAAGGACATTCCAGCTGCTATGCCTAGTGAGTGCATAAATCTTAAGCAAGCCCTTCAGGCCCATACTATTTTTGCAGCGTATCAGGCACATTTAGAAAATGTAACAGGATCAATCGAGGTTGGAAAATCAGCAGAGTTGGTTGTTTTAGATAACGATATCGAAAACATTCCTGTTGAGCATATACAGGATATTAAAATACTTGAAACAGTATTTAAAGGTAACACAGTATATAAAGCTGTTTAATACAACTAGGAGCAAATTTTTAATATGAAAAATTGGAAACAGTTTCGAAAAAACATTAGGGCATATAATCGTAAAAAAAGTGGACTTGAAAGAAGACTTGAAAAGGAATTTCTTGACCATGGAATTGCTACCATACCTTGCAAAGTAAGTGGAGTAGATGACGTTATTTCAACGTATAGTGTTGTGGCATATGAAAGTCTAAGCAGTGACTTTGTAGAATATGTTAATGACATTGTTGATAGTGTTCCAGAGGAATATCCGATTGTTCTTTCTATTGTTGGTCATAAGTTTACGAAAGAAGAACAGACAACTATAAGGACTACAATAGAAGATGATTTCGCTTACGATTTAGGAGCTGTTGAAAAAGAAAATAAAAAACACTTAAAAATATTTTTGGGTATGTTGGCAGGATTAGTAGTATCTAGTGTTATGCTAACAGTTTTCAATTGGTGGTCAGAAATTCCTACAGAGTTATTGTTTGTGTTTTTCTGGTTTTTTGCAGAGACGCTTGCAGATTATCTGTTTCTAGGAGGAAGGCAACTCAGAAAAGAAAGACTCAAGGCGGCAAGGCTGGCTTGCTTAAGAGTTGAGTTTTCTGAGGAATATGATGAAAGCGATTACAGCGAAGAGGAAGCAGAACAAATCTTTGACGAACTATATAGCGACGCAAAGCAATCGTAATTTTAGTTGGATGAGAAATTAGTTAGGATTACTTTGTTTTGATGTTGTATAAATAAAGTTGGCACCCTTCTCTCAAAGATTATGTATATAATAAAGAGGAACAAGGAGGTGCTAACAATGGCACGAAATCAACGTAGTTACGATCCTGAGTATAAAGCTCAGGCAGTAAAACTTGCCCGGGAAATGGGCTCCTGCAAAAAAGCAGCTGATGAACTAAGGTATATCGCCTAATACTCTTCACGGCCGGATTAAGGGCGATATAAGCTTCTATTGCCATATGCTTAAGGTTAGCCGTGAAGGCTTTCGTAAATACCTTAAGAATAAGAATAAACCTTGGAAGTATGAAGCACTTGCCGAGGAAATGAAGAAAATCAATTCCGAAGACGAATGCAATGATACTTATGGTCGTATACGTATGTTCCAGGCTCTTAAACTTAAGAATCACAAAGGAATCGATATTCCAAGTGAATGTACAGTATACCGCATAGGGGAAGGCCAGTGCAGTTCATTGGGCCTGGGTTTCGCAGTAGATGCACCTGTAAACCCGCTTTTCCGGATCGGTAAGGCGGAATACATGTTTCAGCTCCTGTTCTACCGTGGTTATGCATCGCGGGTTCTTACACTTCAGAACATCCGTAAGGGTTTCAGGAAGTTCAGGTTTTCTTTTTTCCGTAAGAGCGCCGTTTTTGATGATGTTCACCGTGGCGTCGGGATCGACATATCCAATAAGGTCCAAATCAACATTGATGTCCGCATCTATCTTGATGATATCTTTCTTTCCCAGCTTCCTGCTCTGGACATTTCTGATTATGGCGGTAGAGGAATCAAGGCTGTCAAGCCCTAAAAGCTCATATAGCAGCATTCCCTTTCCCGCGGAGATATGGTCTATAACAATACCGTTGCGGATAGAATCTATATTCATATACTTCCGGCCTCCTTTAATAATTTCAATATCAGAGCCATTCGCATGTACTTGCCGTTAAGCACCTGCTTGAAATAGCAGGCCCGGGGGTCATCGTCCACGTCCACGCTGATCTCATTTACCCTCGGCAGAGGATGCATCACGATCATATCCCGGTGCGCATCCTTAAGCTTTTCCGGAGTAAGGATATAGCTGTCGCGAAGCCGCAGATATTCCTCTTCGTTAAAAAAGCGTTCCTTTTGAACCCGGGTCATATAAAGCACATCCAGCTGCGGCATTGCCTCAAGCAGATCATCCGTCTGGGCATAGGGGATGTTGTTCCTGCTGATAACATCATGCCTTATATAGCCGGGAAGCTTAAGCTCCTTTGGTGAAATAAGTACAAAGCGGATATTGCTGTAGCGCGAAAGAGCGTTGATAAGAGAGTGGACCGTGCGGCCGAACTTAAGATCCCCGCAGAGGCCGACCGTAAGGCCTTCAAAACCGCCTTTTTCCCTGTAGATGGTAAGCAGATCCGCCATGGTCTGCGTGGGGTGACAGTGTCCGCCATCTCCGGCGTTGATGACGGGGACCGAGGTGTTGTTTGAAGCGACAAGAGCCGAGCCCTCCTTCGGGTGACGCATGGCGATGATGTCCGCGTAGCAGCTTACAACCTTTACAGTGTCCGCAACACTCTCGCCTTTAGCGGCGGAGGATGACCCGGCATCAGACATGGAAAGAACATGTCCGCCGAGTTCATACATCGCGGCCTCAAAGGACAGTCTTGTCCGCGTGGAAGGCTCAAAAAAGAGCGTTGCCAGCTTTTTGCCGTCACAGACATGGGCGTAGCGTTCCGGTGACGCTATGATATCCTGAGCGGTTGCTATCAGAGCGTCAATCTCACCTGTTGACAGATCCAAAATATCAATAATGCTCCGCATAACGATCTCCTATTTTATCCAGTTTTCGTCCGAAGGATCATTTCTGAAGGCTATGAGCCTCTGTTTATCCTCCGGTTTGATATATCCGTTTTCGGCGGCTATCTCTATGATGCAGTCGAAGTCTGTAAGAGAGTGGTTTTCGGCGCCGGCTGCCGCAAGCCGGTCAAGGCCTTTCTGCATACCATAGGTGAAGATGGACGCAATGCCCAGAACATTTGCGCCGGACTCCCGTAAGGCATTCACCGTTTCTATAGCGCTGCCGCCGGTGGAGATAAGGTCCTCAACCACAACAACAGAGGCGCCCTTTTCCAGACGGCCTTCAATGCGGTTCTGTCTTCCGTGGTCTTTGGAGCCGCTGCGCACGTAGCCCATCGGCAGCCCCATGATGTGAGCAGTTATCGCGGCGTGCGCAATGCCCGCCGTCGAGGTTCCCATCAGAACCTGTGCTTCGGGATAATATTTACGTATAGTCCCGGCAAGCCCTTCCTCTATATGCGTTCTCACCTCCGGTGCTGTAAGCGTGAGGCGGTTGTCGCAGTAGATGGGACTTTTTATCCCGCTTGCCCATACAAACGGCTCCTCAGGTCTTAGGAAGACCGCCTGTATCTTAAGAAGATCGCTTGCTATAAGTTTGTTTAATTCCATAATGCATTCCCCTTATAATCCTGTATTTAAAAATTCTCTGCAGCATCTTTCATATGCGTGAACCGGGTCTGTGGCAGCAGTTATCGGACGGCCCACAACAATATAGTCAGAGCCGTTACCCGCGGCATCAGATGGTGTCATTATGCGCTTCTGGTCTCCTGCCTCACTGTCCGCAAAACGCACGCCGGGCGTTACGGTAAGAAAGCTTTGTCCGCATACATCGTGAACCTTCGCGGCTTCTAAAGGAGAGCAGACAACACCGTCGAGTCCCGCATTCTTAGCGATAAGGGCGTAGTGCATCACCACCTCATCGATAGGCTCTTTTATAAGCAGGTCGCTTTCCAGGGCTGCCTGGTCTGTTGAGGTAAGCTGGGTAACAGCGATGAGCAACGGTCTTGTGCCGTCGGGACGGGTGAGCCCTTCCAGCGCGGCCTTCATCATAGCTGTTGTGCCGGAGGCGTGAAGATTGCATATATCAACATCAAGCGATGAAAGAACAGCCATCGCTTTTTTTACGGTGTTAGGTATGTCATGAAGCTTCAGGTCCAGGAAGATCGGGTGACCTCTTTCCTTTATCCTCCGGACGATGTCCGGACCCTCCGCGTAGTACAGCTCCATCCCGATTTTGATGAACGGTTTTTTGCCTTCAAACATGTCCAGAAAGCTGAAGGTTTTTTCTGCCGAGTCAAAGTCGCAGGCAATTATCACATCCTTAGCCATTATGAGCACCTCCGATGATATCCTTCAAATTTTTCACAGCGTATCTATCCATTACAGCGGGCAGGTGGTCTATGATCTTTCTGCAGATATAAGGGTCCGTAAGGTTTGCCGCGCCTATCTGTACAGCGCACGCTCCTGCCAGCATCATCTCTAAAACATCATCGCAGGATGAAACCCCGCCCATGCCGATGACGGGAACTTTAACAGCGCCGCTTACCTGATATACCATGCGGAGCGCAACCGGGAACACGGCGGGACCCGAGAGACCGCCCGTTGTATTCGCAAGAACAGGTCTTTGACTTTTTAAGTCGATGCGCATGCCGAGCAGGGTGTTTATAAGGCTGATGGCATCCGCGCCGGCGCCTTCACACGCAAGCGCGATCTCGCATATATCGGTCACATTTGGCGAAAGCTTTGCAATGACAGGCTTTGTGGTGACCTTCTTAACAGCGGATATCACCTCTGCCGCCGCAGCCGCGTCCGTGCCGAAACTCATTCCGCCGCCGTGGACATTGGGGCAGCTTATGTTAACCTCGAGCCATCCGACCTGTTCCTCTTTATCAAGTTTTTCGCAGGTATATACATAGTCATCAACGGAAAAGCCGCTGATGTTAGCCATGACAGGCTTTTCAAATATCGTCTTAAGGCGCGGAAGCTCTTCGGAAATGACTTTTTCCACACCCGGGTTCTGAAGCCCCACAGCATTAAGCATTCCGGAAGGTGCGTCTGCGATGCGTGGCGACGGGTTTCCGAAGCGGGGTTCGCGGGTGGTTCCCTTAAAGGAAAAGGTTCCCAGACAGTTGATGTCATAAAGGTCCGCGAATTCCGCGCCGTAGCCGAAGGTGCCGGAGGCGGGGATCACGGGGTTATCCAGTTCTATTCCGCAAAGAGAAACGTTCAGTCTTCCCATATGATGTCCTCCTTTTTAAAGACAGGGCCGTCTTTGCAGACTCTCTTATAGCCGGAAGTGGTTTTTATGCTGCAGCCCATGCAGGCTCCGAAGCCGCAGCCCATGCGCTCTTCAAAGCTGAACTGTCCGGAGGTATCTGTCCTGTCATAAACAGCCCTCAGCATAGGAGCGGGACCGCAGGCATATACATAAGAGAAGTCTTCCGGAAGCGCGTCTGTGGCAAAGCCCTTTGTGCCGGAGCTTCCGTCTGCAGTGGTGATATGTACAGCGCAGCCGAGGGATGCGAATTCCTCGCTGAAGAATATCTCGTCCGCGGTATTGAAGCCGGCGATCACGGTGACCTCCTTCATCTCCCGACGCAGTTTTTTCGCGAGCAGATACAGGGGAGGCAGTCCGGCGCCGCCGCCAATGAGAAGCGGCTTGGGGCCCGAGGACGAAAGTTCATAGCCGTTGCCAAGGCCTGCGAGCGCGGAAAGCTTTTTGCCGGGTCTAAGCGTTGTCATATATTCGGTGCCCTTTCCAACGGCGGCATAGATGATAGTAACAGTGCCATCATCATAGTCGCATACAGATATGGGACGCCTCAGGTAAAAGCCGTCCAGCCTGATATTTATAAACTGTCCGGGGCACTGCTCTTCGAGAGCGGCGCTTTCAAGACGCATAAGATGCATCTTTCCGGTAAGCTGAATATTTTCTTTTATCTCAAGTATTATATCCTGCATAGCTTAAGCATCTATCGTTGATATGGTAAGCGTAGTCTCCTCAAGCACATCCAGCAGAACCTTTACGGTGTCTAAGGATGTGAAGATCATAACATTGTTTTCAGTTGAGATCTGGCGTATCCTGCCGCCGTCGCTTTCCTTGGAGATATCGCCAGTTCCTCTTGTGTTTATCACATACGCTATGTGTCCCTGCCTTATGGATTCCGGAATATCGTCGCTGCCTTCGCTTATCTTGTGGAGTATGTGCGTTCGTATGCCGTTGTCTTTAAGGAAGTTGGCGGTGCCTTCAGTTGCCTGGATATTAAAGCCCAGGTTGTAGAAGCGCCTTACCAGCGGCAGAGCCTCTTCCCTGTCGGAGGATGCCACGGTAAAGAATACCGTGCCGTAGTTCTGAAGCTTGATGCCGGCGGCCTGAAGCGCCTTATACAGCGCTCTGTTAAGCTTATCGTCGTAACCGATGGCTTCTCCGGTTGACTTCATCTCCGGGGAGAGGTAGAAGTCAAGACCCTTGAGTTTATTGAAGGAGAATACCGGAACCTTAACATAGAAGCGGTTCTTTTCCTCCGGATAAAGCTTGAATATTCCCTGCTCCTTAAGAGACTTGCCCAGAATCACCTCTGTAGCGATATCCGCAAGAGAGTATCCGGTAGCCTTTGAAAGGAACGGTACGGTACGGGATGAACGCGGGTTCACCTCGATGATATATACATCGTCGTTTTTATCGACTATGAACTGTATGTTGTAGAGACCGACGATACCTATGCCAAGTCCCAGCTTTTTTGAGTATTCGAGTATTGTGCCCTTAACCTTATCAGATATGCTGTAGGTGGGATATACGCTGATGGAGTCGCCGGAGTGGATGCCGGTCCTTTCCACAAGCTCCATAATGCCGGGGACGAAAACATCAACACCGTCGCATATAGCGTCAACCTCAACCTCCTTGCCCTGTATGTATTTATCCACGAGCACCGGCTTATCCGCGTCTATCTCGACCGCTGTTTTGAGATAGTGGCGGAGCTGCTCCTCGTTCGATACGATCTGCATGGCCCTTCCTCCGAGAACGAATGAGGGACGGACGAGCACGGGGTAGCCTATCTCGCCGGCAGCTCTTACCCCGTCTTCGATACGGGTGATTGCCTGGCCCTTGGGCTGAGGGATGTTAAGTGCGCCCAGTATCTTTTCAAAGCTGTCTCTGTTCTCAGCGAGCTCTATAGCTTCGCAGCTTGTGCCGATAAGCTTTACGCCGCGGTCCATAAGCGGCTGCGCCAGATTGATGGCGGTCTGACCGCCTAAAGTGGAGATGACGCCCTCAGGCTGTTCAAAATCTATTATCGCCATTACATCCTCTGTGGTAAGCGGCTCGAAGTAGAGCTTATCTGCAGTGGTGTAGTCTGTGGAAACCGTTTCAGGGTTGTTGTTTATTATTATTGCCTCGTAGCCGCAGCACTTGATCGTCTGGGCGGCGTGGACTGAGGAATAGTCAAACTCAACACCCTGTCCGATGCGGATAGGGCCCGCTCCCAGGACGATGACCTTCTTTTTATCAGTAAGGCGGGATTCGTTTTCGCCTGTGTAGGAGGAGTAGAGGTACGCGATATATTTGCCGGTGTGGAGTGTATCTACCATTCTGAATATCGGCGTGATGCTGTTTTCTCTGCGGAGTTTATATATATCCACTTCGTCCATTGACCAGAGCGACGCGATGATCTTGTCTGAAAAACCCAGCTTTTTAGCCTTTTTGAGAACCTCGATATCGCGCGGGCTGCTCTTTACGATAATCTCTGTATCAACGATCTTTTTGAATGATTCAAGAAAGAGAGGAGTGATCCTTGTAAGCTCAAACAGCCTTTCCACCGATACGCCTCTTCTTAAAAGCTCACAGATGGCATATATGTTTCCGGCATGGAAGACGGATACATATTCTTCAAGTTGGGCGGTGGTATAGTCGTCAAATTTCCGGAGGTAGAAGTGACATACGCCTGTCTCAAGCGATCTTACAGATTTCAGGAAGCATTCCTCCAGGGAGGAGCCGATCCCCATGACTTCACCGGTCGCCTTCATCTGCGTTCCCAGGATGCTTGATACGCTCGGGAATTTGTCGAAGGCGAAGCGGGGGAACTTGGCAACAAAGTAATCCAGCTGCGGTTCGATGTCTGCGGTGCCGCCTGCAACGGGTATCTCCTCCAGGGACATTCCCAGGGCGATCTTTGCTGTAACACGGGCGATGGGATATCCGCTGGCCTTTGACGCAAGGGCTGATGAGCGGGAGACTCTCGGGTTGACCTCGATCAGATAATACTCACTGGAATCAGGTGAGAGCGCGAACTGTACGTTACAGCCGCCTTCGATCTTAAGCTCCCTGATTATCTTTATGGCGCTGTCGTTAAGCATTTTAAGGTCATGGTCGTTGAGGGAGAGGATTGGCGCGACTACTATGGAATCACCGGTGTGAACTCCCACAGGATCCACGTTTTCCATGCCGCAGATGGTGATGGCGTGGTCGTTGGAATCACGCATTACCTCGAACTCTATTTCCTTAAAGCCCTTTACGCTCTTTTCTATCAGCACCTGGTGAACCGGGGAGAGCTTGAATGCATTGATGGCTATGTCTGTAAGTTCTTCCTCGTTATTGGCAAAGCCGCCGCCTGTGCCGCCTAAAGTGAAGGCCGGGCGGAGAACAACAGGGTAGCCTATCCTTTCGGCCGCCGCCTTTGCCTCTTCTATATCGTATGTGATCTCCGAGGGGATAACAGGCTCGCCTATTGACTGACACATTTCTTTGAAGAGCTCGCGGTCCTCCGCACGCTCTATGCTTTCACTGGATGTTCCCAGAAGCTGTACTCCGCACTCCTTTAAAATGCCCTTTTGTTCAAGCTGCATGGCGAGGTTAAGACCCGTCTGTCCGCCGATGCCGGGGACTATGGCGTCAGGTCTTTCGTAGCGGAGAATCTTTGCCACATATTCCAGGGTCAGCGGCTCCATATAGACTTTATCCGCGATGGTGGTGTCCGTCATGATCGTTGCGGGGTTTGAGTTGCAGAGAATGACCTGATAGCCCTCTTCCTTAAGGGCCAGGCATGCCTGTGTGCCCGCATAGTCGAACTCAGCGGCTTGACCGATGATGATGGGGCCGGAGCCGATTATAAGAACTTTTTTGATATCCGTGCGTTTTCCCATTGTATTCTCCTCTCAATCGCCTCTTCAGGCTTTATATATTATTTTGCCGCCCTTTGCTGTGAGAAGGCATCTGCCATATACTCCGCAGCCGCTAAAGGGGGTGGACCGTCCCATCGACAGAAAGTCTTCAGGGTCTATCTCATAGGAAGCTCCAAGATCCCAGACGGTTACATCTTCACCGGCGGGAATGCCGAAGCGCTTCCTTGGGTTTGTTGATAAAAGCTCTATCAGCCTTTCCATGCTGATGACACCCTTTTTTACAAGATGGGTGTAAAGGAGCGGGAAGGCTGTCTCGATGCCGCTTATGCCGAATGCGCTCTTCTCAAGGCCTTTGCTTTTTTCCTCTGCGCTGTGAGGGGCATGGTCTGTGGCTATCATATCTATCGTTTTGTCTGCTACCGCCTCAATCAGAGCGTCGCGGTCCGCTTCGCTGCGCAGGGGCGGGTTCATCTTGAACGAGCCGTCTTCCTTCAGGTCATTTTCCGTAAGTATGAGGTAGTGCGGGGCTGTTTCGCAGGTGATATCAATGCCTTCCGCCTTTGCTTTCCTGATGATATCCACGCTCTCTTTGCAGGAGATGTGGCAGACATGGTAGGCGCAGCCGGTTTCTCCGGAAAGAGCCGCGTCGCGCTCTATCTGCCGCCATTCGCTTTCGGAACAGATACCCCTGTGGCCGTGGGCTGCGGCGTAGCTGCCGTAATGGATATAGCCTCCGTTTAAAAGAGCGTTGACCTCACAGTGCGCGGCAATAATCTTGCCCAGACTCTTTGCCTTAAGCATGGCCGCCCTCATCATGTCTTCGGACTGGACACCCCTTCCGTCATCGGAAAAAGCGACAACATCCTTTGCCATAGCGTCCATGTCGGAAAGCTCCCTGCCCATCTCGGCGATCGTGATGGAGCCGTATGGCAGGACATCTATCACCGCGTCAGCTCTGATGATATCAAGTTGTTCCTTGAGATGAGGGGCGCTGTCCGGTACCGGGTCGAGGTTCGGCATAGTGCATACAGCGGTGTAGCCGCCGCGCGCCGCGGCAAGCGAGCCGCTTTTTATAGTTTCTTTATATGAAAAACCCGGCTGACGGAAATGAACATGAACATCGCAAAAGCCGGGAAAGATAGTGTATGAAGCTGTACCGCCGGGTACATCTTCTATGTGGGCGCGGACCGTTTCGGGGCAGCACTCAGTATAGTCCATGGAAATCTTAGCCATAAAAGCTCCCTGCCTTTGCTGTTTTCAAAAGATTGAGTTAGCAGAATGTACTGCTTTTACATATCAAGATATTATTGCATAACATCGGGCTAATATCAAGATACCAAATCGGGTGAATAGGATGATGCTGGAAAGTATATGTCCCCGCTGAAGCTACATGTATATCGAAGTGAGACTAACCTGGTAATCGTCAGACGGAGATATATATGCAGCGAGGCGGGAAAGTATACAAAATACGGTATTGACAAAGGGTTTTGTCTGTGTGATATTAGGCATTGCAGAGACGGGATTCTGCCGTGCTGCTCAATCCAAGGCCGGATCAGGCCGAAGATACCAACAACATCTGAAAACCAAATACAGAAAGGATCATTAACTATGGCCAAATCTACGTTCAAAAGGGTCGTAAGCGCAGTTCTGTTTTTATTTATGCTTGCGCTCCTCCTCATTCCCGATATCCGGGTTTTCGCAGACGGAAAAGAAAAATTTGATTCAATGCGTCTTATCGTCGGAACCGGTGACAGGAGCATCACTGAAGATGAGGCATGGATATCCTCGTATGAAGGAGTTCACATGCTTCAGTACAAGGACACGGCCGCATGCAGGGCGGCATACGAATATTACAGCTCCCGCGCGGAGTTTGTTGAGGCGGATACAGGTGTAACGGTTGCAAACGGGGATGCGGAAAAGATCGATAAAGCCGGCGAGGTAATGACAAAGGACGACAATCCTTTGAAAGAGCTGAAGGGAATACAGCCTCTTACAGGATATGACATTGCGCTTATAGACACAGGCGCAGACGGCGCGGATGCTGCGGTATCGGTAACAGGCGGCAGTGCAGCGGACGATAACGGGCATGGGACCGGTATGCTCCTGCATATAAGAGAACATGCTCCGGAGGCTAAAGTGCTTTCGATAAAGGCGCTGGATGAAAGGGGCACAGGAGATATATCTGCGGTATATGCGGCCATACGATATGCCACAGAGTGCGGTGTGAAGATAATAAATCTTTCGCTGTCCGCCCCGGCAACGGCAGAACACAGTGTAATAGAGCTTGCCGTGAATGATGCCGTCGAAAAGGGGATTATCGTTACGGGAGCTGCCGGAAATAACGGCAAAGACGCGTCATATTATATTCCGGGAAGGATCAGCGGCGCAGTGATAACAGGTGCGGCCGACGCGTCGGGAGCAAGGCTTGACAGTTCAAACTACGGTGAGAGCGTTGATTACAATGTGAAGGCGAAGAACACATCAGAAGCAGCTGCGATAATGAGCGGCTGGATATGCGCAAATTCCCTGCCTGTACCATCAGATGTGCTTAACAAAGGACTTATCTTTGAAACAGGTTATGAGCAGAGCGGGGACAGCGATACTTCGGCAGAAGCCGGCATTCCGGAGGAGATCCTGAGCCTGCCATACTCAGAGCTTGAGGACTTCAAGCTGAATGTCCTTAAAGGCTATGAGCCGGTGGGGGGATTTTCGGCAGCGGCCAATACGCATACGGCAGCCGTCTTCTATGAATACCAGAGTCTTCTGAATACAACCTACTGGTGCATATATGAGGACGGATCAGGAGGAGTTGGCTACTGCATAGACCGCGGAGTAACAGGCCCTGACGGAAATTATTACGCGCAGATAACAGGGACAATGCAGGAGCAGCTTGGCTATGTAATGCGTCACGGCTTTCCTCTGGGCGGAGACTGGGGACTGTCGGCGGAAGAGGCGCAGTATCTTACCCAGGCGGCCGTAACAGGCGTTATGTACGGCGGGAACTTCTACGGCAATATAGGTACGATGCCGCCCGTACATGATGATTACCTGTGGATGACGTCAAGGCTCGGGTGGAGCGGACAGAACTTCTGGATAGCAGAGGCGCTGTATCAGAGTGCGGTAAGCAACGCAGGGTGGGCAGATTCCAAGTATGTGGCGTACTGGGGAAACGTGCAGGGGTTGACGCTCCAGAGACTGATAACGCCGGTGCCGTGGGAACCGGGATATCTTCAGCTGGGAAAGGTGTCGGCGGACCAGTTGATAACTGACGGCAATCCGAACTATTCGCTGGAGGACGCGGTCTACGGGGTTTATTATGATGCCGCCTGCACTCAGGAGGCCGGCCGGCTGGTGACAGGCCCTGAGGGGGTCAGCAATATGCTCACCCTTGAGGCAGGAGCTTATGCCGTGAAGGAGCTTTCGCCTTCCGCGGGCTTTTACATCAATGATGAGGTCTGTTTTATGGAAGTAAGATCCGGAGAGCTGACATACTGCTGGAGAGGGAACTGCCCGAATACTGCGGAACCGCCGGTTACGGGAAGGCTGAAGCTGAAAAAGAGTACGGCCGACGTTGCTATCACGCAGGGAAACAGCTGCTATAGTCTGGAGGGAGCAAGATACGGAGTTTATAAAGATGCAGCCTGCACGCAGAACGCGGGCGAACTGGTGACAGGTCCGGACGGGGAAAGCAATGTCCTTGCGCTTCCTCTGGGGAGATACTATATCAGAGAGCTTTCGCCGTCTGCCGGCTACATTATCACAAGCAAAACAATAAGTGCGGAGATTATGTCTGACGGGGTGGTGACGGTAAAAGATGTGGAAACGCCGGGGTATGACGCGCGGGGACTTGAGCTGATAAAGCTGTCCGCTTCTGACTATGAGCTGCAGTATCCGCTTGCAGGGGCGCAGTTTACCATAAGTTTTTTTGACAATACAGAAGGAGATATAAGCAAAACTCCGCTTAAAACCTGGATAGTGGAGACAAAAAAGGAAGAGGACGGCACATACAGGGCAAGGCTTGCGGCGGAATATCTGATGGAGGGTTCAGACGGGCTGTATATGCATGGTGAGGAGGCAGTGATTCCGGTGGGAACGATACATATCGCGGAAACAAAGCCGGCGCCTGGATATACGCTTAAGGATTTGGTGATAAAAGATGATAAAGGAAATACAGTGTCCGCAGAAGACGGAAGCTATACCGGCATCATCACAGCCGACGGAGCGACAGGCGCAAGGCTTTCATACGGCAACATCTATACAGTGCGCAATACGCCGGTGGAGATATATACCATCGCGGAAAATGCCGCTGACGGGTCGCAATATGTGACTGGAGAGGGCAGTGCCGTGATAAGAGATACCGTACTTGTAAAGGGCGCGGAGGAGAACAGAAGCTACCGCATAAGGGGAGAGCTGAGAGCGCTTGATACAGGCGAGAAGATAGCTGAGGCTGAAAGACGCTTCGTGGCGGGAGCGGAGACTGAGCACCGGGAGATCGTTGAGTTCAGGGCAGAGGACATGGCCCGCTTTGCCGGAAGGACTCTTTATGTGGCGGAATATCTTTACAAGGAGGGCGAAACAGAAGAACTTGTCGCCTCGGAGGATGAGAGGATGAATCCTGAAGCTTCAGAGGAGAGAAAAAAGTCTCAGCGGATATATGTATTGAGACCCGATACGCCTCCGGCGAACGCTGCTCCGCCCAAAACGCAGGACGCGCAGGGCGCAGGGATATGGGCAGCTGCGATGGCGGCAGCAGCTCTGACAGGCTTTTCAACGGCAGGGATACTGAAAAAAAGAGGGAAAAAGAAAGGAAGATAAAATGGTGATCTACTACACGGACCATGCGGTGCATGCGGAGTTGTTTGACAAAGTGGAGAAGAGGATAGCCTATATCTCCAAAAAGAGCTGGAAGGAGAACATCGGGGGTTCCGGAGCGAAATACCATATAGTGGGGCACACTGACCTTAAGACCTTTGTAAAGGAAAAGGATGAGGCGGCACTGGCAGTAATACAGGACGCTCAGGAACGGATATTCAGGGTCAGGAGATATCTGCCTGTCCGCACAAAAGGCTATATTCCGGTGGGAAACAACGAGTACATCAAGGTCAGGACGTTTGAACCGCTGCGGGCCGCGGCGCTGATACTTCTGGCGGTGTGCGTCGGGATAGCAATGTTTTTTCTTGCGAAAGGTAAAAAGCATGAAATACCGGAAGTGAACCGCTATATAGAGAATGCGGAAAGTCCAGAGCGGAATAATGATATGACTGCCACACGATACAGGTTCAACACAACCCTGACAGTGATAAAAAACACGATACAAGATCTGAATTTTGAAAACCTGAACAGGCACAAGCAGCTGCGAATAACGATCAAGGCGGCTCCGGGCGACAAAGAGCTGATATATGATTCCGGACTGATCCCGGAGGGGAGGATGGTGACAGCGGATGTTCTCAAAAAGAAGCCGGGGCCGGGCACATATAAAACGGTTGCGGAGTGTTTTGCGTATGACGAGAAGGGCAGGCTTCAGTCGCAGACTAACTTTGAAGTCAGGCTGAGCGTTCAGTAAAAAGAAGCATGAGATGTTCACGCATGCGCGTGTTCATATAAAAATATTTAATTACAGGAGGTTGTATTTATGAAATTGAAAAAAATTATGGCAGCGATGATCACAGCAGCAGTGGCGGGAGGAGCAGCCGTTATTCCGGCGTTTGCGTCAACTCCGCTTAACGGAGATAGCGCCACTATCCCGGCGTATCTTACGCAGGAAGCGACAGCAGTTGATGTTACCGTGGGGGCGGATCCCGGTACGCTTCCGGATCCTGCTCAACCGGGAAGGGTTCCGATAGACGCGGACGGAGACGGAACCGCGGATATATACGGGCCGACGGCAGATGCGGTATATATCTACGCAAAGGCAAACAGCAACCGCGCTTATGTAACAGACCTGGTGATCTCAAACAATAATGCGAGCGCGCCGGTTTTTGTAAAAGGGATTTCCATAGGAAGCATGCTTAACGGATATTCGATGCAGCCGTTTAACACGGACTTTTCCTCTTTTGCAGCCGACAGCAGGAAGATAGGTCTTTTACTCACAGGCGGGACCGCCGCAGGTCATGACCTCTCCACCGCGTATATGAGCGGAGGGGACCGCGTAGGCGCGAATGATTCAATCACATATTCTCTTGATGGCAGAGTGTCTGCGAGCACTTCGGCTGTCGATCTTAAGCAGGTTGCGTCATGTGTTGTGACAGTGGCGATGCAGGCAGCCGTCTGAACCCGGTCCATATGTTAAAGAAGATCGCAAAGTTAATGGCACCAGCTCTCATGCTGCTGATGACAGCCGCCTTCGTTTCACTGAGCGCATACGCGGAACCGGAAACGAATGAGCCCGGGCAGGATATGAGTGCCAAAACGGCTGAGCCGCAGGACGCGGCTATGCCTTCCGAAGATGAGAATGTGAACAGACTAACGGAAGATGGCGGGAATAAAAGGCGGGAAGGCTCTGAGGTGTCAGCAGATGCGGCCTATGCGGTATTACTGGATGAGGAGTGCGGCGGGCAGCCTGCAGGAACCCTTGTCTTCATAAGGAGCAGCGATGATTGCGAAAGCGGCCCGGAACAGAGTATTACCGATATCTCGGGAGATGTCTGGAGAGGATATGTTTACAGCGGCATAGAGACAGGCAGAGCAGGTGTTGATAACTGCAGGTGGTTTGCGAAAAGGGACGAGATCATAAAGGCAGTTACTCTGCCCGGGCAGGTGATCAGGCCGGAGAATACATCATACTGGTTTGCGGAGTGCAGCCGGATGGTATCCGCTGATCTTGAATACCTGGATACAGAGTCGTCAGCAGACATGAGTATGATGTTCGCGCAGTGTTATCTTCTGGAGGCTGTATGTCTTGAACATTTTAAAACGGATGCGGCCGTAAGCATGGAGCATATGTTTTATTACTGCATAAGTCTTGCAAGTCTGGATCTTGGCAGCTTCAATACCTCGGCAGTAACCAATATGACGAGTATGTTTGAGGGCTGCTTAAAGCTTGAAGAGCTGAACGTGGAGAGCTTTGATACTGCCGGAGTGCTATCTGTGAGAGGTATGTTCTGCAGCTGTGAGAGGCTTGAAAGTCTTGATATAAGCAGCTTTGATACGCTTCAGGCAGTTGATATGAAGGATATGTTCACTAATTGTCCCCGGCTTGTAAGTATAGATCTGGGCCCGGAATTCTCATTTAAAGGAAACATCACAGGGCAACCGGAGCTTTACGCAAAGCTTCCGGCGCCGGAAACTGACGGCCGAGGCGGCGGAGGCTGGGCTTGCGCCGAGGGCGGCGGGAGTGCATTTTCCCCGGAAAAGCTGTGTGAGAGCTACAGCCCGGAAATGGCCGGAAGGTGGTGCTGGAAAGAAGAGACAGCTTACGGGATATTGCTGAATGCCGGATGCAACGGATATCCGGCAGGCTCACTTGTGCTTTTTTGCAGCACGGATATTTACCGGGCGGGGCCGGATCAGGTTGTGACAGACGCGGACGGAAGCATCTGGAGAGGACGCGTATATACAGATATCGAAGGGCCGGGTCTCACAGGTCACGCTAACAGCAGATGGTTCATGCAGCGGGATGAGATAAGCAGAGTGGTAACGCTGCCGGGACAGGTGATAAGGCCGTATGACACATCATACTGGTTTTACGATTGCCGTTATATCTCTTCGATGAATCTGGCGTATCTGGACACATCGCTGGTAAGCGATATGAAGTGTATGTTTATGTACAGCACAGTCACTGAACTGGATATAAGTAATTTCAACACGGAGAACGTTACGGATATGAGGTATATGTTCTACTGGTGTACAAACCTGAAAAGCCTTGATCTGAGCCACTTTGACACCGGAGCCGTTACAGATATGTATCACATGTTCTACAACTGCCACAGTTTGACAAGTCTTAATGTCAGCAGCTTTGACACGCATGCGGTCACCGATATGTCCACTATTTTCTTTAACTGTTCAAGATTGACAGAGCTGGATCTTCGCAGCTTTGACACATCAGCGGTCACGGATATGGCAAATATGTTCCACAGCTGCATACGGCTTACGCGGCTGGACCTTAGCAGCTTTGATACATCAGCGGCAGTAAATATGGGAAATATGTTTCAGAATTGTCCGAACCTAACAAGCATCACGCTTGGACCGGGGTTTACCTTCGCGGGAAACGGTATTGAAGCGCAGGACGATAAGGCGTTGTTTCCCGCTCCGTCCGTAAATGAACGCTATACGGGACAGTGGATAAAGAAGGATAAAACATCAGGCCCTTATACACCGGAAGAGCTGCGGGATGAACATACTCCTGCGATGTCAGGGGAATGGATATGGAAGGAGTCAGGCGGAGCGTACGCGGTACTGCTGAGTGAGGAATGCTGCGGCCGTCCGCAGGGAACGCTTGTGTTTTTCTTAAGTGAGGATAACTGCGGTGAAGGAGCAGGACAGACGGTCACTGATATAGCAGGCAATGTCTGGAAGGGACAGGTATATGCCGGGATAGAAAGCGCGGGCGGCATAGGGCTTGCCAACAGCAGGTGGTATCAGCAGCGCGGGGATATCCGGCGGGTTGTAACGCTGCCGGGGCAGATGATAAGGCCCGTGGATACCTCATACTGGTTTTATGACTGCGGCGGCGCAATGAGCATGGATCTGGCATATCTTGATACAGGAGCCGTAAAGAATATGGAAGCAATGTTCATGCTGTGCCCGGCACTTGAAGAACTTGATATAAGCGGTTTTGATACGGGAACGGTAACAAAGATGAACAGGATGTTCTACGGCTGCAGGAATCTTTCAGTAATCGGGCTTGACTCTTTTGATACAGGGGCTTTAACGGACGCTTCGGAAATGTTTGCGTACTGCACCGGGTTGTCAGAACTTGATGTAGGAGGTTTTGATACTCACGCGGCCGTAAGCATGAGGGGGATGTTCTATGACTGCAGATCTCTTGCGCGGCTGGATGTGAGCAGTTTCGATACGAGCGTTGTCGTAGACATGTCATATATGTTCGGCGGATGCTCCGGACTGGAAAGGCTTAACCTTGACATGTTTGATACAGGGGCGGTAGAAAGCGCGCGGTGTATGTTCAGCGGATGCTGCTATTTAAGTGAGCTGGATATCAGCAGCTTTGACTGTGTTGCCGCCCGAGATATGCAGGATATGTTCAGCGACTGCCCTGAGCTGAAGAGAGTTGTTTTAGGTCCCGATTTTGCTTTCATTGAGACAGCGCTCCCCGGGCCGCCGGCTCAAAGCACAACTGCAAAATGGGTAAGGGAGGATAATGTCTTCGGGCCATATACTCCCGGCGAGCTCTCCTGCAGTTATCAGCCGGAGATGGCAGGTGCGTGGATATGGGAGGAGATTGGCGCTTATGATCTCGTGGATATAACGATATGTGATGACGCGATATACATAAACGCGGATGCTGACAGTAATGACGCTTCGGTCACCGGCCTTGAGATAATCAATAACAATCCATACAGGGCTGTAAAGATAACGGGCATGGAGTTTAAATGCAGCGCCGCTTCAGGCTATACCTTAGAGTCCTTTGATAATGAATTTTCCGGAATAGAGGCGGATGCCGGGGCAGTGGGGATTGCGGTAACGGCAGCAGGTGATGCAGAACTTGCGCATCCCGCTGACCTTAAATACGGATATAAGCCGGCGGATGATGTGATAGAAGCCTTATCCGGTCTGAGATATCAGATGAGTGTAAAGGTAAGCGCATCTACTGAAAGGATCAAGGGGGAAGCTGTGGGACGGGGGATAGTGACATTGCAGTGTATCTCCTGATAGATCAAAAGCCTGAAGAAGCCTTTTATTCAATATCCGGCAAAATTGTTTTTTGCTCCTTCCGGTGATAGAATGTCGGTAGCAGCAAATGCCGCTGCTTATGACAGCAATACTGAAAGCACACAACAAAACAGCAGGAGGAAGAAAAATGTCTATCGGAGGAATAATAGCATCAATTGCAGCCGGTGTGATAGTGCTTGTGCTGATATTTGTAAATATCAGGATAGTACCGCAGGCGCATGAGTACATAATAGAGCTGCTGGGAAAATATAACAGAACATGGACTGCGGGTCTGCACGTTAAGGTCCCGTTCATATCCAGAGTCGCGAAGATAGTGACTCTTAAGGAGCAGGTGATAGACTCGCCGCCCCAGCCCGTTATCACGAAAGATAATGTTACGATGCAGATCGATACGGTGGTATATTTCAGGATATTTGATTCAAAGCTTTATACATATGGGGCAGTTGACCCCATCTCCGCGCTTGAAAACCTTACAGCGACAACTTTAAGGAATATAGTCGGAGAGCTTGAGCTGGACGGAACGCTCACATCCAGAGATACTATAAACGGCAAAATGACAGCCATACTGGATGAGGCAACGGACCAGTGGGGGATAAAGGTTTCAAGAGTGGAGCTGAAAAATATCATACCGCCGGCAGAGATACAGAACGCTATGGAGAAGCAGATGAAAGCGGAGCGCGACAGACGTGAGACGCTTCTTCAGGCTGAAGGGCATAAGGCGGCCGCGATCACCAGGGCAGAGGGAGATAAGCAGGCGCTTGTGCTTGAAGCAGAGGGCGAGAGAGACGCGCGGATCGCAAGAGCCGAGGGTGAGGCAAGAGCCATATACCTTGCAAAGAAGGCAGAAGCAGACGGACTCAGAGCCCTTAAGGAGGCGGGCGCAGACGCAGCCGTGCTGGAGCTTAAGAAATATGAAGCTCTTGTTCAGATGTCGGAAGGAAAGGCATCCAAGCTGATCATCCCCACAGATGCGGTAAATGCCGTGAAAGCAAATGTGTTGTTCTCGGAGACAACCGGACTTGGAGATGTAATAAAAACAGAGGGCTTTACTGAGGAAAACGGGATGCAGTAAAGCAGGATACGGGTAAGGCCGGGGGCAAGTCCTAAGATCGATGAAAGTTCCATTTTTAGTCTCCGTGTTATCAGTCAAGATCATCGAAGCTCTCAGCGGTTTTTATTTTTTTTACGGCTGAGCAGAAGGGCGAAAAGCTCTTTTTAAGCTCATCAAAGTTGAACCCTATGGCTTCGCAGGTTTCTGTGTTTATGGTTACAGTTCCGTTGTCAAGGGCTCTTACGGGAAGGGTGGAGGGGTCTTTTCTGTTTACCAGTATCTCCGCGATCATGTCTGCAGTCTCTCTTCCGAGCTCGGCATAATCAACTCCATAGTCAAGGAACGCGCCGTTAAGCGCAAAGGAATTGGCGCCTGCATAGTGCGGTATCTTTGCTGCTGCGAGTTTTTCGTAAATGGAAAGCTCTGCGGTCATGATAGTGTTGTCTGCAGGCGTAAAGATGGCGTCCACATTGTCGGCGATCATTGCGTCTGCGGCAAGTGACACCTCGTCTACGCTTGTTCCGGTATGCTCAACATATTCGATGCCTCTTTCCGTTAAATATTCTTTCGCCTCTGCTATCGCTGCAGTGGATGAATCCAGCCCCGCATCATAAAGGAACCCTATTTTCGCTGCTTCCGGATCAGCAGTGAAGATAAGGTCGAATATAGAGTTTGTATCCAGATGATCTGATGTTCCGGTGATGTTTCCTCCGGGTACGTCAAGAGCCTCTACCAATCCTGTTCCGATGGGGTCTGATACTGCGGCAAAGACAACGGGTGTCTGGCTGTCTTTGGTTGCGGACTGCATGTTCATTGCAACAGGTGTTGCGACACCGACCATAAGGTCCACTTTTGACGCTTCGAAGTCGGCAATGATCTGGGCCATTACGTTAGCATCCGCGTTGCAGTTATCGTAATCCACTTCAAAGACCACGTTTTCTTCTTTTTCTATTTCATCCAGTCTTGACTGGATATTATCAACTATCTGGTTGAGCGAAGCATCGTCAACGTAGTTGCAGATGCCCACTTTAAATACTTCCGCTTTTTCTTCGGAGCCTGAGCTGTTATCCGAAGTTTTGTTCTGTCCGCATGCGGCAAGAGACATTATCAATACCAAACCCAATATTGCAGCTATTATCTTTTTCATTTCTTTCCACCTCTTTCTTTTTTTCAGATCCTGCAGTGTGTGTCGTTATCAGTCATATTCTTCCGGCGCAAGGCGCCAGCACTTTGGTAAAATGAACATTTCCAAACTCCTTTTTGATCACGGGAAAAGCTGTTCCCGGTCGTTTACACATAAAAAACCTGTCCCTGCAAAAAAAGCTGGGACAGGATATCAACTAACCTGCGGTGCCACCCGGCTTGCCATAAAAACTATGACCACTTTACGCATACCATCATATGCTGACTTTTCTTTACGGAGAGTCCGGCTCCGTCTCACATAATGGGGATAGTCCCTTTCTGATCGCCCTCAGAAGTCTATTCGTTTTTTCATTTCCGCTGCGCTTCCACCATCCGCAGCTCTCTATAGGCAAAGAGGAAAAAACTACTCACTCTTCATCAACGGTTCGTGGCATACTATCACAGGTGATTTTTCTTGTCAATATTTTTTTCAGGGGTTATACTGTCTGGTAATCGTGTTGATCTTGCCGGGGCAAAAGCATTTTGCCGCCGGTTTCAGTTATGGAGGAAATGATATGTATTCTTACAGCAAGCTTCTTGCGGGTGATGAAGAGATTGCTCTTGCCGTAAAAGGCGAGGTGGAAAGGGAAAATTCCCATCTTGAGATGATAGCCTCGGAAAATTTTGTGAGCGAGGCGGTGATGAGCGCACTGGGTTCGCAGTTCACCAACAAATATGCGGAGGGCTATCCCGGGGACAGATACTACGGCGGGTGTCAGTATGCTGATCTGGTCGAGAATATCGCCAGGGACCGGGCCGGGAAACTTTTTGACTGCGAATATGTTAATGTGCAGCCTCACGCGGGAAGTCAGGCGAACACTGCGGTTCTGTTCGCATTGCTTAAGCCGGGGGACATGATAATGGGTATGAACCTTGACTCCGGAGGGCACTTAAGTCACGGCTGCAAGGCTAACATCTCCGGCCGCTATTATAATGTGGCTTCATATGGTGTTGATGAAAATGGATATATTGATTACGACGAGGTTCTTAGGATAGCGAAGGAGGTAAGGCCGAAGCTTATTATAAGCGGCGCAAGTGCTTATCCCAGGGCTATAGATTTTAAAAAGTTCAGAAAAATAGCGGACGAGGTGGGTGCTTATCTGCTTGCCGACATCGCGCATATCTCGGGTCTGGTGGCTGCAGGGGAGCATATGAGCCCTATCGCGCATGCACACGTGACCACCAGCACGACGCACAAGACGCTTCGCGGGCCGAGAGGCGGAATGATAATGTCGGATCAGGAATTTGCAGATGAACACAAGATCGACAAGGCCATCTTTCCGGGTCTTCAGGGCGGTCCTCTGATGCATGTTATAGCGGCCAAGGCTGTATGCTACGGCGAGGCGCTGAAGCCGGAGTTCAAGACATATGCCGCGAATATCATCGCGAATGCAAGGGCTCTTTCCAAAGGGCTTATCGATAGAGGCATCACTGTATTTACTGGCGGAACGGACAATCATCTTCTGCTTGTTGATCTGAGGCCGCTGGGGATAAGCGGAAAAGAGGCTGAGGATGAGCTGGATGATGCGGGCATCACATGCAATAAAAATGCTATTCCTAATGATACCTCTGCAAAGACGGTTACCAGCGGCATAAGGCTGGGAACTGCGGCTCTTACCACAAGGGGGCTTAATGAAGGTGATATGGAGACTATTGCCGAGGCGATCAGTCTTGTAGTCGCTGAAAGGAGCGACGCCTCAAAAGCCAAGGCGAAAGAACTTACCACCGCCCTGACTGAAAAATATCCTCTATATGAGAATGTGGAATAAAGGCGACGGATGAGGGGTGCAGTGCATGTGAAATTTTCATCCCCGCCTTGCAGCATATATACCTCCGGACGACGATTGCCGGGTTAGTCGTCTGTCGATATATATGCTGCTTCAGCGGGGTTTTATCATCACTGCTGTCCGGTTGACATTTTCTGAGTGGCTATGGTATAAAATTATAGTAATTTCAAGTAGTTCTTTGCGACTGGCGGAAATGTTAAGTGGAGTACCACGAAGGAACAAAGAACAATGTTTTAGCCGACCGTCTGGGCACACTTGAACCTCTGTTCGGGTGTGCTCTTTTGTTTTTTCAGGGGCGGAAGGCCGCATAGGCAGGATACGGGAAGTGAGGAGCCCGTGTTTTCGGAGAGGATGGATACAATGAAAAAAGTCGGTATCGTCATGGGCAGCGACAGCGATATGCCCGTGGTATCTAAGGCTGTTGACACCCTGAAGGAATTCGGGGTCGAAACGGAGATCCACATTTATTCAGCACACAGAACACCAAAGGAAGCGGCGGAATTCGCAAAGAGCGCACGGGAGTGTGGCTTCGGCGCTATCATCGCGGCTGCCGGAATGGCAGCGCATCTCGCGGGAGCTATTGCCGCGCAGACTACTCTGCCTGTTATCGGAATCCCCTGCAGTTCGTCTAACTTAGACGGGATGGACGCGCTTCTTTCCACGGTGCAGATGCCGGGAGGGATACCTGTGGCCACGGTTGCCGTGAACGGAGCGAAAAACGCGGCGCTGCTGGCAATACAGATACTTGCGGTAGAGGATGCGGATCTGGCGGCAAAGCTGGACGCGAAAAGGAGAGATGATGCGGAAAAGGTTCTCGAAAAAGACGCAGCGCTAAATAAATAATTTGATAAGGATAAAGGAGCTATGGCAATGGAAAACAAATTAGTCTACACAGGAAAAACAAAAAATGTTTACGCACTTGAAAACGGCAATTATCTGCTGAAATTCAAGGATGACTGTACAGGAAAAGACGGAAAATTTGATCCGGGTGAAAACTCGATCGGACTTACCATCGAGGGAGTGGGAGATGTGAATCTGCGTATGTCGATATATTTCTTTGAAAAGATTAATGCGGCAGGTATAAAAACTCATTATGTGAGCGCAGATCTGAACGAGACTACAATGGAAGTACTTCCCGCAAAGGTGTTTGGCAAGGGGCTTGAGGTCATCTGCCGCTATAAGGCAGTGGGGAGCTTCTTCCGCCGCTACAGCGACTACATCGAAGAAGGCGCGGACCTGCCGGCATACGTAGAGACAACCTTTAAGGATGACGCGAAGGGAGACCCGCTTGTGACAAAGGACGGGCTGGTTGACCTTGGCGTAATGAGCACGAAGCAGTATGACGACATCAAGGAAATGACCCAGAAGATAACAAAAATAGTTGCCGATGAAATGTCTGCAAGGGGCCTGGTGCTTTATGACATCAAGTTTGAGTTCGGATATGACGCCGATGGGAACGTAATGCTCATAGATGAGATCGCGTCCGGAAACATGCGTGTTTATAAGGACGGGGAATATATTGAGCCTATGACACTTTCAGAATTGTTTTTCGCATAAACAGGAGAAAGACTGATGGGTGGTTTTTTCGGAATAGCGTCAAAAGAGGATTGCCTTAACGATGTGTTCTTCGGCGTGGATTATCATTCGCACCTGGGAACAAAAACGGGAGGCATAGCTGCCTTTGACAAAGAGATAGGCCTTCAGAGGCAGATACATAAGATAAGCAACTCGCCCTTTCGCACCAAGTTTGAGCATATCTTCGAGGATATGAAGGGAACATCCGCGATAGGCTGCATCAGCGATTCTGACCCGCAGCCGCTTATCGTAAGAAGCGCGCTGGGCGTATTCGCGATATGCATTATCGGCGCGATAAACAACGCCGATGAGCTTATCGACAAATTTATGTATGACATCGGCGGGCATTTTGGAGCCATGACGGGAGGCAGGGTAAATACAACTGAGCTTGTAGCCGCTCTCCTTAATCATGACGAAACCTTTGAAGACGGCATATCCTTTGCGCAGGACCATATCGAAGGTTCGGCCTCCATACTCATACTCAAAAACGACGGCAGCATCATTGCCGCAAGAGATAAGCTTGGAAGGCTGCCGGTGCATATCGGCAAAGGCGAAAAGGGGCATGCCGTATCCTTTGAATCCTTCGCGTACCAGAAGTTTGGCTTCGAGGATGTGAAGGAGCTTGGGCCCGGTGAGATAGTTGAGATAAGCGCAGACGGGATAAAGCAGCTTAAAGCTCCCGGAGATAAGAAAAAAATATGCGCGTTCCTCTGGAGTTATTACGGATATCCAACCTCCACCTACGAAAACGTTAATGTGGAGATGATGCGCTATCGCAACGGAACGATCATGGCCAGAAACGATGCGGAACTAAAGAACGCGGAAAATGTGGACTATGTGGGCGGAGTGCCGGATTCCGGTACTCCGCATGCCATAGGATACGCCAATGAAAGCGGAAAAACCTTTGCGAGAGCCTTCATAAAATACACGCCAACATGGGCAAGGAGCTTTACTCCGTCCACGCAGAAGGCAAGGAGCGTCGTGGCCAAGATGAAGCAGATCCCGGTAAAAGAGCTTATAAAGGATAAAAACCTCCTTTTCGTTGATGATTCCATCGTAAGGGGGACACAGCTTCAGGAGACTGTGGAATTTCTTTATGAAAACGGTGCGAAGTCCGTTCATATGCGGTCTGCATGCCCTCCGCTTATGTATGTTTGCAAATATCTGAGCTTTACCAGGACGAAGGATGAGTTTGAGCTGATAACAAGGCGCGTCATTTTAGAGCTTGAGGGCGAGGAAGGCTTTGAGCATATAGATGAATACTCAGACGGAAACACAGAAAGAGGAAAGAAATTAAGAGAGACCATATGCAGAAAATTTAATTTTGCGTCACTGGAATTTCAAACCCTGGAAGGGATAGTTGAGGCTATAGGGCTGGATAAGTGCCAGCTCTGCACATACTGCTGGGACGGAAAGGAATGATGATATGAATACCGGATCAAATTCAAAGGCTTATAAGGAAGCAGGAGTGGATATAACCGCGGGCTATAAGGCCGTGGAGCTTATGAAGCAGCATATAGCAAGAACAGTTACAAAGGGCGTATGCTCGGATGTGGGAGGCTTTGGAGGCCTCTTCGAGCTTGACCTGGAGGGGATAAAAAAGCCGGTGCTCGTTTCCGGGACAGACGGAGTGGGAACAAAGCTGAAACTGGCTTTTCTTATGGATAAGCACGATACTGTGGGAATAGACTGCGTTGCGATGTGCGTTAACGACATAATATGCTGCGGAGCAAAGCCGCTGTTCTTTCTGGACTATATAGCGTGCGGAAAGAACATCCCGGAGCGGATAGCGGATATAGTTAAGGGCGTGAGCGAGGGCTGCGTGCAGAGCGGCGCCGCTCTTATAGGCGGAGAAACAGCGGAGATGCCGGGCTTTTATCCGGAGGATGAATATGATCTGGCAGGCTATTCCGCCGGGATAGTAGATAAAGACAGGATAATAGACAGCAAAAAAATGAAAGCAGGAGATGTTATCGTCGCGCTGCCTTCAAGCGGGGTGCATTCCAACGGCTTTTCTCTGGTAAGAAAGGTATTTGATGTGGAGAATTCGGATATCTTCGCGCCTGTGAATGAGCTGGGAGGAAAGAGCATAGGGGAGGCTTTGCTTGAGCCGACGAAGATATATGTAAAGCCTGTGCTTAAGCTCATAGAGTCTGTGGAGGTTAAGGGCATATCCCATATAACCGGCGGAGGCTTTTATGAAAACATACCGCGAAGCATACCGGACGGACTTTGCGCAAGGATAAACAAAAGCTCCGTAAAGGTCCTGCCTGTATTCGACCTTATCGCAAAGGCCGGAGGCATAGACGGGAGAGATATGTTCAACACCTTTAATATGGGCGTGGGAATGAGCATCATAGTGCCCTCCGAAGATGCGGACAAAGCTGTGTCCGTTCTGAAGGAAAGCGGAGAGGAAGCATATACAATAGGTGAAATAGAAGAAGGCGGGGAAAAGATAAGGATCTGCTGACACAGCTTAAAAAAGGAGGCGAGATGGCTAAGGAAAAGGCAAGGGTAGCTGTTCTGGTATCCGGAGGAGGCACGAACCTGCAGGCAATGATAGATGCTGAAAAAGCCGGAGCGATAAAAAGCGCGGACCTTGTACTTGTTGTCTCAAATAATCCGGACGCATATGCGCTTAAAAGAGCAGAAAATGCAAAAATAGATGCTGCCGTGATAAGCAGCAGGGAGTTTCCCCGGCAGGAGGACTTTGAAAAAGCCCTTATAAAAAAGCTTGAGGAGTATGAGGTCGACCTGATCGTTCTTGCGGGTTTCATGACTATACTTTCCAGTGAATTCACATCACATTTTAAAAACAGGATGATCAACGTGCATCCGTCGCTGATTCCGTCCTTTTGCGGGCAGGGCTTTTACGGACTTAAGGTTCATGAGGCCGCGCTTGAAAAGGGCGTAAAGGTGACTGGAGCAACGGTGCATTTTGTCAATGAGATACCGGACGGAGGAGAGATCATCGCGCAGAAGGCGGTGGAGGTTTCGGACGGGGACACGCCGGAGCTTCTGCAGAGAAGAGTAATGGAAGAGGCGGAGTGGAAGATACTGCCGGCAGCGGTTGAAAAAATATCGGCGCAGCTGGCGGGGGAAGGATAAGGAGGATATATGGAAACATATAGGATAAGCGATATTTATGAGCTAATAAAGGATAATCCCTATGTCGGGAGAGGCATAGTTGCCGGAAAGAGCGCGGACGGAAAGCGCGCGATGAGCGCGTATTTCATAATGGGCAGAAGCGCAAACTCCAGAAACCGTGTCTTTCGGAAGGAGGACGGAAAGCTTATAACAGAAGCCTTTGATCCTTCAAAGGTGGAGGATCCGAGTCTGATAATATACACAGCGGTAAGAGGATTTGAGAACAATTATATCCTTACGAACGGCGACCAGACAGATACTATATATGAAGGTCTGAAGGCCGGCCTGACCTTCGAACGTGCCCTGGAAAGCCGCTGCTTTGAACCTGACGCGCCAAACTTCACGCCCCGCATATCAGCGATGCTGACGTTTTCGAATAATGATTTTACATATCAGATGAGCATATTGAAGAGCATTGATGAGGCAGGAAGCGGCTGCGCGAGATACAATTTCAGATATCCGTCGGTGAAGGGGCTCGGGCACTTCATACATACATATGAGTGCAACGGGGACCCGCTTCCAACGTTCAGGGGCGAGCCGGAGAGGATAGCCATTCCGGATGATATCGATATATTCACAAACAATATCTGGAACGGGCTGAACGAAGAAAATAAGATATCGCTTTTTGTAAGCAGCATAGATCTGATGACCATGAAGAAAGAGACAAGGCTTATAAATAAAAATGATTAGGAGGCAGTGATGAAAGAGTTTGAACTTAAGTACGGGTGCAATCCCAACCAAAAGCCTGCCCTCGTGTATATGGAGGGGCAGGGGGAGCTTCCGTTTGAGATCCTGGGAGGAAGGCCGGGCTATATCAATCTTCTCGATGCGCTGAACTCCTGGCAGCTTGTAAAGGAGCTGAAGGAGGCGCTGGGGCTCTGCGCAGCGGCGTCCTTTAAGCATGTAAGTCCCACCTCCGCGGCAGCGGGACTTGCGCTTGACGAAAAGCTTAAAAAGGCCTGCTTTGTGGATGATATAGAAGGCCTTGACGACTCGCCGCTCGCATGCGCATACGCAAGAGCAAGGGGGACGGACAGGCTCTGCTCATTTGGTGACTGGATAGCTTTATCGGATAAATGCGACGCGGTAACGGCAGCCATGATCAGGAGGGAAGTATCCGACGGAGTGATAGCGCCTGATTATGATGACGAAGCTCTTGAGATACTCAGAACAAAGCGCGGCGGAGGCTATAACATTGTGAAGATGGACCCGGACTATGTTCCTGATGAAAAGGAGTGCAAGCAGGTGTTCGGCGTGACGTTTCAGCAGGGAAGAAATAATTTCAGGATAGACAGGGAGCTGCTTTCAAACATAGTAACAGAGAATAAGGACATGCCTGATACTGCTGTGAGGGATCTTATAGTAGCGCTGATAACGCTTAAATACACACAGTCAAATTCAGTGGCATACGCAGTGGACGGCCAGGCCATAGGTGTTGGAGCGGGGCAGCAGTCACGTATCCACTGTACGCGGCTGGCCGGAAGCAAGGCGGATACCTGGCACTTCCGTCAGGCGGATAAGGTGCTTGCGCTTCCGTTTAGAGAGGATATAGGCCGGGCTGAGCGTGACAATGCTATAGACGGATATATCAACCAGAACGAAGAGGATGTCTGCGCCGACGGGATATGGGAAAGGTATTTTACGGAAAAGCCGGAAAGCTTTACGGATGAGGACAAGCGGTTATGTCTGGAGGCGGCAAAGGATGTGGCTCTTGGCTCAGACGCATTCTTCCCGTTCAGCGACAATATAGAAAGAGCAAGAAGGAGCGGCGTTAAATATGTGGCGGAGCCGGGAGGTTCAATAAGAGATGAGGCTGTTATCTCCTGCTGCAATAAATACGGCATGGCAATGGCATTTACAGGAATGAGACTTTTCCATCACTAAGATACGATAGGAGGATGTATGAAGGTTTTAGTTGTCGGAGGCGGCGGCAGGGAGCACGCCATCATTAAAAAATTAAAAAAGAGCGATAAGATAGAGAAGATATACGCGGCGCCCGGTAACGGCGGCATTGCAAGGGATGCGGAGTGTGTGGACATAGGCGCGATGGACCTGGAGAAGATATCGGAGTTCGCCGGATCAGAGGGCATAGACTACGCGGTTGTGGCTCCGGATGACCCGCTGGTGGCAGGTCTGGTTGATATATTGACCGAAAAAGGCATACCATGTTTCGGGCCGGATAAAAAAGCCGCTGCAATAGAGGGCAGCAAGGTATTTTCCAAGGAACTGATGAAAAAATACGATATCCCGACAGCAGCATATGAGGTGTTTGAGGATGCGAAGGCTGCTCTGGAGTATATAGAGAGTGCGCCGCTTCCCATTGTTGTTAAGGCTGACGGGCTGGCGCTCGGCAAGGGTGTTATCATAGCGGAGAGCAGGGAAGAGGCGGAGGCTGCAGTCCGCTCCATAATGGAAGAGAAGAAATTCGGAAAGAGCGGAGACAGGATAGTGATCGAGGAATTCCTTACGGGGCCGGAGGTATCCGTGCTTTCGTTTACGGACGGAAAAACGCTCATTCCCATGGTTTCTTCCATGGATCACAAGCGTATAGGTGATGGAGACACAGGCCTTAACACAGGCGGCATGGGAACAGTGGCACCTAACCCGTACTATACCGGGGATGTGGCCGATGAGTGCATGAGGACTATCTTCCTTCCTACCATAGAGGCCATGAACAAAGAGGGGAGGCCGTTTAAAGGCTGCCTTTACTTTGGACTGATGCTTACGGAAAAAGGACCGAAGGTGATCGAATATAACTGCCGTTTTGGCGATCCTGAAACACAGGTTGTGCTTCCATTGTTAGAGAGCGATCTTTTTGAGATAATGCAGGCAGTAACGGAGGAGAGGCTTGACAGCACAGACATAAGGTTTTCGGACGGCAGCGCAGCCTGCGTCATAATGGCGTCAGGCGGATATCCGGAGGCATATGAAAAAGGCTATGAGATTAAGATACCCGAAGACATCGCGGATAGCGTCTACGTGGCCGGAGGAGCGGAAAAAGACGGCAGGCTCGTAACAAGCGGCGGCCGTGTGCTCGGAGTTACGGCAACGGCGGATGACCTTGCGTCAGCGCTTGATAAGTCTTATGAGATGGTGAAAAGAATATCATTTGAAAAAGCTTATTACAGACACGACATAGGAAAAAGGGCATTAAAAGCATTGGAGGACTGATATGGTCTACAGGATTTTTGTGGAAAGGAAAAAAGGCTTTGCGCATGAGGCGGAAAGTCTGAAAAGGGAGGCTTCCGAGCTTCTTAAGATAAAAGGGCTGAAGGAGGTCCGCATACTTAACCGCTATGACGCGGAGGGACTTTCAGAGGAGCTGTTTGTGCACTCTGTTCGCACGGTATTTTCGGAGCCGCAGACGGATGTGGCCATGCGCGAGGTTGACCTTGAGGGATATACGGTATTCGCGGTGGAATATCTTCCCGGGCAGTTTGACCAGAGGGCGGATTCGGCAGCGCAGTGCATCCAGATAATATCCATGAAGGAGAGACCTCTGGTAAGGTCCGCAAAGGTTTATGCTCTTAAAGGAGAACTGAGCGAAGAGGATGTAAACGCGATAAAAAAATATGTGATCAACCCTGTGGAGGCAAGAGAGGCTGAGCCGGGTATCCCCGAAACCCTTAAGACGGAATACGATATCCCGGATACCGTGGAGAGCATAGACGGTTTTATCTCCTTTGATGAAAAACAGCTTGAGGAAATGATAAACGATCTTGGTCTTGCCATGGATCTTGCGGATATTTCTTTCTGTCAGGAGTATTTCCGGACCGAGCAGAGGGATCCGACCATGACAGAGATCAGGATGATAGATACATACTGGTCTGACCACTGCAGACATACTACATTCCAGACGATCATAGATGATGTCAGCTTTGAGGACGAGCTTCTGCAGCGGACATATGATGATTATCTGGCGACGAGGAAAGAGCTTGGCCGCGATAAGCCCATCTGCCTGATGGATATCGCAACGCTTGCCGTTAAATATCTGAAAAAAGAGGGAAAGCTTGACAAGCTGGACGAATCTGAAGAGATAAACGCATGCACGGTAAAGATTGAGGTTGAGGCGGACGGAAAGAAGGAGCCCTGGCTTTTGCTGTTTAAGAACGAGACGCACAACCACCCCACCGAGATAGAACCGTTCGGAGGCGCGGCGACCTGTGTGGGCGGGGCCATAAGGGACCCGCTCTCAGGAAGGGCATATGTTTACGGAGCCATCAGGCTGACTGGAAGCGCTGACCCGACTGTTGATGTAGGAAAGACAATAGAGGGGAAGCTGCCTCAGAGGAAGATAGCGGTGACGGCGGCTAACGGATACTCATCTTACGGAAATCAGATAGGACTTGCCACGGGGATCGTGGATGAGATATACCACCCGGGTTATGAGGCAAAGCATATGGAGATAGGCGCGGTGATCGCGGCGGCTCCCGCCGCTAATGTAAGGCGCGAGGTTCCATCACCGGGAGATGCTGTGATACTGCTGGGCGGAGCAACGGGAAGAGACGGCGTGGGCGGAGCGACAGGTTCGTCAAAGGCGCATGATGTCCATTCGGTTGAGAGCTGCGGAGCGGAGGTGCAGAAGGGAAATGCTCCAGAGGAGAGAAAGCTTCAGCGGCTGTTCCGCAACCCGAAAGCCAGCCGTCTGATAAAGAGGTGTAATGACTTCGGCGCGGGAGGAGTGTCCGTTGCGATAGGAGAGCTTGCGGACGGACTGAGGATAGATCTGGACGCTGTTCCTAAAAAATATGAAGGCCTTGACGGAACAGAGCTTGCGATCTCCGAATCCCAGGAGAGGATGGCAGTAGTAGTTGAGGCGAAGGATGTTGGGGAATTCCTGAAGCTGTCCGCTGAAGAAAATCTGAGTGCCACGGTTGTCGCCTGCGTTCAGGAAGAGCCGCGTCTCGTGATGGAGTGGAACGGAAAAAAGATAGTGGATATCAGCAGAGAATTTTTGGATTCCAACGGCGCTGAAAAGCATATATCAATAGAAACAGCCGGTATAAAGGACTTTTCTAAAGATACAGAAGGCTCGTTTACAGACAACATGAAGAGGACGGCCTCTGACCTTAACACCTGCTCCAAGAGAGGGCTTGCGGAAAGGTTTGACTCAACTATCGGAGCGGGCTCGGTGCTGATGCCCTTCGGAGGAAAACATCAGCTGACCCCTGTTCAGGCGATGGTTCAGAAGATATCCATGGAGAAAGCGCATACGGAGGATTGCTCCGTGATGAGCTGGGGGTATGATCCTTTTATAACGGAAAAGAGTCCGTACCATGGCGCATATCTGGCGGTGGTGGAGTCTGCGGCCAAGCTGGTCGCTCAGGGCGCGAAATTCGAGGATGTGTATCTGAGCTTCCAGGAATATTTTAAAAAGCCGGGAACCACGGACGGAAAACGCTGGGGTGATCCTATGGCGGCGCTTCTGGGCGCGTTCAGGGCTCAGAAGGAGCTCGGGATAGGAGCCATCGGAGGGAAGGACAGCATGAGCGGCTCTTTTGAGGATATCCATGTTCCGCCGACACTGGTCTCCTTCGCGGTAACGACAGATAAGACGGAAAACATCATCTCTCCGGAGTTTAAGACGGCCGGGAGCAGGGCGGTGTTTGTAAGATGCAGATATAACGAAGACGGTCTGCCTGATGCCGCGTGCCTGCTGAGACTGTTTGACGCGGTAACAGCCGCGATGCGGGCGGGTAAAGTGAAGGCCTGCTGCACACCTGTAAAGGGCGGAGCGGCGGAAGCTGTTATGAAAATGGCGTTCGGAAACGGCTTCGGCTTCAGGTTTGATGAAGGTCTCAGCATGGAGGATATATTCGGTTACAGCTACGGAGCGTTCATAGCAGAGACTGATGATACTGATATATTTAAGGAAGCGGGAGCTAAGGCCGTGATCCTGGGTGAGGTTACCGAGGATGAAAGCTTCACATACAAGGGCGAAAGCATTGGCGCAGCGGAGCTCCTGACTCTCTATGAGGATAAGCTGGAGGATGTTTACAGCTGCAATATCCCTATGGAGGCAGAGGAAATACCGGACTTTGAGTATGACGGCACAAGTTCATGCTCTCCGGCAATAAAAACGGCAAAGCCTAAGGTACTCATCCCGGCATTTCCGGGAACCAACTGCGAGTATGACAGCGCAAGAGCCGTGCGTGATGCAGGAGCAGAGCCGGAGATAATGGTGATAAACAATCTTACGGCTGAGGGAGTAGAGCGGTCGGCGGAGCTTTTCGCGAAGGAACTTAAGACATCACAGATGATATTCGTTCCGGGAGGCTTTTCAGGCGGAGATGAGCCGGACGGCAGCGGAAAATTCATAACAGCGTTCTTCAGGAACGCCGCGGTCCGGGACGAGGTGGAGGAACTTCTGGATACAAGAGACGGGCTTATCTGCGGTATATGCAACGGCTTCCAGGCACTGATAAAGCTGGGACTGGTGCCATACGGGCGGATAACAGATACAGATGAGAACTGTCCCACACTCACCTTCAACACAATAGGAAGGCACCAGAGCAGGATAGTAAGGACAAGGATATGTTCGAACAAGTCCCCGTGGCTCTCACTGATGAAGCCCGGCGATATCGTGAATGTCCCCATATCACACGGAGAGGGCCGGTTTATAGGTCCGGATGAGCTTATAAAGGAGCTTGCGGCTAACGGCCAGATAGCTACGCAGTATGTTGATCTTGAGGGAGAGCCTTCAATGGATATCCGGTTCAACCCGAACGGCTCGATGTACGCGATAGAGGGTATCACCTCTCCTGACGGCAGGGTATTCGGAAAGATGGGACACAGCGAGAGGATAGGAAGAAGCCTTTACAGGAATGTTCCGGGTGAATATGATATCAGGATGTTTGAAGCGGCAGTCAGATATTTTAAATAATTACGTAATGAAAAATTAACAATTTTTACCAGTATTTCACCTTTATTTTTTGTGAAAAATATATTATCATCATATGGCATATTTAACAAAAATCACTGATCAGAAGTATGCATATTTGTAGATATATTCACAAATAACACGGAAGGGAATATGACCATGTAATGGTCATAAATAAAAGGTAAAATGATCTCAAATCAGCTGCTGCAAAAATGTCTTGATGAGCTGAAGCCCATAACGGATATGGACATGGTTCTCTTTGATATGGATGGACGCGTGTCCGCCGGAACAGCAAGCGATATTTCCGCGAAAAAGCAGCAGATAACGGATTTTGCCGCATCGGAAGAAGAGCTGAAGCAGATACCGGGCTTTAATCTGTTCAAGATAAGAGACGGCGGCAGAGCTGCTTATGTACTCGCGGCAGGAGCCGAAAAGGGCAGCGGAGCGGCGGCGGGAAATGTGGTAAGATACCACATAGAAAGCCTCATAGGTGACTATAAAAACAAGTTTGACAAAGAGAGCTTCATCAAATCACTTCTGCTGGACAATATGCTCCTTGTGGATATTTTTGAAAGATCAAGAAAGCTTCATATCGAGCTCGAGGCTAAGAGGATGGTCTACATCATAAGGCTGAATAAGATCAACCAGGATGACGCGATAGCGGCGGTAAGGAGCTGCTTTGACGAGAGGTCGGACATAGTCGCAGCTCTTGACAAGAAAACGATAATAGCCGTAAAGCAGATAAAGGAAGGCGATGCGCAGGCGGAAGACTTTGCGAAACAGATGCATAAAAGCATCAGGGCGCAGGTCGGAGACGATATCAGGATAGCATGCGGCACAGAGGTGGATGACCTTAAAGAGGTATCCCGATCCTTTAAAGAAGCAAACATGGCGCTTGAGGTAGGCAGTATATTTTTTGCAGACAGGGAGATCGTTTCATATTCCCACTTAGGCATAGGGCGGCTGATATATCAGCTCCCTATGCCGCTTTGCGGTATCTTCATCGGAGAGATATTTAAAAATCTTTCCCCGAGAGACCTGGATGAGGAAACTATTGAAACAATAGATAAATTTTTTGACAATTCACTTAATGTATCGGAAACGGCAAGGCAATTATTTATTCACAGGAACACTCTCGTGTACAGACTGGACAAGATACAGAGACTTACCGGTCTGGATCTGAGAGTTTTTGATGATGCCATAACCTTTAAGATAGCGCTTATGGTTTCAAGATATATGAGATATGCCGAGGAGACAAAGATAAAATAAACGGAGGAAAGGATGATCAGTCTTGACAACGTCACGGTGACATACGGAGACCAGCACACATACGCTCTTAAGAATGTCAGTCTTAATATAGAGGACGGAGAGTTTGTATTCATAGTGGGAGACTCCGGAGCCGGAAAGACAACTCTGTTCAAGCTTCTTATAAAGGAGCTTCAGCCCACATCGGGAGATATCTTCGTTAACGGAAAGTGCGTTACACACATGCACAGAAGGAAGATTCCGAAGCTAAGAAGAGAGATAGGGGTTGTTTTTCAGAACTTCAGGCTTCTGAAGGACAGAAATGTATATGAAAACATAGCCTTTGCACAAAGGGCAATAGCCACTCCCGCAAAGGAGATAAAAAAGAATGTCGCGGAGGTTCTTACCATAACCGGCATATCAGAAAAATACAGATCGCTGCCGGACCAGCTTTCAGGCGGAGAGCAGCAGAGGGTGGCGCTCGCGAGGGCGCTGGTTAACAGGCCGTCCATCCTTCTGGCGGACGAGCCCACAGGAAACCTTGATCCGGGCAACTCCAAGGCTATCATGGACATCCTTGACGAGATAAACAAAAGAGGAACAACGGTCATCGTTGTTACGCATAACCACGAGCTGGTGCGGATGATGAACAAGCGTGTGATCAACCTGAAGCGCGGCATAGTGGTGGACGATATAAACGAAGGAGGGCTTGGACTATGACCTTCTTCTACTGCCTGGGACAGGGCTTTAAAGGTATAAAAAGAAACAAAGTATTTTTCCTGGCATCAGTTGCAACCATCGCCGCATGTGTTTTCATGGTCGGCATATTGATGGCCGTGATAATGAACATCACTCATGCGCTGAGGGAAGCCGAACAGCAGGTCTGCATCACGGTATTCTTCGACGAAGACTATACCGAGGAAGAGATCCTGGAGGCAGGCAAAAGAATAGACGGCTGGGAAGAGGTGTCGCATATCGAGTTTACCTCGGCCGACGAGGCGTGGGAAAGCTTTAAGGAAGGCTATTTCCGTGAGAATCCCGAGCTGGCGGAGGGCTTCGCGGAGGACAATCCCCTGGCTACATCAGCTTCATTCGCGGTCTATCTCAACGAGATAGAAGATCAGAATACAATAGTAGACCGGCTTGGCGCGCTTACCGGCGTGCGTAAGGTAAACCGCTCGGAGGTCACGGCAAACGCGCTCTCCGATATGGGCAGGATCGTCGGCATAATCTCACTGGTTATCAGTATCGTCCTTTTCTGCGTATCGGTATTCCTTATAACCAATACCATCACCACGGGCATCACGGTCAGATCGGAGGAGATAAAGATAATGAAATACGTGGGAGCGACGGATTTCTTTGTCAAATCTCCGTTTGTTTTTGAAGGAATGATAATAGGCGTGATAGGAGCCATAATACCGCTGATAATACTGTTCTTCGTATACAGGTCGGCGATATCATATGTCATGACCCAGTTGAATACGATAACCAACGCATTTTCATTCCTGCCGCTCTCAAGAGTATTTGCTATCCTTGTTCCTATAGCGCTCATACTCGGAGCGGGAATAGGATTTATAGGCAGCATGATAGCAACTAACAGATATCTTAAGGTTTGATATATCATTATGGATAACAACGGATTTAACGGCACAGAGCCGGCCGGATACGGCAATACAAGTCAGAAAAAACAGAAGAGCCGCCTGGGACTCGGCATATTGATAGGTGTGCTGATATCCGTTGTCGCGGCAGGTATTATAATTTCAACGCTCACCATAATACGCAGGGTCGCGCCGCTTGGAGGCGCAGCTGAAATGAACTATGAAGAAAAGCTCAATACCATACAGCAATATCTGGACGAATATTACATGGGCACCATAGATGAAAAGCAGATGCAGGATTCTCTTGCGAAGGGTTACTTAAAGGGTATCGGCGATGACTATGCCGAATACTACAGCAAAGAGGAGTTTGCCAAGCTTCTTGAGGATGTTTCCGGTGTTTACGCGGGCATAGGCATCAGCATAATGCGAAACGATGCGGGACAGATGGAGGTATACAAGGTATTCAAGGATACACCCGCGGATGAAGCAGGCCTGCATATAAAGGATATAATAGTAGAAGCCGGAGGCGAAAAGGAATTTGAAACCGTAGACGATCTCGCCAACATAGTAAGGGGGCCGGAGGGTACAACGGTAGACATCGTGATAGAAAGAGACGGTGAAAAGATACCACTGACGATAGAGCGCCGCACCATAGATATCCCTACGGTGGAGTATAAAATGCTGGAGGGAAATATCGGATACATACAGATCACGGAATTTGATACCGTGACCGAAAGTCAGTTCAATGATGCGCTTGATGCCCTGGATGGACAGGGGGCAACAGCTCTCATACTTGATCTGAGGGACAACCCCGGCGGAGATTATGACACCGTGGTAAGCATGTGCGACAGAGTACTTCCCAAAGGGGATATATTGACAGTCGAGGATAAAAACGGTATAAAGCACACAGAAAAATCCGATGAGGAACATAAGATAACCCTGCCTATGGCGGTGATAATAAACGAAAACAGCGCCAGCGCGTCTGAGGTTTTTACAGGAGCCATACAGGATTATGATATAGCCACCATAGTAGGAAAGACAAGCTATGGAAAAGGTATAGTACAGAGTATTTACAGGCTGCCTGACGGTTCAGGCATGAAATTCACTACTGAGAGATATCTTACTCCCAAGGGGAGAGATATAAATGGCATCGGCATCAAGCCGGATGTGGAGGTTGAACTTCCGGATGAGGTTTTTGATGACGGGGTCGTAGATGAGGATGAAGATACACAGCTGAAAAAAGCAATCGAAGTATTGGCACAGATTTTTTAAAGAAGGTGGTATCTTATGAAACTATTTAAAAAGCTCGCATATGTTATTCTGTCGCTGATACTGGTATCAGTGCCGGTGATCACAGCTCTCGGCGTTGAAACATCTGATATCAGTAATGCCAGAAACAAACAGAAGGAACTTGAGCAGCAGCTTGCGGAAAGCGAGAGCGTTCTGGAGGAGCTGAAGAATGACATCGCTCAGGCGAGGCAGGAGATCAATGAGATCGATGGCAAGATCTCCGAGGTAGAGGCGGTGATCAGCGGCTACCAGGCTCAGGAGGCCGAGCTGCAGGGAAAGATCGAGGAGCTTCAGGCTCAGATCGATCAGAAGCAGATAGAGATCGACCACGAGTATCAGCTGATGAAAAAGAGGATAAAATTCCTTTACGAGAACCTGGACAGCTCATACGCGGAGATACTTTTCACATCCGAAACCTTTGCGGAGGCTCTGAACAACGTGCAGTATCTTATTGACCTTACAGAGTACGACAGAGCCATGATGAACAAGCTTAAAGATCTGCAGGATGACATCAAGGTGGACCAGGAAAAGGTTCAGGAGGAAAAGGCCGAGGTTGAGCTGCTTCTGCAGGCACAGAATGACCAGAAGGAAGTCCTTGACGGTATGCTGCAGGTAAAGGCGGAAGCGCTTGGAGCAGCAGAGAATGCGGCAGCTATCGCGGAGGAGCAGAATGCGGCGATCGCGGCAATGGTCGAGGAACAAAAGGATCAGATCAACGCGCTGGTAAGAGAGTATAACGAAACCCACGCGGCCGTAACAGGCGGAGGCGGAGCATCCTACGGAGATATAATCACATACTCCGGCGGGCTCATCTGGCCGCTCCCGACACCCTACGGATCGGGCTATATCACATCGACATTCGGATGGAGGAGCAACCCCTTCGGCGGCGGCGGCGGAGACTTCCATGGCGGACTGGATATCGGCGCTCCCTGCAATACCCCGATATATGCAGTAGCCGACGGTATCGTGATAATCTCGCGTGACGGCTGGAACGGAGGCTGCGGAAACTATACCGTTATATATCACGGCGGAAACCTGTATACCGAATATATGCACCAGAATTACCGGGTTGTAGGCGAGGGACAATATGTAAGTCAGGGACAGGTGATCGGATATGTGGGAACAACAGGTTCTTCCACGGGCTATCACCTTCACCTTGGAGTTGTGATCTCCGACCACGGCTTTGACACAAGTCAGAGAACTGACCCGCTCGCATTCTACTAAAATTTTGTAACATACGGGAATATAATAAAGATAAAAGGGACGGCTTGATCACCGTCCCTTTTTCATACAGGTCTTTTTATATATGGACGGAAAAGCCTATGGATGTTTTCATGCCGCTTTCTGTATATATGGATAGACTTCCGCCGCCGCTCTGGCCGATGGTGCGGACAAGGGTGCCGCACATCCCGCCCTCTGCTGTTACCACCTGTGGTCCGACTATGCTTACTGTTCCTTCGGCAGTCAGGATCAGAGGTTCCTGGTCAAAGCTTGCCGTGTTGCCGTTTTCATCAACTATGCGGATCCTTACAAGAGACATGTCATAACATGAGCCTTCCGTAAGATTGATAGCGGAGGCCTTTGCTTCTATGTGCAGCCTTGCCGAGCGGGAGAAGATGGAAGAGCCTGCAATTTCTCCGCCTTTAATGGTGTCTATGCGCCATATAGCAGGTTCTTTTGATATATCTGAAACATATTTATTGTACAGTTCAACGATGTCGGCAAAGGACAGATGATACAGTTTTTTTATGAGGAACATCCTAAGCCTGATAAACGGTGTTATGCGCTGGATGCCGTATCTGTCAATGGTAAGGAGAAGTTTTTTGACAGCAGCGGCTTTTCCGGGAGCGAAGCCTTCTTTTTCAGTAAGAAGACTGCCTATGGTATCGTTTATCTCTATCGGCCCGTGCGGGAGAGAGTCCCAGCCGGCGGGGTAAAAGGAATTAACAAATACATCGTCTTTATACAGCTTTATCTCATCCGCGTTTGTGAAGGCATACATGCTTCCCCTTTTTCCCCGGGGGTTATCCCCGGATTCAAAGGATGAAGCAAGATGAAAGACAAGGTCATCTCCGAAGCTTGCATAGGTGTAGGCTGCGCTTTTGGGATTTCTGAACATATCTGTTACGCCGTGATAGCAGACCCGGTCTCCGGAACCATATTCTTTGTGAGAGGGATAGTCGGACATGCACCAGCCCAGGCAACCTGAGATATTGCCATTGGACATTGCAGCATCGATAGTTCTTGCATGTCTGAGCGCCTGCTCTGTAAGCATGGATCGGCCATCGAAGGTCTTTGCAGGAAACATATGCCCGTTATGAGCGCTTATAAGATAGGGTTTAAATCTGTCGGATAACACCTTTTCCTTTGGCAGGCAGCCGAGGTTGGCTCCGTCGTGTGAGTAGTCATCGTATGTATAAACATCTTCAAGCAGACGGCCTTTTTTTAAGCATCTTGCGCCGCCTGTCTGTCTGGACGGGTCAAGTTCGCCGGCGATCGCGTTTGTTTTAATGTAGAATTCGTCATCATCTGAGCTGTCGCAGACGCGCACGCCCCAGAGGATAACGGATGGATGGTTTCTGTTCTGAAGTATCATCTCGCGCAGGTTGACGAGAGCCTGCTCCTTCCATGTGTCATCTCCGATGTACCGGCTGCCGGGCATTTCCATAAAAACTAAAATGCCAAGCCTGTCGCACTCCTCGATGAAATACCGGCTGGGAGGAGCACCGGCGGCGCGCACGGCGTTGACGCCAAGTTCTTCCTTGAGTATGCGCGCGTCTTCTCTTTGCAGATGCTCCGGCGCAGCATCCCCTATGTAAGGGAAGCACTGGTGGCGGTTAAGGCCTCTCAGGAACATCGGCTTTCTGTTCAGATAGAACGCGTCGCCGCGGAATTCGCAAAGGCGTATGCCAAAGCCTGTCTCAAAGGTGTCTATAGCATCCTCATGCTTTATGGTCACAACGCATTTATATATGTTGGGATGTTCGACGGACCAGAGCATAGGATGGGGGATATATATATCCTCGCTGTCAGAGCAGTCCTTAACAGATGCCGCCAGATTTCCGTTCGGGCTGTAGATATCTATGTCCCTGAGCATCGGCTGGCCGCAGCAGGTGATATCGACATGGATATTGTTTTCATCTTTAGCATATACAAAAACGTCCTCTATATAGGTTTCGGGTCTTATATCCAGCCAGACATCACGGTAGAGTCCGCCGTATGTAAGGTTGTCCGGTGTTCCTCCGAAGGGGGGAATATCGGGGTTTTCCCTGCAGTCAAGCTTTACGGCGATCTGGTTTTTGCCCGCATGAACGTAGTCTGAGATATCAAGTGTGAATGCGGTGTATCCGCAGCGGTGCGTTCCGACAGCGGTGTGGTTGATGTATATCCCGGCTATATGCGCGGCGCCCTCGAACTTAAGGAATATCCTGCTTCCGATCACTTCTTTGGGAAGGTCGATATATCTTCTGTAGCCGCAGACAGTGGAGTGGTCTGAAGGGTCCGGATAGTGAAGAGGGATTTCCCTGACAGTGTGGGGAAGCCGGACTTCCTCGCCGTCAATAAATTCCTTCATAAAGTCATCGGACCATTCGTAAATAAACTGCCAGCTGTTATTAAGTCTGATCATTTTGGTATTTCCTCACTGTAAAACTGATGAGTCGGTGTGACTGTCTATCTAAATTATATGCTGCTGATAAAACTATTCAACCAAAATATTGTCAAGCTTTTTTGAAATCCCCAGTCTTCCTCCACCGGCATGAAGGCGTAGCAGTCAGCATTAGCCTTCCTCCCCTCCGGGGGAAGGCTATGTGTACGGTGAGGCTTACGATTCCCATAGCTTCATTTTATCTTCCGGTGGTGACCGCAGGAAAAACACATAGATGTTGTATGACCGGCGGCAGACCAACCAGAAGAAAGGACCATCATGAAAAAAATAACCGCAATCATACTTTGAATCACAACCGCTGCAACGCTTTCCACCTGCACACCTGATAACATCTTCTCCGGCCTGAATCAGGCTATCCGCAACGTGCTGGCGCCGTCATCTTCTTCCGGGAGAGAAGATACCCGCTTTGAAACAGCGGAGCTTGAAGCGACCTACACAGACATAACAGCCTTCACCTCAAAATGCAGCAGGATGAAGGAGCTTTACGACGCAGGGGATACAGCAGGAGTACAACTCCCTTCTCAGCACCCTTTATAATACATCCTGCGAGATAGACGGAAAGACCTGCACCTTAGATGATGCCGTTGGCGATAAGCCCAGACTTGAGGTTCTGTTCGATGATAACCTCTATACAGATATAGTCGAAAAGTGCATGGCCTCCTTTGCGGAAAAAGCAGGCGGGATCTTTATGGAACTCGTATCCGTAAGAACGGATATAGCGCAGATGAACGGCTATGACAACTATGTTGACTATGCTGACGACATAATATATGAGCGTAATTACCCGGAAAAAGATCTTGAACAGATGAAATCAGAGGTCAGAACTGTATCATCAGAACACAGAGATTCGGCCGCCGGCAGACGTGAAGCTGTAAGCACAGGCGGTTTTGATATAGATGAACTGCATAAATATTCAGGCAGGGTCTTCGGCAGAGATGCCGCCGCGTTCAATAAGGCCAATCTTACAGATGTGGCAGATGTTATCGTGGAAGGCTGTGAGCTGGATGACTGGAAGAGAGCGGTATATAAAAATCCGGACATGACAGTGGACGAGATGAGCAGTCTCTACAAGGAGATCTGCCTTGAATACGGAGAGACCCCCTACTCTTCAATGGAACATTCCTGGTGCATATACTCCCATAACTTTTCCTCACCGATGTACTGCATAAGCTGCGCGATAAGCGCCTTTGTCGCTCTTCAGATATGGAAGGAAAGTCTTGATGATCAATCCTCATGCCGTAAAGCTTTGGGAGGACCTGGTCGCCGCCGGAGCGTATAAATACGACTATAAGAGTGTTGTGGAGCAGATCGGACTTGAAGACTTTGCCGAAAAGGGCGTGATATCAGACATATTCGGGGAAGTCATCGGATATCTCAACGATGACGCCCCCTTGCGCTTCTGAGCTGTCAGCTCCAGAATATCCAGTTGAACAACGCCCCTGTAAATGCGGCTATGAGGGTAAAGGGAACCCCGATGCGCATGAAATCCCCGGTTGATACGGTATATCCTTCTTTTTGAAGGATACCTATCCCAGTTATGTTTGCCGACGCGCCCACCGGAGTGATATTCCCTCCCAGGGTCGCGCCTATAAGAAGCCCGAAGTATAAGAGATACGGCTCCTGGCCGAGCGATAATGCAATTCCCTGTACTACGGGCAGCATGGTTGCAACGTATGGAATGTTGTCTATAAATGCGCTGAAGATAACGGAAAATCCCACAATCATCACATACATAAGGAGAGTTGAGTTGCCGCCGAGCCTTATGAAGAAGTTTGCGATCATGTCTATCACGCCTGCCTCAGTCACTCCCCTGACAACAACAAAAAGTCCGGCAAGAAGTATCAGAGTCTTGTAATCCACCGACTTTATCGCGTCCGCGGAAGGTTTTATACCCTTGTTTCTTATCGCTTCGTATATCAGACCGATAAGCGCCAGGCCGCAGCAGATATATCCGTTGGTAAGCTCCGGTTTTGACGGCAGCTGCGAAGCCGCTATCAGAAGAAGAATGGTTGCCCCCAGCAGTATCGTGGGCATATAGTTTGTAACCTTTACCGTGGTCTTCGCCTCCACTTTGGCGTTTTCCTTGCGGAAAATAAAAAGGAGGACCGGTATCGAAACAAGAGCCCCTATCTCGACCGCAAAAAAGATGCCCGGCCTGCCGTTAAACCAGAAGAAATCATTAAAACTCATGTTTGCATATCCGCCAAGAAGTATGGAGGTGGTATCGCCAACAAGTGTTGCCGCTCCCTGAAGATTAGACGAAACGGTTATGGATATTATCACAGGGATCGGATTTACCTTCAGTTCCTTTGATACCGCAAGCCCCACCGGCGCCAGCATCAGCACAGTAGCGACATTATCCACAAATGCCGAGATTATCCCGGAAAACATACTGAGCATCACGACGGCCCACTTTACATTCGGTACTATCTTCAGAAGCTTTTCGGCCATCAGCATCGGCATTTTGCTTTCAGTAAAAAATGTAACGGTGATCATAGTGCCCAGGAGCATCATGATCACATTCCAGTTTATGGCGGAAAAGACCTGCCCCGCAGGGAGTATTCCCAGTATCACGAAAAGTGCCGCCGCCGCCAGCACCGTGATCCACCTGACCTTGGAAAAGATCAGCAGCAGTACATACATCAACGCAAAAATAATTATAGCTATAATAAACTTACTCATTCATTTCCCTTCTGTGCCGTGCCCGTTCTTATGGCGGCCCCGGCAACTGCCTTTGCGACAGCCTCTCCCACTCTCAAGTCTGACGCCTCCGGTATTATCCTGCCGTTTGCAATGTCATTATCAGATATCAGCGACGCTATGGCATTAGCAGCCGCCAGCTTCATCTCCTCGTTTATATCCTTTGCCCTTACGTCAAACGCGCCTCTGAATATCCCGGGAAACGCGAGCACATTATTGACCTGGTTCGGAAAGTCGCTTCTGCCCGTACACACTATCCCTGCTCCCGCGGCCATCGCCTCATCCGGAAAGATCTCCGGAGTCGGGTTGGCGCAGGCAAATATCACCGGGTCGCATGCCATAGACCTGATCATTTCTCCTGTAAGCAGTCCCGGAGCAGACACACCGATAAAGACATCCGCTCCCATAACAGCATCCCTGAGTGTTCCCTCCGCCTCACCGGGGTTTGTTATCCCGGCCATTGCCAGTTTTGCCGGATTCAGATCCTGTCTGTTTTTACTTAGTATTCCTTTGCTGTCACACATGATGATATTTTTTATCCCGAAGCCAAGCAGCAGCTTTACAACTGCTGTAGCTGCGGCTCCCGCTCCGCTCACTGCGACCTTGAGAGTCTCTTTTTCCTTTCCGACAGCCTTAAGTGCGTTGATCATACCTGCCAGCACTACCACAGCGGTTCCGTGCTGGTCGTCATGAAAGATCGGAATATCGCATCTTTCCTTAAGTTTTTCTTCTATCTCAAAACACCTCGGAGCAGAGATATCCTCCAGGTTTATCCCACCGAAGCTTTTGGAAATATTGCATACGGTCTCAACAAACTCATCAACGTCCTGTGTGTCCACACAGAGAGGAAAGGCGTCAACACCGCCGAACTCATTAAACAGAACACATTTGCCCTCCATGACCGGCATGGCCGCCTCCGGCCCGATGTTTCCGAGACCCAGCACCGCGCTGCCGTCAGTGATGACCGCGCACAGATTCCATCTTCTTGTAAGGTCAAATGAAAGCGCCCGGTCCTTTTGTATCTCGAGACACGGCTTGGCCACACCCGGCGTGTATGCCAGCGAAAGATCGTGACTATCCTTTACCTCTACGGTTGACACTATTTCTATCTTGCCTTTTTTTTCATAATGCAGGGCAAGACTCTCATCAGCAATGTTCATTTTTTCATTCCTCCATTTTCACTATTTTATTTATCAGCAACTGCAATGTCAAAGACTTTGGAAGAATGTCGTTCGCCGCGCTCCGGCATGGTATGAGCTCACGATGAAACAGCATATATACCTCCGGGCGATTAAACCGGCATCATCGCCCGGAGGTATATATGCTCCGAGGCGGGATTGTAAGATTTCATACGCCTGCGGCGACACCTTCCCCCGGAGGGGGGGAAGGCTGTTGCAGACCACAACGTCATCATTCCGGAGGAGGAAGACTATGAGTGTGTCATTTTCTGTGGACGGATGATGTGATATAATGGTGAAAATTTTCAGAGGAACAGAGGGAAGATTCATATGGACTACAAAAGGATACTAACGATACAGGATATATCATGCCTGGGGCAGTGCTCTGGAACAGTGGCACTCCCCATCATTTCAGCGTGCGGCCATGAGTGCTGTATCATACCGTCAGCCGTTCTGTCCACGCATACCGGCGGCTTTGAAGGCTTCACCTTTAAGGATCTTACAGCGGAAATGCCAAAGATCAGAAAGCATTGGGTGGAGACGGATATTTTTTTTGACGCTGTATATACCGGATATCTCGGAAGCGTAAAGCAGATAAAACATGTTGCCCGGATAATGGATGACTGTCTGATCAGCGGCGGCGTACGGGTGATAGATCCGGCAATGGCTGACAACGGTAAACTGTATACAGGCTTTGACGAGGAATATGTTGAGGGTATGAAGTGGCTGTGCGCGGGAGCAGACATAATACTTCCGAATATCACAGAGGCGTGCCTCCTTACAGATATCGAATACAGAGAAAAATATGATCAGGCATATACGGATGAACTGCTTTCCGCATTAGACGAGCTTTGCGGAGGCTGTGTGATACTTACGGGAGTATCGTTCAGAGAGGGATATACGGGAGTAGAGATATATGAAGCGGGATTTTCATCATATTATGAGCATGAGCAGATAGCGGGAAGCTGCCATGGAACAGGCGATATCTATTCCTCAGCCTTTGTAGGCGCTCTTATGAGAAATGTGGGGGCAGTGAACGCGGCATGCGTTGCAGCGGATTTTACCGTTGACTGCATAAGAGGAACTGCGGATGACGAAGACCACTGGTATGGCGTGAAGTTTGAGCCTCAGCTTGGAGGGCTTATAAAGACACTTGAAGAAGGGACAAAGGTCTGACAGATAAAGATGTCAGACCAGAACTTTGCCCGGAAAATCTTTTAATCTCGGATTCTGAGGATTTGAGAAAAATCCCCCGGAAGAATGATTCCATTTTTCCCCTCTTATTACTACTTCCGCAGAGCTAAAGTCCCTGCGGAAGTAATATGCTGCTGAATTTCAAGCATCTGTTATTTTATATATTTGCTTATTATCTCATCGAACCTTCCGGATTTCTTCAGTTCGGCAAGAGCAGCGTTGATATCATCTAAAAGCTTGGTATTATTCTTGGAAATGCAGATGGCATATTCCTCAACCATGTATTCGGTGTCAATGATCTTAAGTCCCGCGTTTGAGCTGACATAGGATTTTGCAGGCTCATTGTCAATGACAACGCAGTCAACTTTATCACTTATGAGCGCCTGTATAGCGTCAGAGCCTGTTTTATATTCGCTGACATGATCATCGCTGAAATCTTAACAGCAGTAGATATCGCCTGTTGTATCCATCTGAACACCTATACGGACATCCGTCAGGTCATCGGGAGATGTGGTCGCGGAGCCTTATTTTACAACGATAACCTGAACGCCGGTCGCGTATGTGTCAGAGAAGTTGACACTCTTAAGACGTTCGTCGGTAACCGTCATACCCGCGATACCGATATCATATTTCCCCCTTTCGATTGTACATGATCAGATGCATATAAACTGCATAATGCTTGTAGTAACTGTATGTTTTTTTCTGCCGGTATCAAAAAAGCCAAATTCTTTGGCATTCGGGAAGGAGTCACTGCGGATGAATAAAAGATGAATAAATAAAGTCGGAGGTGCTTTTTTTTCAAAAATATTAAAAAAATATTAAAATACACCAAATATGGACAATAATCCTTGACAGCACCACAAGATATAGTATAATTCCTCATACAGCTAAAAAGTAAGACAAAAGGTTTGTGAAAGGACAGGGACGAGATGAAGATAATCAAAAGGAGCGGCGAGGAGGTTCAGTTCGATGCCTCAAAGATCGAGGCCGCTATAATCAAAGCAAACGAATCTGTTGCGGATACAGAAAAAATGAAGCCTCTTACAATTCACCTTATAGTTAACGCGGTAATGGAAGAGTGCTCACTCATGGACAGGGCTCCGGGCGTGGAGGAGATCCAGGATATGGTGGAGAACCATATAATGGAACAGAACGCTTTTAATGTTGCCCGCAATTATATTACTTACCGCTACAAAAGAGCGATAGTCCGTAAGGCAAATTCAACAGACCAGCAGATATTGAGTCTTCTGGACTGCAACAATGAAGAGGTAAAACAGGAAAATTCCAACAAGAATCCTGTCGTAAATTCAGTTCAGCGTGATTATATGGCAGGTGAGGTGAGCAAGGATATCACCAAAAGATTCCTGCTTCCAGAAGATATCGTTGACGCTCACGAAAAGGGCATAATCCATTTCCATGATGCGGATTATTTCGCGCAGCATATGCATAACTGCTGTCTGGTGAATCTTGAGGATATGCTTCAGAACGGTACAGTTATCTCCGAGACGATGATAGAGCCTCCGAAGAGTTTTGCGACGGCCTGCAACATCGCAACTCAGGCGATCGCGCAGATAGCGAGCAACCAGTACGGGGGACAGAGCATATCTTTATCACACCTTGCGCCGTTTGTTGAAGTGAGCAGAGAGAAATTCTACAGAAAGATCAAAAACCAGTTTGAGCGCATGGAAATGCCATATACGGAAGAACTGCTCTCGGACATAGTAGAGGAAAGGGTTCGTGATGAGATCCGGCAGGGTATACAGATCATCCAGTATCAGGTGACCACACTCATGACGACTAACGGACAGGCTCCATTCGTTACAGTATTTATGTACCTTAACGAAGTGCCGGAGGGCCGCACAAGGGATGACCTTGCTCTGATAATAGAAGAAACTCTCCGCCAGAGGATACTCGGCGTAAAAAATGAAAAGGGTATATATATCACACCGGCTTTCCCGAAGCTTATATATGTGCTTGAGGAAGACAATCTCCGCGAGGGCTCAAAATATTTTGAACTCACGAAGCTTGCGGCGGAGTGTACGGCAAAAAGAATGGTGCCTGACTACATATCCGAAAAGAAGATGCTTGAATATAAGGTAAACGCAAATGGAGAGGGAGACTGCTATCCATGCATGGGATGCCGTTCATTCCTTACTCCGGACCGCACGATGGAGATGGGAAATGTAGCTAAGGCAAAGAACTATGTTCCCGGAAAGGCTAAATATTACGGCAGGTTCAACCAGGGCGTGGTCACCATCAACCTTGTTGATGTGGCATGCTCGAGCGGAAAGAACGAATCAGCATTCTGGGATATCCTTGAGGAGAGGCTGGAATTGTGCTACAGAGCGCTTCTTTGCAGACACGAAAGGCTTAAGGGTACGCTTTCGGATGCCGCGCCCATACTCTGGCAGAACGGAGCCCTTGCCCGTCTTGAAAAGGGTGAGCCGATAGACGAGCTGCTCTTCGGAGGATATTCCACGATCTCGCTGGGATATGCGGGACTCCATGAATGCACTTATTATATGAAAGGCTGCTCACATACGCATGAAGGCGGCAAGGAGTTTGCGCTTGAGATAATGAGGAGACTTAACGAAGCGTGCAAGGGATGGAAGGCGGAACACAATATCGACTTCTCGCTCTACGGAACCCCGCTTGAATCCACAACATATAAATTCGCGAAATGCCTCCAGAAGCGTTTTGGAAAGATAGAGGGTGTAACTGATAAAAACTACATTACCAACAGCTATCACGTTCATGTTACGGAAGAGATAAACGCGTTTGACAAGCTGAAATTCGAGGCCGAGTTCCAGGCTCTGTCGCCGGGAGGAGCGATCAGCTACGTGGAGGTTCCGGACATGAAGGACAACCTGGAGGCAGTTATAGCGGTAATGCAGTATATTTATGACAACATAATGTACGCGGAGCTCAACACAAAGAGTGACTATTGTCAGGAGTGCGGATATGACGGCGAGATAAGCATAGTTACCGATGAGGGTGGAAAGCTGATATGGGAGTGCCCGAACTGCAAAAACCGTGATCAGGATAAGATGAATGTCGCAAGACGCACCTGCGGATACATAGGAACACAGTTCTGGAATCAGGGAAGGACACAGGAGATCAGGGACAGGGTTCTCCATCTGTAAAACAGCAGGCCAGTATTTTATATATCAGCGGCGCGCCAGCTTCCAAAGTGGCGCGCCGCTGCTGGTAAGTGAAGGAAAAACCTGCGCGAAAGGAGAAATATGAATTATTCTGCGATAAAAAAATATGATATAGCCAATGGCGGCGGAGTAAGGACAAGTTTGTTCGTATCAGGCTGCCGCAATCGCTGCGAGGGCTGCTTCCAGCCGGAAACCTGGAACTTCGAATACGGAAGCTTCTTTGATACAGCGGCGGAGGATGAAGTAATCGAAAGCCTCGCGCCGGACTATATTCAGGGGCTGACGCTGTTGGGAGGGGATCCGTTTGAAGAGGAAAATCAGGAGGCGCTGCTTCCGTTTCTGAAAAGGGTCAGGGAACGATATCCGAAAAAAGACATCTGGGCATTTACAGGCTACCTGCTCGAAGATCTGCTTTCCGGAGGCAGAAAACATACAGAAGCAACAGATGAGATGCTTTCCTGCATAGACATACTGGTAGACGGGCCTTTCGTTCAGGCACAGAAAAATCTCTGTCTGAAATTCCGTGGAAGCGAAAATCAGAGACTCATAGATATGAATGAGTTCAGAAGAAGCAAAAGGGTGGTGTGCCTTACGGACAGCGAAAAGGACGATACGGAATAAAAAAACAGATAAAAAATACCGGAATTATGGTACAATGAATGCCATATAATATTCTCAACCAACAAGGCAAAAGAAAGGAAATGCATGACAGCTAACTTATTACTGGCAGGGTCTGTCGGGGACCAGCTAAACTCAGTTTTTTACAATATGGATATGAGCATCTTCCGGTTCTTCGGAAGCATCCAAAGCGGCTTCTTAACGGCGATCGCCAAGATATTTACCGCTATGGGTGCTGCTGAATACATCGCACTGATCGCTGTACTGGGGCTTATACTGTGCTTTTTTAAACGCACACGTAAGGCAGGTCTTGCCGTGGTCTTCGCGGTCATCATCGGAACATTGATAACAAATGTCATTGTAAAACCGCTTGTTATGAGGATAAGACCTTATAACACCCTGCAGCATGACGCGCAGTACTGGGCATGGTATCTGGGCGCAGGCAGGCTCAGCGAGTCGGACTACTCCTTCACGTCAGGCCATACAACGGGGGCATTTGAGGTGGCGATATCACTTATGCTGTACTTCATATCAGTCGGCAAAAAGAAGATAGCATGGATATTTCCAGTTGTCGCAGTACTTACGGCGGTTTCAAGAATATACCTTATGGTGCACTATGCTTCGGACGTATTTGTGGCAGTGATAATAGGCTGCTTTTCCGGCGTAATGGGATATCTTATCAGCTCGGCGATATGTAAAAAGCTTAAGGGGACAAAGCTGGATGACAGGATAGATCTGGCAAGGTTCTCGAAAAAGGGGATATCCAGGCGGGCCGGGATAGCCGCTATAGCAGTGGCGTGGGCTCTGATATTCGGCTTTTCATATCTAAGATCCGTGAATGAGGGCGGGGACAATATTCAAAGGTGCGCGTATAACAGAGAATATGACTGCCAGAACGAGGCCCAGATCCACAGCAAAAAATATCCCTCGATAAACGGGGAATACTATTGCAAGATACACTGGAAGCAGCTGAACGAGCAGTTTGAGGAAACAGGCGGCATAGACGGGTATTCCGCAGATCGACTGCAGACAGAGCCGGTTGTCAATACAGATGTATTCACGTTTTACAACGACCCTCAGGTAAGTGCCTTCAAAGACAGGTTTTATGACTCCCCGCCACTGAAAATGGTAATGTTCAAGCCCGGAGTCGAGATCACGGTAACAGACCAGAATAAGATAAGAGAAGTATTTGAAGCTCTTAAGAAGGTCACCGTAGGAGAAGAGCTTGGAGAGAGTGATGCTCCGGAGCCCGGAGGACAGGTACAATATACGTTCTTTACAGAAGAAGGCACTGTGACTATCGGCATAGAAGGCCCGAATGTTATAGGCTTTAACGGAAAATATTACGAGATAAAGGACAGCGGTAACGCCTTTAATATGATCCCGGATGATTACTGGGAAGGCATGGGAGACGCCGCGTGATAAAGCGCGCGGTCAAAAGAAGGCAGGACTATCAGGAGGAAATAATGGCAGAAAAGAAAAATGTTTTAAAAGAAAGACTTTTTTACAGATCAGATAACGGCTATGATAAGCTTTCCGCTTCGGAAGAGAAAAAGATGAATGCCTACTGTGAGGAATACAAGAGATTCCTTGATAACGGAAAGACGGAAAGACTTTGTGTTAAATATTGCATAGAGCTTGCCAAAGAGAGGGGCTTTAAGGAATACCGCTCCGGTATGAAGCTCAACGCAGGAGACAAGGTCTATTTTAACAACAGAGGCAAGGCTATCATGCTTGCGGTAGTCGGAGAGGAAAAGCTGGATAAGGGCATCAATATCACGGCGGCGCATACGGACGCGCCGCGCCTTGACCTGAAACCGCGCCCGCTTTATGAGGACTCGGAGCTTGCATACTTTAAGACCCATCACTATGGCGGGATTAGAAAATATCAGTGGGTGGCAAGGCCACTTGAGATATACGGCGTAGTGGTATTGAGAAACGGCAAGAGCGTTGAGATAAATATCGGGGCAGATGAGGGCGATCCTCAGTTTATTATCGAAGATCTTCTTCCGCATTTAAAAAAGGAAACAGATAAACAGCCGCTTGACCAGGCGGTTCCGTCAGAAGTGCTCAATGTCCTGCTGGGATCACGTCCGATAGGGGATAAGGAGGAGAGCGACAGAGTAAAATTCGGCATACTTAAGATCCTGAATGAAAAATACGGTATTACGGAGGAGGACCTTATCTCGGCGGAACTTGAGGTGGTTCCCGCCGGAAAGGCAACAGATATAGGTTTTGACAGAAGCCTTATAGCGGCTTATGGCCATGATGACAGAGTGTGCGCCTTCGCGGAGCTCAAGGGGCTTTTCGATGCGAAAAAACTGAAGAAGACAGGTGTATGCATCTTCGCGGATAAGGAAGAAATAGGAAGCGTGGGTGTAAGCGGTATGCTGAGCGAGGCATTTGAGTGGTTTGTCGGCGATATGTGCAAGGGACAGAAGGTTGATCTTAGAGACTGCTTCGCAAATGCATTCTGTGTAAGCGCGGATGTTACTGCAGCTTATGACCCCAATTACGCGGAGGTCTTTGAGATAAGAAACGATTCCAGGATAAATCACGGAGTCGCGTTCTGCAAATATACAGGACACGGCGGAAAGAGCGGAGCGAGCGACGCTTCAGCCGAGGTGGTAGGCAAACTCAGAAAGCTGATGAATGACGCCGGGGTTGTATGGCAGATGACACAGATGGGCAAAAACGATAAAGGCGGCGGAGGAACCGTTGCTCTGGATCTTGCAAACAGAAATATCGACACCATTGATGCCGGAGTTCCCGTGCTGAGCATGCACGCGCCGTATGAGACTGTAGCGAAGTTCGACTGCTATATGACATACAAATGCATGAGGACAGTGTTCGAAAAGGCCTGAGGCGGTTCACATCCTTGACGCGCATATCATATAGAGCATTGGGATGATGACAGAGCAGACAAAGATGACTACTACCTGCCAGAGTTTGACACCCGAAACACAGGCCAGGATCATCTGGATAAGAGAGAAAACGATAAGGATGACCACCCGCTTCATATATGAAGTCTTTTTATCGGAAAGCGTTTTTCTGGATATGCGCCCGCGCGACGACGAGATAAACGAAAGGGTGGACAGGCCGAGAGTGAAGGAGCATACCGCGGATATAATGGCCGAGGCAAGGGCAAACAACACGATAAAGCCCACCGAGCCGGTTTCTTTATAGGAGGAAATGAACCAGACAACGATGACAGCCGTATTTGCTATTCCGGCTATTGTTATCATGAGTGAGAATATACTTAAAGCGTTTTTGGTCTCCGGCTTCATAACAGGTACATTATATACAATAAACTGTACAATTGACAAAATATTTTCAATCATTTACCATTTAAATTTGCCTGTTTTCAGACATGAAAATGATAATGAAAGGAGTGTAGATGACGAAGAAAAAGGAAGTAAACATCTATTCGGATACAACTCCGGAGATAAAAAAGCTGGCGCAGCTTTGCGCGACAAATAATAAGATAGATACCGGACTCTACAGTAAATACAATGTTAAAAGAGGACTCAGAGACCTTACCGGAAAGGGCGTGCTCACCGGCCTTACAAATATAGCGGAAGTAAAGTCCTATACCATCGATGATGATGAGATAGTACCGTGTCCCGGAAAACTTTATTACAGGGGATATAATGTTGAGGATCTGGTAAAGGCTATCGCGAAGGAGCAAAGGTACGGGTTTGAGGAAACGGCATATCTGCTCATTTTCGGAGAACTGCCGAAGCGCGCAGCGCTGAAGGAATTTACACAGGTTCTTTCATCATACAGAAGCCTGCCCACAAACTTTGTAAGGGACGTGATAATGAAGGCTCCCAGCAAAGAGATGATGAATACTCTTTCCCGGAGCATACTTACGCTATATCCATATGACAGCAAGGCGGATGATGTTTCAATAGACAATGTGCTTAGGCAGTGCGTGCAGCTTATATCGGTAATGCCCCTGCTCACTGTTTACGGATATCAGGCCTTTAAACATTATAAAGAGGGCGGAAGCCTTGTGATACATCAGCCGTCCGAAGAGATGGGAACGGCAGAAACAATTCTTCACCTTTTAAGGGACGACAGCAGCTTCACAAAATTAGAGGCGATGGTGCTGGATCTGTGCCTGATCCTTCACGCGGATCACGGCGGCGGTAATAACTCCACCTTCACGAACAGGGTGGTGACATCAACACTTACCGACACATATTCCGCTATGGCGGCGTCACTTGGTTCACTTAAGGGGCCGAGGCACGGCGGGGCGAACATTAAGGTCGTGGGGATGATGGACAACATCAAAAAGAATGTAAGTGACATCACGGACGACGAACAGATAAGAAAGCAGCTTGAAAAGATACTTAAGGGCAGGGCATACGACAGGCAGAAGCTGATATACGGAGTCGGCCATGCGGTTTATTCAATATCCGACCCGAGGGCTGTTCTGCTTAAACGGTTCGCCAAGACGCTTGCAGAAAAGAAGGGCGCAATGGACGAATTCGCCTTCTACGAAAGGGTGGAAAATATCGCCCCGGAGGTCATCACGGGCAACCGGTACATGTACAGGGAAAATATCTCTGTGAATGTGGACTTTTATTCCGGCTTTGTTTACAGGCTTTTGGGTCTTCCGGAGGAGCTGTTCACGCCGCTTTTTGCCATATCAAGGATGGCGGGCTGGTCGGCTCACAGGATAGAGGAGCTTACATCCGGGAACAAGATAATACGTCCGGCTTATAAAAATGTTGTTAAACACCAAAAGTATGTTCCGATAAGTAAAAGATAGAAGTGGACCTGTTTGAGTACGCGCATAAAAATAAGATAAAACAAGAGGCTCCGCTTGCATCCAGACTCAGGCCGGAGACGCTCGACGAGTTTGAAGGACAGAAGCATATCCTTAAGGAGGGCAGTCATCTCTACCGCTCCATTATGGCAGACAAGCTTTCATCCGTCATTTTTTACGGGCCGAGCGGCACCGGAAAGACCACGCTTGCAAGGGTAATAGCCAACACGACAGCGGCTGAGTTTAAACAGATAAACGCGACCATATCGGGGAAAAAGGATATGGTGAACATTGTTGAGCAGGCAAAGGTGACAAGAGGGGCTTACGGCCGCAGAACCATACTGTTCATCGACGAGATACACAGGTTCAACAAGGCTCAGCAGGATTATCTGCTGCCTTTTGTTGAGGACGGTACGGTGATACTCATAGGGGCCACAACGGAAAACCCCTATTTTGAGGTGAATCCGGCTCTTATCAGCCGATCTACCATATTTGAGCTTAAACCCCTTGACAGGGAGGATATAAAAAAGATAATAGTCAGAGCCCTTACGGATAAGGAACGTGGCATGGGCTCATATGGTGCGGTAATGGATGACGACGCACTGGATTTTTTGAGCGATCTTGCCGGAGGTGACGCAAGGATAGCGCTCAATGCCGTGGAGCTTGCGGTAATGACGACAGAGGCAGCTAAGGACAAGGACGGGCGCCCGGTCATCCGCCTTACAACAGAGGTGATAGAGCAGTGCGTACAGAAAAAGAATGTACACTATGACAAAAACGGCGACAATCACTACGATACGATATCCGCTTTTATAAAGAGCATGAGAGGGAGCGATGCGGACGCGGCAATATATTATCTGGCAAAGATGCTGTACGCGGGTGAGGATGTTAATTTTATTGCCAGAAGGATAATGATATGCGCTGCTGAGGATGTGGGCTGTGCGGATCCGCGAGCGCTGCAGGTGGCGGTTGCCGCTCAGCAGGCTGTACATGTCACAGGTATGCCGGAAGCAAGGATAATACTGGCCGAGGCAGTCCTTTATATATGCGGAGCCCCGAAAAGCAATTCGGCGGTAATGGCCATAGACAAGGCAATGGATGTGGTCAGGAATACAGATATAAAAACAGTGCCGCCCCATCTTCAGGACGCGCACTATCCGGGAGCAAAAGAGCTTAACAGGGGAAAGGGATATAAATACGCCCATGACTTTCCGGAGCACTATGTTGAGCAGCAGTATCTTCCGGACGAGATCAGGGACGAAATGTTTTATGAGCCCGGAGATCTGGGCTATGAAAAGACCATGAAGGACCGGCTTTTAAGACTAAAAAACAGAGGGGGCAAATAAGACATAATGTCAGATCTGCTTCAATCAGCCTTAATGATAGGCAGAAATAAAAATATAGCAAGAGAAGAATATATGGTGGCTCTGGGAAAAAAAGAGCCGGCCGCTTTTGCCGTATATCCGGAAAGCATAGAGCTTTCGGATATAACAGCCGACACGCAGGAGGTAATCCATCTTGCGATAGCCAAAGACGGATATATGGAAATAGAAGCATATACCGCAGATGAATTCATCTCTCTTTCAAGAAGGGTGATCTCATCCGATATTTTTCCTGCGGGAAGCTACGACTTTCAGATAAACATACTGGAAAACAAGCTCCACAGAGGAAAGAACTTCGGAAAGATAACCTTTGGGACCGCGTATCAGGAGATAACAGTGCCTGTTACCGTGGATTTGAGATTAAACACAACTCTGGATGATCACAATCCCAGAAAAAAATACATAGAGCTGACCAAAGTGTACTTTGCGTTCCGCAAAGGACTTACGGATTCTGTGCAGTGGGCGCAGCGGTCCCTGAAGATAATAGGCGAGGTCAACGGGGTGGATGATAAATCCGTTTTCCTTATGCTTTTCAAGGCTCAGCTTTATATCGAGATAGGCCTGCTGGAGGAGGCGGATAACATCCTGGAATATGTTTCAGACCTGCTTCCGAGGCTTGAGGCGGACAGGGTTCTTGAATATTACTGCAGCTTTGTAAAAACCCTGGCGGACGGAGACAGCAGCAAAACAGATGAGTTTGTAAGCCTCTTGAGGTCTGAATATCAGCTTCATCCGTCGTGGCAGATCCTTTGGATGCTTTTTCAGCTGGACCCAAACTATGACGAGTCTCCGGGGCTTAAGCTGGATGATATATCGGCGGAGCTGGATGCCGGATGCACAAGCTCACTAATGCTGTTAGAGGCGCTGGATATATTCAGGCAGTATCCGAGGTTTTTGTCGGATGCTGATGAATTTGAGATAAAAGTCCTGAACCTCGGGGCAAAGATGGACTATTTCAGTCCCACCATGAGCTCAAGGGTCACGGAGATATTTAAGCTGATGACAGAGGATGACCTTAAGGAGAGAAACATCCCTCTTTCACTGAATGTGCTCAGATATATGTATAGAAAATACCCCACAAGAGACCTTCTCAGGATAATCTGCAGGGTGCTGATATTTACGGATGACAGGAGCGCGGAGGCGGGCGCGTACTACGACGCGGCGGTAAAGGAATACCTGGACGACATTCCGGGTATATTTTTCTATTACATCTATACTATAGATAAAAACAGCTATGAAGCGCTTCCTGTAAGGATAATGGAATATTTTACAGTAAATGTGGATGTGCTGCTTGATCACAGAAGGTATTTTTTTGCCAATATCATTTACAACAGGCAGAAGCGGCCGGAATTCTACAGAGCATACGAAAAGGCTTTTAATGAGTACGGAGCAAGGCAGCTGATGGCAGGCGCGATCGACCATGATCTTGCCGTTATATATATGGATATGGTGGCATCGGACAGCTTTACGCCGGAAATGAAAAAAAGATTTTTCGACGTTATCTCCACAAAGGAAATAAAATGCCATAACGAAAAAATGAGAAATGTCATGGTGTTTCATGACGAGCTTAATGTATATCAGGATATTCCTCTTAAGAACAAAGGGGCAAGGGTCAAGATATATTCACACGACGCGGTGATCCTCTTTAAAGACATAACCGGAAACATCTATGCCAATATAGAATATGAAAAAACAGAACTTATAAAAAGCGACGAGTATATAGATGTATGTGTAAAGGGAGTTCCCATAAGCGATTACATGCTTATGGGTGATACCATGCCTTTCCTCCGAGGCTATAAGGACCCGGCGGAGATACTTGAATACATGACTACAAAGATGAGCACCTCCGCTTTCAGACCAGGCTATGTTAAAAAGCTCATGAATGATACTGTCCTTTACTTTTCACGGAATATAGGCCGGGGCGGCGTATATGAAGATCTTATGGAATTTTTCAAATATGACCTGGAGAGCGCGACCAAAGGAAAGCTTATCAGCATAATGATAGAGCAGAAGCTATACAGGGACGCATATAAAAAGATCCGGGAAGAGGGCATAGAATACGTAGACAGCGCGAATCTCGGAAGACTGTGCGAAGCGTTGTGCGGACTCAGTAATTTCAACAGCGACGGTCTGCTGATGGATATGTGCGTAAAAAGCTTTATGGATGATCCGCGAACAGGCGCTGTCTATAAATTCCTGGTGGATAATTATGATGAGGACATAGCTGTTCTGCTGGAGCTGTACAGGGTCGGAAGGGCATTCGGAGCCGATCACGGAAATATCCCCGAAACGATATTAAGAAGGGCGATAGAGACCGGTATGGACGAGCCCGTGATCTCACAGATATTCTCAAGCTATTATACTGAGGGCGGTGATGAGCAGCTTAAAAAAGACTATATGACCTACAGAGCCGGGTTATATCTGAGAGGAGACAATGAAAAGGATACAGAATTCTTCAATTATATAGAAAAAGCGCTCCTCGGAAATGAGCAGCTCAGCATTGTTTCCAGGGCGGCTTACCTTAAGTATAAATCAGAGCGTGATATATCCGGCGTGAACCGGATGAGAATGGTTGAACATAACATTAAGGAGCTGGTGGCATCCGGGATAATGCTGGAGGAGTTTAAAAGGTACAGGAAGTATTTCCCGCTCCCGGCGGCGCTTTCCAATTCCGTGATAATCTCAAGCTTTAAAGGGCCGGCATCCATCGCGTTTGAGATACATACATCCAAAGGTGCGGTGCTCAAGGAGGAAATGCTTACGGAGGTGTTTGAAGGCTGCTATACAAAGTACATCACTCTTTTCTATGGCGAAAGCGTTACATACAGCGTGGATGGCGGTGAGATAAAGGGGGCGTCCTATGATGAGCTCGGCATAATCCACGACGGCTCCAGATACAGTCAGCTGAACAATATAGTAGAGATGAGCGAGACGGGGAACGCCGTGGCCCTTAATCTGGCGGCAAAGGAATATTTTATTAAGGACAGGCTTATAGAAAGAATATTCTCGTAAGATGGAAAAAAGAGGATTGATAATCGGGATCGATTATACAGGTGAATATTGTCAGGTAAGCTGTTACTCCAGGCGGCACGGACGGCCGGAGTCAATGGCCTTCGGGAAAGACGCGATAAGATATCTCATCCCTGTTGCCATCAGCTATAACGAAGCTGAAAAGGACTGGCTGATAGGGCAGAGTGCCATTGACTACGCCAGGGAGCAGGGGGACTACCTTTTCCAGGATCTCCTTGAAAATGTGTTCATAGGAGAAAAGTGCACCGCGGGCGGACAGGAATATACCTACACTCAGCTCTTCGCTATATTTATAGCAAAGATGATCGAATACACTCAGACAGCAACCTCCATAATGGGCGTTGAGAATATAACGATGAACTTCAGACGCGTTACTCCCGAGATAAGAGGGGCGATGGATGAGGTGTTCAGGATGCTCCGCATCCCGGCGGAAAAGGTAAAGCTTGTAACCTGCGCAGAGAGCTTTGCGTACTACGTGCTCGGTGAGGATCCGGCAATATGGGAAAAGGGAGTTCTGCTTTTTGATTTTAACAGAGACGGTTTTTATGAAAAGATCCTTACCGTGACAGGAAACAAGCCTTTGTCCCCCATATATATAAGTGAAAGTATGCATTCCGGGGAATTCTCCATGGAAAACCTTGGGAATGAGGTACTCATGGACCAGATGGATGAGAGGCTTTCCGCTCTTTTTGCGGAAATAGTCGCCGACACAAGGATATCGAGCGTATATTTTACGGGTGAGGGCTTTCAGAATATGTGGTTTAAAAAGACTCTTGCCCTTGTTTCGGAGAGCAAGAGAGCTTTTAAGGGAAACAACATCTACGCCAAGGGCGCATGCCGCTGCGGCCTTATAAAGGCTGCCGCGGGAGGCAGGGATTATCGCATAATCTGTGCCGGGCGCACAAGGTGCACAATATCGGCAGAGGCTGAAGACAGAGGAGAGAAAAAGCTGGTCGAACTGTCAGTTGCGCCAAAGGACTGGTTTGAGGCAGGCTGCCGGAGAGAGTTCATCCTGGATGAGCCGGAAAGGATAAGGCTGCACATCACATCTTTGATAGAAAAACAGACGGGGATAACAGATATCGATCTGTCGGATTTTCCCAAAAGACCGAGGAAGGCAACAAGAGTTGAGCTTGCGATCGAATTTGAAAATGAATATGAATGTACGGTAAGCGTGAAGGATCTGGGCTTTGGAGGTTTCTTTGAACCGAGCGGAGCTGTGGTGAGCGAAAAGCTGGATCTTAAGGGCTACATTTAAGGAGAAGGATAAAAGGAAATGGCACTGCACACTGCCTCGCCGATGGCAAAAAAACCATATTATATCGAAGAGATAAAAACAGAGGTATATTCTCTGGAGGAGATAAATTATTTTATCTTCAACCATATCAATCTGGTATACAGGGAATTTTTTAGCAATGAGCTTTTCGACTATATCGATAATGAGATTGGGCGGAAGGATATAGCAGACGGATTGAGGAAGCTCAGTGAGGAAAAGGCCGAAATAAAGAATCTGGTACGTTTCATACTTATGGAAAGCGGTTATTACAGCCGGTCGGAGCTCAGTGTGGTTGCGGCTTATGTTATGAACATAGACGTGATGAGCGATGTGGAGAGACGGAAGATAGAGGCAGACGGATATTATAAGAGGGGCAGGTATGACAGTGCTCTCAGGATATATCTGGGGATACTGAAAGAGGCGGAACGGAAGGAGATGAGCGAGGCGTTCTACGCGAAGGCGGCATATGCGATAGGTGTTATATATGCCGGGCTGTTCATGAGCAAAAATGCGAACGCCTTTTTCGCAAAGGCGTACGAGCTGTACCCGGATCCGGTATACATAAAAGCATGTCTTTATATGTCTGTTGTCAGTGATGATGAAGAGGAACTGCTTGATACTATCAGAAGGTACGGCATTTCGGATGAAGCGCTTGAGGGCGTAAAAGCAAGAGTGGCTGCCCTGAAAAGAGATATAGAAACGGACGAGGAAACCGTAAGTTTTATATATGATTTTGAAAATGGTATAAACAGTGAAAAGATAATAAACGGGTGGAAAGAAAGTTACTATGAAAGAATTAGCTAAGACATATGATCCAAAGAGTATTGAGCAGCGCATCTATGATGACTGGGTAGAAAATAAATATTTTCATGCCGAGCCGGATGAGGGTAAAAAGCCATTTACCATCATCATGCCGCCGCCTAATATCACCGGACAGCTTCATATGGGGCATGCTCTTAACAATACTCTGCAGGATATAGTGATAAGGCAGAAGAGGATGCAGGGCTTTAACGCGCTGTGGCAGCCGGGCTGCGACCATGCGTCGATAGCGACTGAGGTAAAGATCATTGAAGAACTAAAAAAAGAAGGCATACATAAAGAGGACTTGGGGAGAGAGGGCTTTCTTGAGCGAGCGTGGCAATGGAAGGAGGAATACGGAGACCGGATAGTGAACCAGCTTAAGAAGCTGGGCAGCAGCGCGGACTGGGACAGAGAACGCTTTACAATGGACAAAGGTGTATCTGATGCTGTTCTGGAGGTTTTTGTAAAGCTGTATGAAAAAGGCCTGATCTATAAAGGAACCAAGATAATAAACTGGTGTCCCAGGTGCATGACGTCGGTGAGTGACGCTGAGGTGGAACACATTGATGTAAGCGGCAGGTTCTGGAATATTAAATATCCTGTTGAAGGGACGGATGAATTTATCGAGATAGCGACGACGAGGCCGGAGACTATGCTGGGAGATACGGCAGTTGTAGTTCATCCGGATGATGAGCGCTACCGCAGGTTCATCGGCAAAACCTGCATTCTTCCCCTGATGGACAGAAGGATACCGGTACTTGCAGATGATTATATCGACATGGAGGTCGGAACGGGAGCAATGAAGGTTACGCCCGCGCATGACCCTAACGATTTCGAGATAGGAAAGCGTCATTCTCTGGAAGAGATATGCGTTTTCAATGATGACGGGACTATAAATGAAAACGGCGGCAGATATCAGGGAATGAGCACGGAGCAGGCAAGAAAGAGTGTGGTTGAGGATCTTGAAAGTCTGGGTCTTCTTGCCGGAATAAAAGACCATGAACACGCAGTGGGACATCATGACAGGTGCTCCGCCGTGATAGAACCCATGATAAAGGAACAGTGGTTCGTGAAGATGGACGAGCTTATAAAGCCTGCCATAAAGGCTGTGGATGAAAACGAAGTACGTCTGATACCGTCAAGGATGAGCAAGCTCTATCATAACTGGACGGACAACATCAGAGACTGGTGCATATCCAGACAGCTGTGGTGGGGGCACCGTATACCGGCGTACTACTGTAACGGATGCGGAAAGATGATCGTAGCCAAAACCGTGCCTGAAAAGTGTGATGCGTGCGGCTGCACCGGCTTTACTCAGGATGAAGATTGTCTGGATACCTGGTTCTCATCGGCGCTGTGGCCATTTTCAACTCTGGGCTGGCCGGAGAAGACAGGGGATCTGGAATATTTTTATCCCACTGATCTTTTGATAACCGGGTATGACATCATCTTCTTCTGGGTCATAAGGATGATATTTTCCGGATATGAACACATGGGTAAAAAGCCGTTTGACACAGTGCTTTTTACCGGTCTTGTAAGGGATGATCAGGGAAGAAAGATGAGCAAGTCTCTCGGAAACGGGATCGACCCGCTTGATGTTATAGACAGATACGGGGCGGATGCTCTGAGGTTTACTCTTGCCACGGGCAATTCACCCGGAAACGACATGAGGTTCTACTATGAGCGTGTGGAGGCGAGCAGGAATTTTGCCAATAAATTATGGAACGCCTCCAGGTTCATAATGATGAACATACCGGACGAGGGGATAAAGCCTTTTGAAGAGATAAAAGGCAGCCTGACTGACGCGGACATGTGGATCCTATCCAAGGCAAATGCGCTGTCGGCGGATGTTACGGAAAATCTCGATAAATATGAGATAGGTATTGCCGCGGATAAGCTTTACGATTTTATCTGGGAGGAGTTCTGTGACTGGTACATAGAGATGGTGAAGCCGAGGCTTTATTCTGATGATGAGAGCAAGGCCGCCGCATTATATGTACTGCAGAAGGTGCTGGTCACTGCGCTTAAGCTTTTACATCCTTATATGCCGTTCATAACTGAGGAGATATATACGACGCTCCATCCTTATATATCTTTCGAAGAAAAAGAAAGATCTGTAATGATATCCGCATGGCCGGAGTACAATAAGGAGCTTTGCTTCGCTGACGCGGAGGAGAGCATAGAGATGATAAAGGAGGCCATCAGAGGTATAAGGGCAGGACGGACTGAAATGAATGTTCCTGCGGGCAAGAAGGCTCCCGTATGTGTGGTGGCTGAGGATGCTGCTGTAAGAGCTGTGTTTGAGAGAAGCGCATCGTTCTTTGCCAGTCTCGGGAAGGCGTCGGAGGTAAGTGTATCGGAGAACGCCGGAGGGGCGGATAAGGATGCCTTAAGTGTTCATCTGGCGAAGGCTTCCGTATATATCCCTCTTGAAGAGCTGATAGACATGGACAAGGAAAGGGAAAGACTTGAGGGGGAAAAGGCCCGGCTTGAAGGGGAGCTTAAGCGTTCCGCAGGTATGCTTTCTAATCAGAAATTTTTAGAGAAGGCGCCTGAGGCAAAGATAAATAATGAAAAGGAAAAACAGGAAAAATACGCGAATCAGCTGCAGCAGGTATTAGCCCAGCTTGACAAGCTGAAGAGATAAAGGGTTCAGAATTCGTATATTGAAGCCCTGCCATCGGAGACATAATAGAAGATATCATCGCCTGTAACCACCGAAGCCTTACCCTTTGAGGCTTCGGTGATCTTTTTTATCAGAGCATTGGTATGGTCTTTTTCGGAAAGAACGGTCAGTGTCACTGCCTCATCATAGGATGAATCGATCAGGGGGGCGTTGTATTCTTCTGTCAGATGCATTAGCCTGCCTGAGTCTGAATAGGTGCAGTTTATGGTTATACGGTTGCCGGGAGACAACGGAAATGAATCGGCCGCTTTAAGTCCTTCAGATGCTGAAAGCGAATATGCCCTTGCAAGTCCTCCGGTTCCAAGGAGTATTCCTCCGAAATATCTTGTTACGACGATAAGTGTATTGGTGTGGCCGCTTTTTATTATTGCGTCAAGGATGGGTCTTCCGGCAGTTCCGGCAGGCTCTTTGTCATCTGAGGAATGTGTCAGAATGGCCTTTTCTCCAAGAACATAGGCGTAGCAGTTGTGTCTTGCGTCCCAAAACTGCTTCCTGAGTCCTGCTATCAGGGAGGCTGCATCCTTCTCGGAGTGGATCTCGCAGACTGTGGCGATGAACCGGGAACGCTTCACGACGATCTCGGAGGATGAGCGGCCCAGTACAATGTGCGGCCGGCTTTCAATATTCTTATCCTGATCAGATGTTGCACTGCTTTCTTTCATGCGGAAAATCTTATCATTTTTTGACGTTTCACACAATCCCGATGAAGCCGTATCGATCGGCACTGGCCTTTCCCCACCGGAGGAAGGTGGCGCCGGAGGCGACGGATGAGGGGCGCACCGCATATGAAATCTGCTATCCCGCCTTGCAGCATATATACCTCCGGACGACACATGCCGGGTTAGTCGTCCGTCGATATATATTGCAGCTTCGGCGGGATTTTTCTTTCCCCTCCGCCATGAAGCCGTATCGATCGGCACTGGCCTTTCCCCACCGGAGGAAGGTGGCGCCGGAGGCGACGGATGAGGGGCATCGGATCCGGACAGGGATGAGGGCACGGTTTTTGACATAGACCCTCTCGTGAGGTATAATCAAACCTCTATATATTTTAGGAAACAGTACGCTTGTTCTGTCATTTTTTGCACACATTTTTGTCAGAAAATCTAAAAAAGCGTTTATATCTTTTAGAGAGGAATTTTTTATGAAATTTAATCCTGCAGAGGTTAAGAATAAACAGAGAAATCTTAACTCAGGCAAGAAAAAGAAAAAGAACAGCACGGTCGTAAAGGTGATAAAATACATCCTTCTTACGCTCCTGTCCGTCGTGGGCATAGTTTTATGCACCGGTCTGGGGGTAGTAGTCGGCATCGCTAAATCCACGCCGTCATTAGATGAGGTAAATGTCGTTCCCACAATGTACCCGACTTCCATTCTGGATGCCGACGGGAACGAGGTTGTGCGGCTGTCGGCAGCGAGCGCCAAAAGGATAGAAGCATCCATAGAAGAGATCCCGGAAGACCTTAAAAACGCATTTATCGACCTTGAGGATGAGAGATTCTACAACCATAACGGAATAGACCTCAGAGGAATGATAAGGGCGGCATGGAGTGTTATAAAGGATCGCGACAGTCAGGGCGCGTCAACCATAACGCAGCAGCTCATCAAAAATAATGTGTTTGAAACGGGCGGCTTTGAGCGGAGCAAGGGCTCCCTTATAAGGCGAAAGATACAGGAGCAGATACTTGCCCTCGGACTTGAAAAAGAGATGTCCAAGGAAGATATCCTTATCAACTACCTTAATACCATCAACTTAGGCGGCGGTAACTACGGCGTTAAGATGGCCGCTAAATACTATTTCAATAAAGACGTATCACAGCTGGACACTGCGCAGTGCGCGGTAATCGCCGCTATCACGCAGAATCCCAGCGCGAATAATCCGGCCCGTCATCCTGAAAAGAACAGACGCAGGATGGAGAAGGCCTTGAACAAAATGCTGGAGTATGGCCATATCACCCGCGAGCAGTATGATACCGCGATGGCTGAGGACGTATATACAGGGATCGCCGAAAACGCGATGTCGCAGATAAATTCCAAATATTCATACTTTGTCGATGCTCTTATAGACGAGCTTTTAGAGGATCTTCAGACAAAATGCGGATACACATATTCCAAGGCATATAATATGCTCTATACGGGCGGACTTACCGTATATTCCACGCAGGTTCCATCGATACAGGGTATTGTTGACTGGGAGGTTAATAACCCGGAAAATTATCCCGGGGATACCACATTCGCGTTCAGCTGGGATCTTACAGTGGAGCATGCGGACGGAACAACGGAATATCTCAATCAGAGAGACATCACCAGGTTTAAGGAGGATGTGCTTCAGGAATACAACTTCTACAGCGAAACCCTTAACAGGTGGGAATATAAGCATGACTACTATTCAACGGAAGAAATAGACTATGTGATCTGGCAGTTCAAGGATTTCTACCTCAAGCCGGATGATAACATAACCTATGAAAATGTGGTTTATACATTGCAGCCGCAGGCGTCATTTACCGTAATGGATTATACTAACGGCCATGTGCTGGCTATCTGCGGAGGCAGGGGAGAGAAAACACAGAACCTTTCCCTGAACAGGGCGACAGACACAACAAGGCAACCAGGGTCCTGCTTCAAGGTTCTTGCGGCATACGCGCCCGCAATAGATGCTGCAGGCTATACGCTTGCCACTGCCATAGACGACTCGCCGTTCTTCTACGGCGGAACTGAAAACAGGGATGTTAAGAACTGGTGGGGCGACAGCTACAGAGGTCTCAGCACAGTCCGCATGGGAATAAGAGACTCAATGAACGTGTGTGCGGTAAAGACTCTTTATGATATTGGACCGCACCTTGGTATTCAATATCTTGAGAGTTTCGGATTTTCAACCATAGACCCGCAGGGAGATGAGCACGTGGCTACCGCTCTTGGCGGAATAACAAACGGTATCACAAACCTTGAGATAACCGCGGCTTATTCCACTATAGCAAATAAAGGTAATTATGTTGAACCGATCCTCTACACCAAGATAGTGGCAATGGACGGAACAGTGATCCTGGACAACGAGCCCGAGACCCACAGTGTGCTCAAGGAAAGCACTGCAAGTCTGCTAACAAGCGCTATGCAGGATGTTGTAACAACGGGAACAGGTACAGCGTGCCAGATATACAATGCTCCGGTAGCAGGGAAAACGGGAACGACAACAGAGGATAAGGATCTCTGGTTCTGCGGCTTTGTTCCTTACGGACTCAGCGCGTCTATCTGGACAGGCTATGATGAAAACCGCAGCATAACCATGGATTCAACTTTCCACGAATACATGTGGGCAAAGATAATGAGTCAGGTTCTGGACGCTTACGGCCGGGCCGGAGGCGAATTTGAGATGAGCGGCGGGATAGTCCAGGCCGCAGTCTGCCGGAAGTCCGGCAAGATGCCTTTGGGTGGTCTGTGCGACGGTGATCCGCAGGGTTCGATGGTATATAACGAATTCTTTGCGGAAGGAACGGTTCCGAGCGGAGCCTGCGATGTACATACAAGCTGCACAGTCTGCACAGAGAGCAGGATGCTGCCTACGCAGTACTGTCCCAATAAAGCAAATCTCGTGTGCAGGACAAGGCCTATGGACGTTACGGGAGGCCCTGCGAAAGGGGTGACCGCCGACTCGGCTTTTGCGACACCTACCGGAACCTGCAACATACATACAGCAGAATGGGAAGAAAGAAGCAGAGAAGAAGCCGAAAGAGAGAAAGAGAAAAAGAAGGAAGAGGAAACAGAAACCACAAAGGATAATTAGCAGATATATGGGAGGAAAAATGGCTATATTTAAAGGAGCCGGTGTTGCGATGGTAACACCGATGAAGGAAAATGAAAATATCAATTTCGACAAGATCGAGGAGCTTGTGGAGTTCCACATCAACAACGGGACAGATGCCCTGATAATATGCGGAACTACCGGCGAGCCATCCACGCAGAAAGTCGGAGAACACATGGATGCCATAGGCTGTGCCGTAGATGCTGCCAAGAAGCGCATTCCCATAATCGCGGGATGCGGTTCCAACAACACCAGGACATCAGAATTCACCAGCAGAAAGAGTCAGCAGCTTGGCGCGGACGGCCTTCTTATGGTAACGCCTTATTACAACAAGGCAACACAGAAAGGTCTGATAGAGCACTTCACAAGGCTTGCAAAGGGCGTAGACTTGCCTATAATACTTTACAATGTTCCGAGCAGAACAGGCCTTAACCTGCTTCCCGAAACGGCGGTTAAGCTGGCTCAGGATTGTGAAAACATAGTAGCCGTAAAAGAGGCCAGCGGAAATATCTCACAGGTGGCAAAGCTTGCATCGTTAGCCGCAGAGACAGGCTGTCTTGATATCTATTCCGGAAACGACGACCAGATAGCGCCGGTTATGTCACTCGGAGGTCTGGGAGTGATCTCGGTTCTCGGAAATATCGCTCCGAGAGATACACATGATATGGTTATGGCATACCTTGAGGGCGATACGGAAAAATGCACTCAGATGCAGCTTAGAGCAATGGACCTCATAGAAGCGCTCTTCTGCGAAGTCAATCCTATTCCGATAAAGACAGCGATGAATCTTTTGGGGATGGGAGTGGGCCCGTTAAGAAGCCCGCTCTGCGAAATGGAAGAAAAGAATTTTGAAAAGCTTAAAAAAGCGCTTACGGATTACGGATTTAAGGTGGCGGAATAATGATAAGGGTACTGATTCACGGATGTAACGGCAGAATGGGAAACATGGTATCCCGGCTTGCCGCAGATTACAGCAATATAGAGATAATCGCGGGCGTGGACAAAACAGACACGGAATCAGCTGGAAAGCCATATCCTGTTTACGACAGTCTTCCGGACGTTCAGGAAAGAGCAGACGTTATAATAGACGTTTCAACGGCAGAGGCAGTAGACGATCTCCTTGACTACTGCACCGATAGAAAGATACCCGCTGTCATATGCACAACGGGCATCAGTCCTGAGCAGGAGGCAAGGATAGAAGTGATCTCAGCTGAAACAGCCATACTTCGATCGGGGAATATGTCGATGGGCATCAATACCCTGATAGCTGTTCTCAGGAATATCAGCAAGCCCCTGGCAGATGCGGGCTTCGATATAGAGATAGTGGAAAAACACCACAAACGCAAGATAGACGCGCCAAGCGGCACGGCCATCATGCTCGCGGACGCCGCGAAGGCGGGGGCAGGCAGGGATTACAGCTACGTTTATGACCGAAGTGAAAGACGCGCAGAGCGCAGTCCTGATGAAATAGGAATAAGCGCTGTACGCGGCGGAACCATAGTTGGTGAACATGATGTGATCTTTGCGGGAGCAGATGAGATAATAGAGATAAAGCATACCGCTCTCTCAAGAGCTGTTTTCGCGAACGGAGCATTAAATGCCGCGATATTCCTGTCTGATAAAAGATCAGGGCTTTACAGCATGGGTAATGTAATAGGCTGATCATCTGGAAGAGCTGTCCGCATTGGTCTTATAAAGTGAATAACGAGAGCCTTTATATAAAAGCTCAAACTGCGCCGGGATATCCCCGGCGTTCTTTTCCGCCGTGCCTGAGCCTATGGCAATATAATCCAGGCCGAGTATCTGAGCTGATCTAAGCATATCTTCAGCCGTCCAGGTCTTTTTGCGGTAAACAGATGAATACAGGCTCTGAAGAGTGAAGCGCTCTGTCAGCGTCTGGTATTCCGTATAGTTATTCGTATAGTACGGGTAATATATGAGCGGGATGTCCGCGTACTGCCTTACCTCAAAGGACAGCTTTCTCGGAACCAGCAATATCACATCCCTTTCCGATATGTCCTCATCATCTGCAAGGTCATTGCGTATGTTCCTGACTATCTTTTGAGTGGTAGCGCTGACCTTGGAGCGGTTTTTAAAGCTTTCCTTGTAGTCCTCGTCCTTAAATATGCTGCGACCCGATACAAGCACACAGATCATACAGAAAAGAAGAAGAGCCAGCCTTGCGGTCCCGGTCTTCGGGATCTCGCAAAGAGCCGTAAGACCGGTGGCTATTATGATGGCGGGCTGCAGGAGCCAGAACATCCGCCAATATACACCTACGCCGGTGATATAGCTCTCCACGAACGGCATCACCAGAGGATTGATAAAGAAAACAATAAGGATGAGCGAGGATATCAGAAAGAAAAACCTCAGGTTCTTTTCCGGACCCGTATTAAGTGTAAATGTTATTATCACTATGGAAAGGATAAAGAAAACTATAACCAGTGAAAGACCGAAGTAATTGTTGAAGAGCTCGTTAAATGAACGTTCATGAACTCCGCTGCCCTCGCTGAGCGAGGAAAGGGAGCCTGCGTTTATCAGCAGCAAAAGCTTCGCTGCTACAAAGGGGGTTATGAAAAGAGCCGGCATAAGAAGCTTGAGGAATGGTTTTGGCTTTCTGAGTATTATGAGCAGTGTTACAGCATAGACCGCGTAAAGCACAGGGGTGAGGTATGCACCGACCGTTGTGGCTGCCTGCGATACCAGAAGGACAGCAAACAGCGCAAGCTGGTCTGTAAGTGTGACCCTTCTCCGCTTGATCATTTTTATGAACAGATAAAGCAGCAGCGGCATGATGATATTGACAAGAACGGATTTCCCCTGCCATATACGGAGCGTAAGGAAGGCTCCCTGGCTGTATGTTGAGGGGCCGCTCATAAAGTTCAGAAATATAACAAACATCAAAAAGGCGGAAGTGCGTTTTTTGAAAAATTCACGTCCGACGATATAGTATGCCATATACTGAAGAGGGATGAGAAGAGCCGGAAGTATGCTGTGGCAGAGCACAGCGGGTGTGGTTCCAAAAAGTCTGGTAAGAACGCTTATCCAAAGTTCCCAGCTTACAAGCTTATATGTGGCAGGGAAAACGCTCCCGTCTATCCCGCAGGAGGGGAGTGTGTCCATGATAGTATCGCGTGAAAGAGTAGTCAGGCTTTCCGCCACATAGAAGTTATCGTCCACGTTAAACTTGATATGGACGATGACCTCCTTCATATGCCAGAGGATAAGCAGTATCACCGCTATCCACATCAGCCAGTGAAGGATCTGGTAAAAGCTCTTTCTCCGGATGACATTATGGAGCAGAGCAAGGTCGTCCTGAAGAGGGACTCGTTTTTTCAGGATCGATATCACTATATAAGCTGCAGCTATGGCAAGAATAGAAGCCAGATAAATATAATAAAGCGTGGTAAAGCTTCCGGCGCCAAACATAAAAGGTATCGAAATAAGGTGGAACACGCATAAAAGAACCACAAAGCCGGAAAGTATCTTAACAGCCACGCCTCTATTAAGTTTTGCCGCAATCTGTATAAGGTCTCCGGTCACATATGAAAAAAACATCACCAGTACCGGAAGTGTCCATACCAGACTGCTCCAGAATAACTCCTTCAAGATCAGCCTCCCTGAGTTTATCCGCAGCCGTAATGAGCAGGCCGTTAAATGAACTCATCACAATATATAGTATCAGAATATACTTGCCTTGAACAGACTTGAGATTATAATAGTGAAGAGACGAAACTGGGCGAGGTGTAAAAAGGCAGTGTGCGGCATAGCAGGTTATATAAGCGATGATAAAGTATCCGGGGAGATCCTGAAAAGGATGACAGACAAACTCTCTCACAGGGGACCGGACGGAGAAGGGTTTTACAGCGACGAATGCTGCATGCTCGGCCACAGACGGCTTGCTATCATAGACCAGGCCACGGGCGATCAGCCGATATACAATGAGTCACAGGACCTGGTGATAATATTCAACGGAGAGATATATAATTACCGTGAGATTCGCGCGGAGCTGGAGTCGGCAGGCCACAGCTTCGCTACAATGTCGGATACGGAGGTCATTATACACGGTTACGAGGAATGGGGCCGGGATGTGACCCTTAAGCTTCGCGGGATGTTCGCTTTCGCCATATGGGACAGGAGTGAGAAAGAGCTGTTTGCCGCAAGGGACAAATGGGGGATAAAGCCGTTTTATTATTATCATGATAACGGACTGCTTGTATTTGCCTCTGAGATAAAGGCTGTTCTCGAGCATCCGGAGGTTGGAAAGGAATTGAATGAAAACATTCTGAGCGCGTATCTCTGCTTTAATTCCACACCTACCGAGGAGACCTTTTTCAAAGGTATAAAAAGGCTTGAGCCCGGACACCGTCTGTACTTTAAAGACGGAAAACTCACAATAGAAGAGTATTTCTTTTTCCTTCCGGAAGAAGCAGACGGCAGTACTCTTGAAGAGAGCGCAGAGTCGATAGCATCAGCAATGGAGGAATCCGTAAGGTATCACGGAGTGGCTGATGTTGAAGTCGGAGGCTTTTTATCCGGCGGGATAGACTCCTCCTACATAGTATCGCTCGCGAGACAGAACAAGACATTTACAGTGGGATATGATGACCCGGCATACGATGAGATAGCTTACGCAAAGGATCTGGCAAAAAAGCTGGGGATAAACAATTATTCAAGGCAGATAGATAAGGACGAATATATAGAGGCCTTTCCGCGTATTATCTACCATATGGACGAGCCGCTGGCGGATCCGGCGGCAATAGCATTGTATTTTGTATCTCAGACCGCGGCCCGTCATGTAAAGGTGGTTACAAGCGGAGAGGGGGCGGACGAGCTTTTCGGAGGCTATCTCAGCTACCGTGAAGAGGTGGATCAGAGTTGGTATATGAAGATACCGTATCCTGTAAGGAAGGCAGTGAGTGCTGTTTGCGGACTGCTCCCGGAATTCCCGGGCAGGAATTTTCTGTACCGGAGAGGAAGAAGCCTTGAAGATGAATATATAGGGATAGGAAGGGTGTTCAGTGAAAAAGAAGCGCTCTCCCTTGTAAAGAACAGATCGCAGATAAGGACAAAGCAGATAACGGCGCCTTTTTATGAAAGGACGAAAGGACTTACCGGCCTTCAGCGCCGGCAGGTGATTGATTACTATTTCTGGCTTGTAAGGGATTTTCTTCACGCAGTTGACAGGAACACCATGATGTTCAGCCTGGAGGCGAGAACGCCTTTCCTGGACGATGCTGTTTATGAGGCTGCAAAGGCTCTTCCTGATGCTGCAAAGGTAAATAAGGCTACAACAAAGCCGGCCCTGCGCCTTGCCGCGTCCGGGGTCATTCCCAATGATGCACATAAAAAGAAAAAGCTTGGCTTTCCCGTGCCTCTCAGAAAGTGGATGAAGGAAGAGGACCTTTACTTAAAGATAAAGGAAAAGTTCAGATCGGAAGCGGCGCTTCGCTTTTTTGAAGGTGAAAAGATAATGCAGCTGCTTGAAGATATGAAGAGCGGTAAAAAAGATAATTACAAAAAGGTGTGGACTATATATACATTCATCACCTGGTACGAGATCTGTTTCAGGGAAGAACAGGGTTAAGCTTCAGTGAACAAGAGTATCTTCGGTCTCCCTCACCACCTTCGCGGCCTCATCAAAGATCGTTTCATTAAGCAGTCCTTCACGCTAAAGTGCTATCGTCATTGCTTCCATGTCAACTGACATATCCAGCTTGTCGTCATCAAAAAGCGACTGGTACTGTCTGCCTGCAGCCGGTGATCTTTTCTGTATTTTATGACATGGAAATACCTCCTTGTTACCATAATCATAATTAATATCTTAAAGTAAATGATAATATATATATCTATTTTTAAAGGTTTTACTTATCGCCGCCAAAGAGGACATCGAAGTACTCCACGTAGCCCTCGTCGTCTATAACATAGTCGTCAGACAGGCTGTAGGGATAGTGGTCTCCGGTCATTACTTTAACAGTGTCGTCAAGAACGCCTGCTTTTTCCAGCTCGGATAAAAGATATGTCATGGATCTCTCAAACTCGAGATTGGCGGCAAGGTAGCACAGAACAGCGTCGGTATAGTCCCTGCCTTTTTCTTTTGCCCAGGCCCTTACCTCATCTATGTTGCGTCTCACAATGAAATTCTTTTCATCATATTTTGAGTGGCCGGAAAGAGTCATGAAGTAAGCGTTGAAGGGTTCATTGTCTATGAATTCCGGTATGGAAAATTCCATCATCTCCACATCGCTCTGGGGCCACGCGGTGTGGCCTGAAAGCCCGGTCATTCCGTTTCCGTTCGCGTAGAATCTTGTGTATCCGAGGTTGCAGTGTGTCTTGTTTCTGTCAAACTATGTATAGGTTCCGTTATGGAACGCAAGGCTTGTGTAATCTTTGCGAAGCAGCTGGCTGCCAATGGTAAGATACATGTTGTTGCCGGCCGTTCTGAGCATGGAGTGAAAGCCGTTTGCGGGCAGCAGACCAGTCAGTATCTGAAATTCCCCTGTAGTGGTGGAGCCGCTCCACATGGGCTGGTAGAAATCATCAAAAACAAAGCCGTTATTGACAAGCTTATAAAGAGTTGGGGTCAGATCCTCATCCAGAATGTAGGGGGTATAGGACTCAGCGGTTATCTCTATCAGGTTCTTTCCTTTAAATATCCCGGTATAACGGTTTTTCTCCGACGGAGTAAGAGAGCGGACATACTCATGTATCCTTGTGATGTAGATATTGGTGCTCTCATCTATCTTTTTGTCAAAGTCAATATCCATCATATTATATTTTTCTGGAGCGTATGCTGCAGGCGCGCTGTCATCTTTGATGATGAAGTTCTGTTTCCACGGGTTAGGGAAAATACTGTACAGCACATCCAGCGAGGTCGCGGTCTGCACCTCAAAGTATCTTACCGCTATGTCATAATCAAATTCACTTGTAAGAAGCTCCCAGTCAGGACTTCTGTTGGTGATGGGAACCCCGACGATGAAATTGCAGATAACAGCCAGAAGGATGATCTGGATATTACCTGAAGTGTCCGAAAAACGCTCTGAGGCGGACTTCAGCTCTGTTTTCATTCTTCAAGTCAATGTCCTTAGTACGCCTTGTCTTCTTTTTCGATATATTGAACAAGTTCCTCAAAGGTTAGTACGCCAAGATCCTGATTCTCGCCGTCGTCACGCCTTCTTACAGAAACGGTGTCGTTTTCCTCCTCTTTTTCGCCTACAACAAGGATGTAGGGAACCCGCTCGTTTCTTGCAGCGCGGATCTTGTATCCGATCTTCTCAGCGCGCTCGTCAACTTCTGCCCGGCAGCCCATAGCCTTAAGCTTTGTCCGGACATTTTCGGCATAGGCCGTGAACTTTTCAGATATGGGAAGTATCTTGAACTGGACAGGACTCAGCCAGAACGGGAACTTGCCGGCAAAGTGCTCTATAAGGATACCTATGAAGCGTTCGATGGAACCGAAGCATACGCGGTGTATCATAATAGGTCTGTGAGCGGCGCCGTCCTGTCCGATATATTCTGCTTCAAAGCGCTGGGGCAGCTGGAAGTCAAGCTGTATGGTTCCGCACTGCCAGGTGCGGCCAAGGCTGTCCTCCAAGTGGAAGTCTATCTTAGGTCCGTAGAATGCGCCGTCTCCCTCGTTTATGATATATGGAAGATTGAGCTCGTCCAGAGCTCCTTTGAGACCCGAGGTTGCCATCTCCCAGTCCTCGTCGGAACCCATGGAATCCCCGGGACGGGTGGAAAGCTCAACATGATATTTAAATCCGAATTTTGAATAAACTTCATCAATAAGCTTGATGACGCCCTTTATCTCATAGGGGATCTGGCCGGGAGTCATGAAGATATGGGCATCGTCCTGATTAAAACAGCGCACGCGCATAAGGCCGTGAAGCTGACCTGATTTTTCATGACGGTGTACAAGTCCTATTTCCGCCATGCGAAGCGGAAGATCCCTGTATGAATGGGGCTCAAGCTTGTATGTCAGCATACAGCCGGGGCAGTTCATGGGTTTGATAGCGAAGTCTTCATCATCTATCAGTGTGGTGTACATATTGTCGCGATAGTGGGACCAGTGGCCCGAGGTCTCCCAAAGGTGACGCGCAAGAATGATCGGAGTGGATATCTCCACATATCCGTCCCTTGTATGTATTTTGCGCCAGTAATCCAAAAGAAGGTTTTTGAGCACCATTCCTTTCGGGAGGAAGAAAGGAAAGCCGGGGCCTTCGTCCATAAGTGTGAAGATGCCGAGCTCCTTGCCCAGCTTTCTGTGATCACGCTTTTTAGCCTCTTCTATACGCTCAAGATATTCCGCGAGCATATCTTTGTTTGGAAACGAGGTTCCGTAGATGCGCGTGAGCATCTTGTTGTTTTCATTTCCTCTCCAGTAAGCGCCGGCTACAGAAAGCAGTTTATATGCTTTGATGGCGCTGGTATAGGTAACGTGAGGGCCGGCGCAGAGCTCTAAATATTCTCCCTGTTGGAAGAAGCTGAGGACTGTGTCCTCCGGCATATCGTTTATGAGCTCCACCTTATAGTCCTCGTGTTTTTCCTGCATGAGCTCAATGGCTTCATCGCGGTCCATGGTGAAGTGGGTGAGCCTTAAGTTTTCCTTGATGATCTTTTTCATCTCCGCCTCGATTGCCGCAAGATGCTCATCGGTAAAGTCGAAATCAAATTCAAAATCATAATAAAATCCGTCTTTGATGGCCGGACCGATAGCGCACTTGGTGCCGGGATAGAGACGTTTTACAGCCTGCGCGAGTATATGCGAGGTAGTGTGATGAAAGGCCTCGCAGCCTACCTCGTCTTCAAATCCGCATTCCTGAACAGTTCCGTCTTGCAGTATAACCTTCATTTGCCTGTTACCTCAAATTTCTTTTCTATAATAAAACTATCCATTAAAATAACATAAAAAAATACAGTAAACAAGGACAATAAAAGGCAAGTGTTGTATAATACGCTCCGGCAGGGAGTAAATAACGTAATTTAACAAAAGTGCATATCTTCACATTTTGAACAAGTATTGAATATAAACTTTAGCATATGCTGCAGATAAAAAACATATCAAAAGAATACAGGACAGGAGAGCTTGTCCAGCAGGCGCTGGATGGGGTCAGCTTAAATCTGAGAGACAGCGAGTTTGTTGCGATATTAGGTCCGTCGGGATCCGGAAAGACAACGCTTCTCAATATAATAGGCGGTCTTGACCGGTATGACAGCGGTGACCTTGTGATCAACGGGGTCTCAACCGAAAAATATAACGACAGGGACTGGGATACCTACAGAAATCACTCTGTTGGCTTCGTTTTCCAAAGCTATAACCTTATAATGCACCAGAATGTTCTTTCCAATGTGGAAATGGCGCTTACCATATCGGGGCTGTCGGGAAAGGAAAAGAAGGAAAGGGCGTTAAAGGCTCTGGATGAGGTTGGACTTTCGGAGCATGTTCACAAAAAGCCCAACCAGCTTTCAGGTGGCCAGATGCAGCGCGTTGCGCTTGCGAGGGCGCTGGTGAACGATCCGGATATACTGCTTGCCGATGAGCCAACCGGCGCGCTTGATACGGAGACGAGCATACAGGTAATGGACCTGATGAAGCAGGTGGCCAGGGACAGACTGGTGGTAATGGTGACACATAATCCGGAGCTGGCCGGGCAATACGCATCTAGGATAGTAAGGCTGAGGGACGGAAAGATCACAGACGATACCGATCCGTTCGAGCCCGGTTTTACGGAGGAGACGCCTCCCTCCGGCAAAAGGAAGGCGTCAATGTCATTCGCGGCCTCTCTCGCGCTCAGCTTCAGCAATCTCAGGACAAAAATAGGCAGAACTATCCTCACATCATTTGCGGGCTCAATAGGGATCATAGGGATCGCGCTGATACTTTCTCTTTCCACCGGTGTGAATGACTACATCAACAAGATTCAGAAGGACACCATGGCTTCGTATCCTATCACCATCACATCCACCAGCTTTGATCTGGCGTCTGTGATGATGGGTCCCGACGCGTCAATTGGCGAGATGGAGCAGGAGGAGACTCAGGAGGAAGACGGTAACAGGATAAGGGCAAATTACGCGGATATAAAGGCGACGACAGCTGTTGCCACAAGCATAAAAGAAAACAATCTGAAAGATTTTAAAAAATATCTGGAGGACCCGAAAAGCGAGATACAGCAGTATATAGGGGAAAACGGAATAGTATACGGATACGACGTGGATTTCAAGGTTTATTCGTTTGACCCGGCGGGAAAGCTGGTGGATACCGACATCGACATCACGAAAGATGTGGAGGATGAGAACAATGTTCTGGGCAATATGATGGAGGCCCGGTCGCTGATGCTCGACAATATGTCCACCATGTTTGGTGTAGGAGAGCAGAATGCCAGGAATTTCTCGGAAATGATGGCAGGAGCTAACGGAGATACGATCAGCTCGCTTATCAAGGATAACTATGACCTGGTGTACGGCACCTGGCCGGACGAGTATGACGAGGTTGTCATTGTGATAAATGAAAACGACTCTCTGCTGTCGGGGCGCATGTATCAGCTGGGTCTGATAAGTGAAGCGCAGTACAGAAGCGCTGTCAGGAAGATAGAGGCAGAGACTGAAGCGGACAGGATAGAATTTAACTATAAGGATATCTGCGAACACGAATTTTATCTTTTTACGGCCAGCGACCAGTATGTAAAGAACAGCACAGGCCTGTTTGAATATATAGGTGATGATAAGGATAAAATGCAGGAGCAGCTCCCTAATGCCACGAAGCTTAAGATAGCTGGAATAGTAAAGGTGGCTGAGGGTTCGGATATCCAGGGCATAGAGACTACCGTTGCCTATACCACAAAACTGACCGACTTTATGATCAGGCATAGCGCCGAGAGTGAGGCGGTAAAGGCGCAGGAGGCTGATCCGCGTACAGATGTGATGACCGGCCAGCCATTTGAAACCGAAGAGCCGGATGAGGCGGCAAAGGCCGTAAAAGGAAGACAGTACATAGAGGGGCTGAATGACGCAGATAAGGCCGCGATGTTCTCATCTCTGATGATGCTGGATTATGAAGGAGGAATGCAGGCATTCCTGACCACCCAGATGGGGATCGTCGGAGATCAGCTCTCGGGAGCGCTTTCCCAGGCAATAGGACAGGCGGTAAACTCCGCTATCACAAGCGCGATGACACAGGTGGGCGCGCAGATAGAAAACGCAGTAAGCCAGATACAGGGCGGAGGGCAGATCCCATACGTTATACCTGTCATTCCGGAGACGGGTGAAAAAGAGACGGAGACAGAAAGCTCACAGGAGAGTGAGAACCCGCCGGAGGAAGACGAGACTCAGACCGGCGGACCGGGCGGTGAGGAAGAGACGACGGCCGCCCCGAATGCTACCGGCATACCTGAAAATATAGACTGGGCCGAAATTGAAAGACAGATAAATTCCGTGAATACGGAGCAGATATTATACAACTACAGCTTTGGCGATGGTCTGAACATCAACCTCGACCTGGGCTCGGCCATGAACGGGATATCACTTGAGATGGGCGAGGCGGATATGAAGGATGTGGTGAACTACTGGCTCGCCAATATCGCGGATGCCAGAACCCTCGCGAAGGTTTATGATCAGTTCATAGGCGTTTCCGACTACGAACAGAACATGGACAGGTTTGGAAAGGTGAGCTACGATTCGCCGTCATCCATCAGTCTGTACGCGGATACCTTTGAAGGCAAGGACGGGATAGCTGCTTCCATCAAAAAATACAATGATTCAAGAGACAGGGAGAACCGGATCACATATACTGACTATGTCGCGCTGATCACATCCTCCATAACAACGATAATCAATGCGATATCTTATGTGCTGATAGGTTTTGTGGCTGTCTCACTGTTCGTATCATGCATAATGATAGGAATAATAACAAATATCTCGGTGCTGGAGAGAACCAAGGAGATCGGTGTTCTGAGGGCGCTGGGCGCTTCAAAACGCAATATCTCCAATGTGTTTAACGCGGAAACCTTCATCATCGGCTGTTTTTCGGGGATATTGGGAATTGGCGTGTCACTGCTTCTGATACTGCCGATAAATGCCATTGTACATGGGCTGATGGGTTCAACTGTGCTTAGCGCGAAGCTTCCCCCGCTCAGCGCGCTGATATTGATAATCATCAGTATCGGCATAACCATGATCGGCGGTCTTATACCTGCGGGGAAGGCGGCGAAGAAGGATCCGGTAATAGCGCTGAGGAGTGAATGATCAGTACTTTATTAACAAAATGTCTTGTGATACAATCACAAAAGCGTGTTCAAATTTAAGGAAATGAGGTTTTTAATGGAAGACGAAAAGAAAGTTTTTGGCGATTCCGGAGAAGAGCTTTCCGGAGCTGAACAGGAGACCAACGGGATGGTAAAAGCGCCTGCGGATGAAGCTGCAGATGCAGAAGAGACAGGAAGGTCAGGTGAAACTCAGGATCAGGATGAGCCTGTTGCGGATGAGCCTGTTGCGGTTGAGCCGGTGTCTGATGAAGCCGGCGAAGCTGAGCAGGTATCTGATGAGGCCGACGGGACCGGAGAAACCGGTGTGACAGTGCAGGAGGAGGCAGACGGGGAAGAAACTAAAGACCGTGATGTGCCTGTGATAAAAAGAAAGAAGCGCGAGCCGAATAAAACCGTTGTCATCCTTGTGATAGTGATCGTAGTGATGGCTCTGGCAGCGACCGCGTATATCTTATACAAAGAAGGTGTATTAAAGAAATGGTTTGCCGGTAACGGAAAGCAGACCCTGGGTGACTATTCCACGATCGAGGTGCTTAAATCCGATGTGGAGGTAAGTGACGAGATGGTGGAGGAATATATAAGCAGCCTCCTTGATTCACAGTCAGAAACAGTGGAGGAGACAAAGGGCATTGTTGCCGACGGCGATGTCCTGAATATTGACTATGTCGGAACGCTTGTTCAGACAGGAGAGCAGTTTGACGGCGGAACGGCGGAGCATCAATCGCTGACCATTGGTTCCGGGCAGATGATCGATGGCTTTGAATCGGGCCTTATCGGAAAAGAGATAGGAACCACCGTGCCTGTTAGTGTTGTATTCCCGAAGAACTATCAGGCTAAAGAGCTTGCGGGACAGCCGGCGGTTTTCAACATCACTATCAACTCAAGGACTGTAACAAAAACCCCTGAACTGACAGATGATTTCGCTAAGGATTTTTCTAAAAAGTATCTTGATAAAGAGCTTAAGACAGTCGGGGAATTTAAGGAATACGCGCGTGACTACCTGTATAAAAACCTGCTCCACAATGCCATGCTCCAGGAGCTTCAGAGCAAGCAGACAGTGGAATCATACAATATAAACAAGGAGGATATGCTTAAGCAGTATTTCCTTGACTCTATCGACTACTACGCTGCTATGTACGGAACAAATGCCGATCAGTACGCGCAGATGTACGGAGCGAATGATGCGGAGGCATACGCGCTGGACGAGGCGCATTATTACCTTGATTCGATCATGCTGGTTGACAAGATAGTAAAGGATAAAAATATCAAATGGACTCAGGAAGAGATTGACAGGAGCCTTGAGTTTTTCATAGCCCGTCAGTACGGAAACCAGTATACTCTTGAGGAATTCAAGGAAAATTCCGGAGAAGTATGGCTGTATCTTTATGAGAATCTGGAGTTCAAATATAACCTGGCAATGGAGGCGCTTGAGCCGAATGTTAAATTAGTGGATGAAAAGACAGCGCCTGAGGCAAGCAGGAGTGAGACTGAAACTAAAGCAGCCAAGTGATCTGAAATATAATTACTGAACATTGCATAAACATGAGGCTGTCCTTGCAGGGGCAGCCTCTCAGGCGGGTGTGGCGGAATTGGCAGACGCGCCAGACTTAGGATCTGGTGGGCAACCGTGCAGGTTCAAATCCTGTCACCCGCATAGATTTTTCATAATCTTCGCACATAAAAGCCGCCACCCTTTGTCCGTGCGGCTTAGGGATTCCGTGAAGGTGCCTTTGCTCGAGGAATCCGTGTGGAAGCCGTTTGCCTGATATGGCACTTTTGTCATACGCCCATCTCGCTCCTCATATTTCCAGAGGCAGAAGTTACCTCGTTCTTTTAGTTCCTGTGGCAGCTTTTCGTACATATCTTTAATCATCCTTTCCGGATGGCCTTATCCCATACTCAATACCCACTGGAGGCAAGGAATCGGTTTTGACGAAAAAAAAGAAAAAATCCTCCGAAAGCTTTCGGAGGCAGTAGAAAGGTTCATAAATTTCTGATATAATAATGCCATATCGTTGACCAGTCACATTGGGAGGCAATAAGATGAGTTTTTCAGAAGAGTTGAAGAATATCCGCCAACACTGTTTTCTTTCTCAAGAGGCCTTTGCAAGAGAACTTAACGTTTCTTTTTCTTCCGTTAACAGATGGGAAGGCGGAAGGGCAAAACCCAATATGGTTGCCATGAAGAATATAAAGGCATTTTGTGAGGAGCATGAAATAGATTTCAGCAATCTCGAAAAAGAATGGTTTAGCATTGACAAGGAGGCGAAATAAATGGATGAGAATACGTCTCTTGTAAAGTATACGAATACCGGCAATATCCTGCAGGATATGCGAGAGATTATTGATGTCTCTCGTGACAGCGCATATCAAGCTGTTAACCTTGCTCTTGTACGCCGGAACTGGCTGCTGGGCCGCAGAATTGCCGAGGAAGAACTGAATGGTGAATCCCGTGCCGGATATGGTCTTGAGATCATCAAAAAGCTCTCAAAAGAGCTTACTGACGAATATGGTAAAGGCTTTACCAAAACAAACCTGTATAATTTTTATATGTTCTATAAAACCTTTCCGGAGATTTTCCACGCGGCGAGTGGAAAATCCGGACCGCTGCTTTCATGGACCCATTACCGGACACTGTTACAGGTTAAGGATGATAATGCCAGAACATGGTATGAAAAAGAGGCAATCGAACAGACATGGACTGTTCGTACACTTCAGCGCAATATAGATTCACAGTATTATTATCGACTGTTTTCATCGCAAAACACGGACTCGGTCGAAGCAGAAATGAAAAAGCTCACATCCGGCTATCAGCAGGACAAGCTGGAATATCTGAAAAACCCTGTTGTCGCCGAATTCCTCGGTCTTTCTTCCAATGTGGATATGACGGAGACGCAGCTTGAATCGGCTATTCTATCCAATTTGCAGAAATTTCTTATGGAGCTTGGCAAGGGTTATGCGTTTGTGGCGCGCCAGCAGCATATCCATACGGAGAAACAGGACTACTATATCGATCTGGTCTTTTACAATTACATCCTGAAATGCTTTGTGCTGGTCGATCTGAAGACCGGGAAGATCACTCATCAGGACGTCGGGCAGATGGATATGTACATTCGCATGTATGATGAATTAAAGCGTAGCGAGGGCGATGATCCCACGCTTGGCATTGTACTTTGTTCCGAAACGGATGAAGATATCGCCCGATATTCCGTAATGCATGGCAGTGAGCAGCTATTTGCGTCAAAGTACAAGCTGTATCTGCCGACGGAAGAAGAACTTCGCGCAGAGATAGAGGCGCAGAAGGCAATCTTCTATTTGCAGCAGAAAGAGGAGGACTGAGCGTATGACTCCGGAAGAGCAAGCCCGTGTGGTTATAGATGAAAAGCTCGAACAGTCCGGCTGGACCATTCAAGATATGAGACAACTAAATCTGACAGTTTCTATTGGTATAGCAGTACGCGAATTTCCCACCAGTACCGGCCCGGTTGATTATGCTCTTTTCATAGAGGGGAAGCCTGTAGGTGTAGTAGAGGCCAAAAAGTCTGAAGCCGGAGAAAATATCACTGTGGTGGAAGGTCAGTCCGCACGGTATGCGAACAGCACCTTCAAATGGGTACAGCAGGAATACAAAATCCGTTTTGCATATGAAGCAACTGATAAGCTGGTCAGGTTTACGGATTATGATGATATCAAATACCGTTCCCGTAGCGTATTCTCATTTCATCGCCCGGAAACATTAAAAGCGCTGATAGCTGCTCCAGATACGATTCGAAACAACATGAAGCATTTCCCGGCACTTGATGAGACGGGATTCAGGAAATGCCAGATAAAAGCCATCAATAATCTGGATCGTTCTTTTGCAGATAACAGACCGAAAGCGCTTATCCAGATGGCCACTGGCGCGGGGAAAACCTTCACGGCAATTACAGCTGTATACAGACTTTTGAAATACGGCAAGATGAACCGTATTCTATTCCTTGTGGATACAAAGAGCCTTGGTGAACAGGCCGAGAGAGAATTCCTTGCATATATGCCGAATGACGATCCAAGAAACTTCTCTCAGTTGTACGGTGTCAGACGGCTGAAAAACTCCTATATTCCGAATGATATTCAGGTTTGTATCAGCACCATTCAACGCATGTACTCCATCCTGAAGGGAGAAGAACTGGACGATGGTGCCGAGGAGGTTCCGTTCGCGGAATATGAGACAGCAGAATCAAAAGCGCCGAAGGAAGTTGTATACAATAGTAAATATCCACCGGAATTTTTCGATTGTATTATCGTAGATGAATGTCACCGCTCCATCTATAATGTCTGGAGTCAGGTGCTGACCTATTTTGATGCTTTTATTATCGGACTGACGGCTACTCCGGATAAAAGGACTTTCGCTTTTTTTGATGAAAATGTCGTCAGCGAGTATACGAGGGAGCAGGCTGTTGTAGACGGTGTTAATGTCGGTGAGGATATTTTCCTCATAGAAACGGATATTACCAGAAACGGCGCAAGTCTGATGAAACAGCTGATTGAGTACCGTGACAGACTTTCACGCGCCAAGCGTTGGCAGCAGATGGATGAGGACGAAGATTACTCCGGTGCAAACAAAGGAAAGCTCGATAAAGATGTCGTAAATCCAAGCCAGATCCGGACCGTGATCCGTAGTTTCAAGGAAAACCTGTTTACTACACTGTTTCCTCGCCGAAAGGAAGTACCGAAAACTCTGATTTTCGCCAAAACTGACAGTCACGCGGACGACATCATCCAGATTGTCCGGGAAGAATTCGGCGAAGGAAATGATTTCTGCAAAAAAATCACCTATGCAGCCGATAAGCCGGAATCGGTTTTAAGCGCATTTCGCAACGATTACTACCCCCGAATTGCAGTCACAGTGGATATGATCGCCACAGGAACGGATGTTAAGCCGATTGAATGCCTGATTTTTATGCGTGATGTCCGGAGCAAAAACTACTTTGAGCAGATGAAGGGGCGCGGCACACGAACGCTCGGCGTGGATGACCTGCAGAAGGTTACTCCCTCGGCCACTGAGAATAAGGATCACTTTGTGATCATAGATGCTGTTGGCGTTACAAAATCCAGAAAGAGCGATACCCGCCCTTTGGAGCGCAAGCCATCTGTTTCCATGAAGGAACTCATGATGAATATCGCTCTCGGCGCAAAGGATGAAGACACCCTTACATCACTTGCGAGTCGTATTATACGACTGAATGCACAGATGACATCAGCCGAGCGTAAAACCTTTGAAAATACGGTTGGTATTTCTGCAGGAAAAGTAGCAGAGAATCTGCTGAATGCATTTGATGAAGATGTTATCACAGAAAGAGCGAAGGCTGATGCGGGAACAGAGGAACCGACTGAGGAACAGATGAAGGCTGCAAAGACAGCGCTGATCACAGAAGCGGTAACCCCGTTTCATAATCCGGAAACCAGAGATTTTATCGAAAATGTCCGCAGGAGTCATGACCAGATCATAGACAACATCAATCTGGATTTTGTGACCTTTGCCGGATATGACACACAGCGTGAAGAAAACGCAGATCAGGTGATCGCGACCTTCCGGGAATTTATCGAAGAAAACAAAGATGAGATCATCGCTCTCCGCATTATCTACGATCAGGCATATAAAGACCGTCCCATGATGATAGATGGGCTGAAAGCGATGTATCAGAAGCTTAAGGAAAAAGGCATTACTGTAGAACGGTTGTGGGACTGCTACGCAATTAAAATGCCAGAGAAAGTAAAACGCGGCACAATGATGCAGTTCACCGACCTGATTTCCATTATCCGCTTCGAGATGGGATATACGGACAACCTCTCTCCCTTTGCGGATAAGGTGAATTACAACTTTATGCAGTGGACATTCCGCAAAAATACCGGTGCAGTGCACTTCACAGAGGAACAGATGGAATGGCTGCGCATGATCAAGGACCATATCATTACATCTCTATCTATTCTTCCGGAGGACCTGGATCTGACGCCTTTCGACCGCCGTGGAGGTCTGGCGGCATTTTACGGCGCTTTTGGTGATGAATATAAAAATATACTCAACGAGATGAATATAGAGTTGGTGGCATAAGGAGATTGGTATTAAATGGTAATAGGTGATATTACAGGCGAAACCGGCATTTTTATTGATGGTGATTGGATCGAATCAAAAGACCAAGATCCAAATGGTGATGTACGCCTTATACAACTTGCAGATATAGGAGAGGGAGACTTCAAAAATAAATCTGACCGTCATATTACATCAGAGAAAGCAAAGGAATTGAATTGTACTTTTCTGAAAAAAGGCGATATACTGATTGCTCGCCTTGGTGAGCCTCTTTGTAAAGCTTGTATTTTTCCGTTGGATGGAAAAAATATAACTGCAGTCGATATTGCTATTTTTAGGACTGATAGGGAGGATATTTTTCAAAAATATCTTGTTTATCTACTAAACTCTCCGTGGTTTAAGAGTCAGGTAAAATTATATGAAAGCGGAACAACTCGTAAAAGAATTTCAAGAAAGAACTTAAATAAAATCGAAATACCCATTCCTTCTATCTCTGAGCAGCAGCGTATTGTTTCCCGTATCGAGAAACTTTTCTCCTCTCTCGACAATGCTGTGGAAACTTTGCAAAAAACAAAGGAACATCTGTTGGTGTATCGTCAGGCGGTGCTGAAAGAGGCATTTGAAGGGAACTATACTCCGGATGTTTCCATGTGCGAAATACCGATGGAGGAGATTGCTGATGGAAAAGATGGTCTTAGAAGAGGTCCGTTTGGAAGTGCAATAAAGAAATCATTTTTTGTTGAGTCTGGGTATAAGGTATATGAACAAGGAAATGCGATAAATGATGATTGCAAACGCGGTCATTATTATATTTCCGAAGAAAAATACAATGAATTATCAAGTTTCCAATTGAGACCGGGTGATTATATTGTGAGTTGCTCAGGAACAATTGGTAAAATCGCTCAACTTCCAGTAGATGCTGAGCCGGGAGTAATAAATCAGGCTTTAATGAGGATTCGCTTGAAGCCTGAAGTGATTGATCCATATTACTTTATATTGCAGTTTCGCTCAGAGGTGTTTCAGAGAAAAATCGTATCTCGTGGATCAGGCATGGGAAATCTTGCTGGTATAAAAGAGTTTAAACTGGCAACTATGTTCGTGCCTGAAAACCGTGAGAAACAAAAATATATAGTGGCTGAAATAGAATCACGTATGTCGGTATGTGATAGCATCGAACAAACAGTAAATACTGCTCTTTTGCAAGCAGAAGCCATGCGCCAAAGTATACTAAAAGAAGCATTTGAAGGGAGATTGTGATATGCCAACGATTACTGACTGGCTGATGGTCGTAATTACGGCAATATATGTGGTTGCTACAGTTTTTATTTCGTGCGCTAACATTAAATCTGCTAACGCTACGAGAGAGCAATTAGCCGAATCTAAACGTCAATATGAGGATAAGAAACGACTTGAGATCATGCCATATATCCAATTTGAGCAAACAAGGGATAGCGCAAGTCATGAATTGAATCTTGTGCTCGATTCTGGGGGCATCCTTAAAGGTAAGTATATCTTGTTGATGCGTATGAAAAATATAGGAAATGGCACCGCAAAGGATATTACGTATACATATCAATGGGACAATGGCGCACAGAGCTATGATAGAGGTGCTTTCCCCATACAAGCGCTTTCTTCTGGCGAAAGTCAAACGATTAAGGTCGATTTTTCCCATTCAACAGATAATAGAGAAAATTGGGAAGCATGCTTTCTTCTGCGATATATGGATTTGCTCGAAAATGTATATACACAGGAATTAAATCTCAGGTTTACACGCAGCAATAGCGCGACACTAAAGCTGGTTGTGTTTACCACCTCGGCTCCCGCTCTCATTCCAAAGGAGGAAACTAATGTCTGAACAAACATCAACAATTATTTCAAAAGTCTGGGGCATGTGTAATCCGCTCCGGGACGACGGTGTTTCCTACGGAGATTATCTGGAGCAGCTTACATACCTGATCTTCCTGAAAATGTCCGATGAGTATTCGAAACCACCTTACAAGAGGGAGACCGGCATCCCAAAGGGTTATACATGGTCGGATATGAATGCTCTCAAAGGTGCGGAACTGGAAACACAGTATAAGAATACCCTTGAGAAGCTTGGAGAAGAAAGCGGCATCCTCGGTCAGATTTTCAAGGGTGCGGTCAATAAGATCAGCAATGTGGCAATCCTATATCGCATTGTCCAGATGATCGACAAGGAAAATTGGGTTGCAATGTCTTCAGATGTTAAAGGCGAAATCTATGAAGGGTTGCTGCAGAAAAATGCGGAAGATATCAAAAGCGGCGCTGGGCAGTATTTCACTCCCCGTCCGCTGATCAAAGCTATGGTTGAGTGCGTTCGTCCGGAACCGGGAAAGACCGTCGCAGATCCCTGCTGCGGCAGTGGAGGTTTTTTCCTCGCGGCTCAGTCGTTCCTTTCAGATCCGGCAAACTATACTCTTGATCGCAGCCAGAAGGAATTTTTGAAAAACGAGACCTTCCGCGGAAATGAGATCGTTGGCGCTACATTTAAGACCGCGCTGATGAATCTGTATCTTCATAATATCGGTGATATTTATGGTGAGATACCGATCACATTCGGCGACGCGCTGCTCTCCGATCCGGGATATCGCGTGGACTATGTTCTGACAAATCCGCCCTTTGGCAAAAAGTCCTCCATCACATTTACAAATGAAGAGGATGAGCAGGAGGAAGAAGATCTTGTATATAACCGGCAGGATTTCTGGACAACCAGTTCGAATAAGCAGTTGAACTTCGTGCAGCACATCAATACGCTGTTAAAGGCGACGGGCAAAGCCGCTGTGGTTGTACCTGATAATGTGTTGTTTGAAGGAGGTGCCGGCGAAACCGTTCGTCAGAAGCTTTTGGAGACCACCGATCTTCATACGATTTTGAGATTACCGACCGGTATTTTCTATAAGCCGGGAGTAAAAGCAAATGTAATCTTCTTTGATAAGCGTCCGGCAAGTCCGGAGAAGCAGACGAAGGAAATCTGGATATATGATCTCCGGACGAATATGCATTTCACGCTAAAACAGCATCCGATGACCTATGCTGACCTGCAGGATTTTATCGATTGTTATAATCCTCAGAATCGTTATGAGCGAAAAGAGACGTGGTCAGAAGAAAGTCCTGATGGACGCTGGCGCAGGTTTATCGTGGGCGGCAAGGATGATCAGATTCTGAACCGTGACAAAACCAGCCTTGATATCTTCTGGATCAAGGATAAATCTCTTGCCGATCTCGATAATCTTCCCGCTCCTGATGAACTCGCGGATGATATTATCGAGAATCTGCAGGCTGCACTGGAAAGCTTTCAGGAGCTTCAGGCACAGCTGAAGAAATAAGAACTGATAATCTTTTAGGAGAATATTGTGAGACACAAACTGATAAAAATAAAAAAGAGCATACGATTTTCATTTTCCATCGTTGCCGGTTTGAGTACCATAGCAGGTATATGGGGATATACTGTTAAGGATATTAATCCCCAATTGCAGTGGTGGAAATGGGGATTAATACTACTTGCAGTGTTTTTCGTTCTGTCGGCGATTATCTATTTGTTAATACGATCTATGGCACACAAGCCGTACAAAACAACGCACACAATTCCCTTAACGGTAAAATAATTGATTCATATGTTGATGATTTGGAGTCTTTGAATGATACCATTAAAACAGCAATAAATGAGTCCTCGTATCTAAAGCCCAAAACGGTCGGTGGTATAACAGTATTCCTTAGAACACTGGGAGAGCTACCACTATCAGTATAAAAAAGATCAAGAAAAAGATGGAAAACACTATAGTTGGAAATCTGGAGTTTATGAAGATTTAGGTCTATAAACAAAAGACCACTTCAAAGGAAGTCAATCCTAAGAAGTGGTCTTGCTTTTTTAGCCCGCCTGAAGACGTTTCAGATAATGGTTTTTGAATTATCCCTTATCCGCTCCGCCTTTCAGGTGGTGGCTTTTAAAATACTCATATCATTTTAAACCTTAGGCAGGCCGGTATCTTGCGATATCTTATTTGAAGTATCTGTCAAGAAGTCCCTTGAGCGCTTTGCCGTGTCTTGCCTCATCGCGAGCCATTTCATGCACGGTGTCATGAATAGCGTCAAGGCCAAGTTCTTTAGCTTTCTTAGCAAGATCAGTCTTTCCTGCGGTTGCGCCGTACTCAGCGTCAACTCTCATTTCAAGGTTCTTTTTTGTTGAATCGGTAAGGACCTCACCAAGGAGCTCAGCAAATTTAGCAGCGTGCTCAGCCTCCTCAAATGCAGCCTTTTCCCAGTAAAGGCCGATCTCAGGATAGCCTTCCCTGTGGGCTACGCGGCTCATTGCAAGATACATACCTACTTCTGAGCATTCTCCGTTAAAGTTGTCACGAAGACCTTCAAGGATATCCTCAGGTGCGTCCTTAGCCACGCCTACAACGTGCTCGGCAGACCATGCTGCTCCGTCTGCCGCATCCTCACCCATTTTCTCGAAGTTACTGCCGTCTGTCTGGCATACCGGACATTTTTCCGGAGGTGTATCTCCCTCATGAACATAGCCGCATACTTTACATACCCATTTTGCCATTTTGGTTTCCTCCTTAATTATGTGTTTTTTAATCTTTTATTTATTTAAACAACGGCTGCATGTGCCGTAAAAATAAATATCGCAACCTGTGATCTCCCCGTCAACGCTCTCTCTTGCCTGTTTATCCAGGGATCGTGTATTCTTCAGAAAAATATCTTCAATAGTGCCGCACTTGCCGCATATAAAGTGCTGGTGCGGAGCAGTCCTGCCGTCGTAGTGGTCGCAGCCGTCCGCATGGGGGAGACGCTTTATCCTGCCGAGGTCCTCAAGAAGGCTGAGATTTCTGTATACCGTCCCTTTGCTTATGTTGGGAAGCTGCTCCCTGACAGCGTTATATATAGTGTCGGCGGAAGGATGGTCTTCTCTGGAACATAAAAAGTTGAGTATTGCTTCTCTTTGTTTTGAATAATTTACTGCCTTCATTTCTTACCTCAAAATCAGTAATTATTACTGTTTTTGAATGATATACTATTCTTCCTTTTTTGTCAAGCTTATGATATAATTCCGTTCATGAAAACTCTGACCATAATGGCCGGCGGGCAAAGCAGACGCATGGGGAAGGACAAGGCCTTTCTTGAGCTGGACGGCGAACCCTTTATAACGAAATTAAATTCCACTGCAAAGCATTTTTTCGACCGTATCATCATATCTGCAAAAGATGAAGAGCAGAAGGAAAAGATAGAAAAGGTAACAAGCGGCGCTGAGATAGTAACAGATATCTATAAGAAATGCGGCCCGATGGGCGGCATAGTTTCTGTATACGAAAGTCTCGGCATCCAAAGAACTGCCGTTGTTCCCGTGGATGCGCCGTTTGCGAACATGGTGGTTCTTTTAAGGATGTTCGAAGCGTGTGACGACAGGGCATTTCTCCTGAAGGATGACAATGGCAGGATAGAGCCGTTGACAGGCGTATATGGCAGCAGCGCGCTCTCAGATATGAAGGATATGCTGAGCACCGGAAATTATAAGCTTACCGGTATACTTACCCGGGACGACGTGGCGGTTTCCGCGGATGAGCTGAAGAAAAGGTTTCCGGAGCTTTCAGACTGTGATATAAAGCTATCCTTCAGAAATATTAATACAAAAGAGGATTATAAAAAGATATTATGAAAAAAATACTTTTAGCAGCCGGATTTTTTCTTTTTTTAGCAGCCGGATTGTTCACATTTAAAGTATCCGCGGCGCAGCTGGACATTACCATAGAATCGTCAGACGGCAGCGACGGAGAGGCGCTGCTTGATGATGTGTTCAATACAACGGAACCGTTTGAGGCCAATACTTCTATCACACTTCGCGCGGGAGAACCCATTGATTCGATCTATATAAAGTGGGACTCTGTTCCGGGGGGATGGACGCTCAGGGACGGTAGCACGGAAAAGATATGCGGAGCGAACGGCTTCCTTCATGAGTTTGTCAAGCTCAGCGGAACCTCCACGGAGGCGACGATTATACTTACGGGCGGTGAGGCGACAATAGCGGATGTATTCGCGTTCTCTGCGGGAGAACTGCCGTCATTTGTTCAGCAGTGGGCTCCGCCGTGGGATAAGGCGGATATGCTGTTCATATCCACGCACTCAGACGATGAGGTTCTGTTCTTCGGAGGCGTTATCCCCAACTATACAAACGGAAACAGAGCCAGAGTGCAGGTGGCATATTTCTCGGATTTTTTCCTCACCGAATCATACAGAAATCATGAGCTTCTTGACGGTATCTGGGAGATGGGAGTAGACCATTACCCGCAGCTCGGAAGATTTTATGATAATTACTCGGAAACCTTAGAGGAGGCGGAGGGGCAGTTTGACTACGGCGAGTGTCTTGGATATATCATAGAGACAATAAGAAGGTTCAAACCGCAGGTGGTCGTGACACACGATGTTAACGGCGAGTACGGGCACGGCGGGCATATGTATGTTTCAAAGCTTGTCAGGGATGCCCTGGAGCAGACGAACGATCAGTCGAGCTATCCTGAAAGCGCGCAGATGTACGGAACATGGGATGTTCCGAAGACATATCTCCATCTTTACGCGGAAAATCCAATAGAAATGAAAACAAGAGTCCCTCTTCCCGATTTTGGAGGAAGAACTGCTCTGCAGGTGGCGAAGGATGCGTATTTAAAGTATGTTTCACAGCAGTGGATGTGGTTTTATGTGGATGACGGATACGACGAGAACGGAGAACCCAATGATTATCAGTTCAGCTGTGCAAGATACGGGCTCTACAGAACCCTTGTGGGGGCGGATATTTCCGGAGACGACATGCTGGACAACATTAAGACATATGATGAACAGGAAAAGGAAAAAAACGAGACGAAGCCCGTCTCAAAGGCAGATAAGCCCGAGCCTGAAAAGGAGAAGAAAACCGGAAGCTCTGTATGGCTGATAATAGTCATCATCCTTGTTCTGGTCATCGTTATCATCCTGATTATGCTCCTGCTGGCAGCGGCATCCAGAAAAAGAGACCGTCGCAGAAAGCAGGAGATGGCAAGAAGACGCGGCAGAAGATGAAAGAAATATTCGTGATATCAGCTTTAATAATATTTGCCTTGATAATGGCGTGTGTGGCATACTACGCCGTCAGGAGCATAAAAGAAGCCAAGCGGACAAAACAGATGACAAGAGAAAAAGAACTGGCAATGATGAAACAAAAGGAAAAAGCCGGAAACGGTATGGGACGGATCAGAAGATGAACACGGCAGTCATCATACCGGTCCTGGATCCGGACGAAAAATTTAAGAAATTCACCTCTGAGCTTATAACCGGCGGGTATGAAGATATAATCATTGTTGATGACGGCAGCAGTGAAGAAACGAAGCATTTTTTTCAGGAGGCTGCTGAGAACAAAGAGGTTACTCTCCTTACCCATGAGGTGAACAGGGGCAAGGGCGCTGCCTTAAAGACGGCTTTTTCCTATCTTGCAAAAGAGAGGTCGGATATAGACGTTGCGGTAACCTGCGACGGAGATGGACAGCATACTGTGGAATGCATGGACAGCTGTCTTGCAGAGCATGAAAAGTCACCGGGAACGGTGATCATCGGAGGAAGAGACTTCGGCGGAGACGTTCCGTTTAGAAGCCGTTTCGGGAATGCGGTATCAAGAGTAGTGTACCGGTATGCCTGCGGGATAAAGCTTAAGGATACGCAGACTGGGCTCAGAGTGATACCGGCTGAATATTTCGAACTGTTTTCCGGACTTCCGGGAGACCGCTATGAATATGAAACACAGATGCTGATCGAGATAGTCAACCGGAAGATACCGTACAAAGAAGTCGAGATAAAAACCATCTATATCGACGATAATTCTTCATCGCACTTCAACGCCGTAAGAGACGCGTTAAGGATATATGCTGTTGTCCTGAAATATTTTGTTAAATTCGTATTAAGCTCGATCAGCTCCTGGGTGGTGGACATAGGAGTATACTGGATAACCATCGCCATCTTAGAGCATGCCTGGAGTCTGGATTCAACGGTTAATGAATCATATTCACTCGCGAAGGCGCTGATAGCACACACATGGAATCTGCATATAGCGTCGGTCCTTATTGCCACGCTCACATCCCGGATAACCTCTTCGATAGTTAACTTTGTGATCAACCGTAAGGTGGTGTTTAAGGATTCCGCAAACATCAAAAAGGCAGCGGCCAAGTATTTTATTCTTGCCTTCTGCCAGATGACATTATCCTTTGTTTTTGTGGATCTTTTCGCGAACGGACTGCTGCACGTAACCGGCTTCAAAAATGTGCTGGTAAAATGCCTGGTTGATATGTGCCTTTTTATATTCAGCTACGGCGTTCAAAGAAAATGGGTATTCAAAGATAAAAAATGAGATACGTAAAACGAACATTACTTGTCATCGGTGTTTTTCTGATTACTGCGATACTGGGATTGCTGGCGGCTCTTCTCATCATAATAAAGGGACCTTCAAAGCGTGCAGGAGAGCTGATGACGCTTTCCCTGAGAGAGACAAGCGCCCTTAAGTGGGTGCCGGATATCTATTTATCAAAAGCGCAGATAGACGAGATCATCAGAAATAACTCGGTAAAGGAAACGGACGGATCAACAGACACTTCTCTGATAGATATATCGGGTAGCGATAACGCGGCGGCAAAGGACATAGAGACCTTCGAGATATCAGGCGGAACCTATATCGGGGATGTAATGCTGATAAAGGACCCCTCCCGCGTCTTTATAGGAAACAAAGGTCCGTATGACGGAAGCGGAGGGACCACGGTGGATCATATTGCCGAGCGATACGGCGCTATCGCGGGAATAAACGGTGGAGGCTTTGCGGATAACAACGGTCTTGGCAACGGCGGCACTCCTGACGGCTTTGTGATATCTGAAGGAGAGCTGGTATACGGAGACAGAGGCACTTCTTATACTTCCATAGGCTTTACCTATGACAACGTAATGGTGATAGGAAATCTGAATGCGAAGGAGGCCCTCGATATGGGGCTTCGTGATTGTGTATGCGTAAGGAGCAGCTACGCTCCGGTCCTTATCTTAAACGGAGCGGAGCAGGAGGTCTCGGGTGCCGGCGGAGGATTAAATCCAAGGACTGCGATAGGTCAGAGAGCGGACGGCACAGTCATCTTTGTTACCGTAGACGGAAGGCAGGCAAATTCGATAGGGGCCACATTTTCAGATATGATAAGGATAATGAGCGAATACGGGGCAGTTAATGCGGCATCTCTTGACGGAGGCTCATCCACGCAGCTGGTCTATAACGGTCTGTTCCTGAACACACCCTATGCGCTCTCAGGCGCAAGGGAAGTTCCTAACGCTTTTCTCGTAAGATAAGGAAGAGGGATATGAAGAGGCAGACAGTAAGAAGAAAACAAAGAAGCAAAGGCAAAAAAAGCACCTCGTTCAGGATGGCTTTCGCCGGCGCCCTGACAGCCTTTGTGCTGGTTATAATGATCCTTCTCACTGTTCTTTACATTCAGATGAGCAACTTTGAAAGAGGTCTGCCTGAGCATGAGCTGGACAGGATAATAGAAGAACTGAAAAATAAAAATACCGCAGGTATCCATTTTTCGGCAGGCGGAGAATCCGGGGATGGAGAGCTGTTTGCCGACGACGCATTTCTCGGCGAATTCTTTTCGCGGAAACTATCAGAAGCAGAGCCGGAATATGTAAGGATAAATTCTGAAAGCACGGATGACGAAGCGGTATATATGATAAGAAATGAAGTCGGCAACCTGCTGAAGGTGAGGCTGGCGAAAAAAAGCGGAGAGCTTGAGAAAAGCCATACAGAGTGGGAGGAGACAGAAAGCATTATAGAGAGCGAAGAGCTGGCTGTACAAACGCTTACTATTCAAGTGCCGGCGGACTGTCCGGTAAAGATAGGCGGGATAGAGGTGCCATACGAATATAAGATGCGCGCGTATATAACGCCGGGGGTGCTTGATAACCTCGCCGGCGCGGGGATAATACACGAGCAGCCCTACATGGATGAGTATGTGGTAAGAGGTATTTTTTATGACCCGCAGGTAACAGTTACAGATCATGATGGTCAGGAAAAAAGCTGCCGGCTGACAGGCGGTATATATGTGGGCGGTTTTGAAGCAGACGAGGGTTTTGTGCAGGAACAGACTCAAAGGATCATGGACATGATGGAGTCCTACGGCAGATATTTTTCAGGAGACGCTCCCGCATCAGTTCCCGGCGAGATAATGCTGAATGACTCACCGGCTATTGCATATGCTAAAAATGTTGATATAAGCTGGATGCAGGCTCACGATCGGGCGGAAATCACGGATAAGCAGGCCGGAAATTTCAGAAAGTATTCGGATGAGTGCTATTCCTGTGACATCAGATTTGTTGAGACTATATATAAAGACGGTGAGCCCGCCAAGACATGGGATACAAACATGACCTGGATCATGGTCAGGGACGGGGACTATTTCATAGCGGATATCATAACAAGAACAGCCGAAGAATAGAAAAAACGAAGCAATTTTGTATTGCAAAAAAATATTTATGTGCGTACAATACAAGCAGGAGAAGTTGTCAACAAGTTGACAAATGCTCCGCGAATATATATTGACTTTTTTAAACCGGTATATAGACAGAGATTTTATTAAGATCGGAAAGGGAAAATATTATGGGCAAAATGATAATGAGCGGAAATGAAGCCGTGGCAAGGGGATTTTACGAAGGCGGCGGTCATCTGGCGGCAGCCTATCCCGGAACGCCGAGCACGGAGATCCTGGAGAATATCGGAGGACTGTATAAGGATGTGATATACAGCGAATGGTCTCCGAATGAAAAGGTTGCTGCGGAGGTAGCCGCCGGCGCCGCGATAGGCGGCCAGAGAGCGCTCTGCGCCTTCAAACACGTAGGAATGAACGTTGCCACAGACCCGATATTCACACTGGGCTACACGGGCGTTAACGGAGGACTGGTCTTTGTTACGGCGGATGACCCGGGCTGCCACAGCTCGCAGAATGAACAGGACAACAGATTATACGCGCCGCATGCAAAGCTGGCAATGGTGGAAGCATCGGATTCGCAGGAATGTAAGGACTATATGATAAAAGCCCTCGAGATATCAGAAGAGTTCGACATTCCTGTTCTTTTCAGGATGACCACCCGCGTATGTCACTCAAAGAGCATAGTCGAGCTTGGAGAGAGAGTAGAGATTCCGGTAAAAAAATATGAGAGCAGGCCGGATAAATATGCCATGCTGCCGGTGAATTCCAGAAGGCGGCATGTAGTACGGGAGGAAAGCCTTGTCAGGCTGGAAGAATACTCCAATAAGTCGGAGCTTAACAGAGTGGAGGAGGCCGAGGGCGCGAAGATAGGCGTGGTAACCTCCGGAATTTCATACCAGTATGTAAAAGAGGTCTTCGGAGACAGTGTCAGCATACTTAAGTTAGGTCTTACCTATCCGCTCCCGGGAAAGCTTATGGAAGACTTTGCATCAAAATATGAGACCATATATGTTGTTGAGGAGGGCGAGCCCTACCTTGAGAACGCGCTTAAGGTGCTGGGTTTTTCCAATGTGACAGGAAAAGATAAACTCACGAACCTGGGAGAGTTCAATACAAAGGTGGTAAGGGACGCGCTCACAGACGCGGCAGACACCTTTACCTACAAGGTTGACAGCGTTAATGTTCCGCCTCGTCCGCCGGTGCTCTGCGCGGGCTGTCCTCACAGAGGGTTCTACCATGCGCTTACCGGATTTCAGGATAAGTTTGTTTCAATAAGCGATATCGGATGTTACGCGCTTTCGGTTAATCCGCCGCTTAACGGGTATGACCTTTGCGTGTGCATGGGATCAGGCTTCTCATCCCTTGTGGGAATGTCAAGGGCGCTTAAGGCTCAGGGGGATAACAGAAAAGCGATAGGCCAGCTTGGCGATTCCACATTCTTCCATTCCGGCATCAACTCGCTGATCGACGTGGTTGCATCACAGAGCAATGTGGTAGCATGCATTCTGGACAATTCGATCACCGCGATGACAGGTCACCAGGAGAATCCGGGAACCGCAAAGAATCTCATGGGCTATGAGACACCCGCTATAGACATAGAGGCAATGGTAAGAGCAGTAGGTATAGACGACGATCATCTGAGAGTGATAGATCCCATAGATCAGGCAGCAGCTAAAGAGGCTCTTGAAGCTTCCCTTGCAGCAGAAGGACCTTTTGTGATAATCGCAAAAAGGCCATGTGCTCTGATCAAGGAGGTGGCAAAGGCAAACGCCGGAAAGAATGTTCAGATGGATCCGGAAAAATGCGTTGGCTGCAGACAATGCATGAAGATAGCCTGCCCCGCCATCGCGTTTGACGAAGAGAACAAAAAGGCTTATGTCGCAGATACGGTTAACTGTAACCAGTGCGGACTCTGCATCCAGCAGTGCAGGTTCGACGCTATAGAGAAGGTAGGTGAATGATATGACTAAGGCTATTATTTTGACAGGTGTTGGCGGTCAGGGGACCATCACAACATCCACCATTCTTTCAAAAGGACTTATAGAAAAAGGTTATGATGTAAAGATGAGCGAGATACACGGAATGAGCCAGAGAGGCGGAACCGTTGTAACTCAGATAAAATACGGCGACAAGGTTTATTCACCTATAGTGGGAGACGGGGAAGCAGACCTAATAGTCTCTTTTGAGAAAGTGGAGGCTGTACGCGCTGTGCCGTTCCTGAAGGAAGGCGGGACTATCGTGACAGATACAAGACAGATCAACCCGATGCCTGTGCTCACAGGCGCCGCCGAATATCCGGACAACGCAATAGAGGAGCTCAAAAAGATCGTGCCTAATGTTGTAGTCGTTGAGGCCGCAAAGGTTGCGGAGGAACTCGGGAATGTAAAGGCCCAGAATATAGTGCTCCTTGGAGCGCTTGTTAAGCAGATGAAGCTTGATGATATCGACTGGAAGGAGATCATCGCGAAGAATGTTCCGGAAAGGTTTGCCGGGCTTAACATCGAGGCATTTGAAAGAGGCTGTAATATTTAGATCAACACAGGTTATATACAACAGGAGTACTCATGATGGCAAAAAAAATACTATCAACGGTACCGGAGTCGAGATTTGACAAATACGGGATACACTTTCCGTCAGACTGGGAGGTGAAGTATCAGGATGTTCCTTATACGGATGAGGAACTCAATGCGGCGCTGGAAGGGATCGAATATCTTCTGGTTGGAGCAGTTCACCCGGTAAGCGAGGCGGTGATCAAAGCAAATCCGCAGCTTAAGCTCATTCAGAGTGAAGGAGTGGCATTTGATAAGATCGACATCAATGCAGCAAAGGAAGCAGGCATATGGGTATGCAACAACAGGGGCGCAAATGCCAACGGCGTTGCGGAGCACACAATAGCGCTCATGCTTGCGGCATTTCGGAGGATAGCTCTTGCGGACCGCCGTTTAAGAAAAGACGATTATAACGATGTCAAGGCGGAAAGCCTTGCCTTCGGCGTGCATGAGCTTGGAGGAAAACATATCGGATTTGCGGGCATGGGAGCCATAGCGAAAGAGGTTGTAAAAAGGCTTGCCGGCTGGAATGTAAAATGCAGCTACTACGATACATTTCGTCCGACGCCGGAGCAGGAAAAGGAGCTGGGCATAGAATATTTGGAATTCGACGACCTCTGTGCAGCCTGCGATGTTATCTCTATGCATGTTCCCGTATTTCCGGAGACGGTGGGAATGCTCGGAGAGAAGCAGTTTAAAGTTATGAAGAACACAGCGGTTGTAGTAAATACAGCGCGCGGGGAGGTCATCGACCAGGAGGCGCTCGCTAAAGCTTTAGAGGCAGGCGAGATTGCTCACGCGGCGCTTGATGTTATCGCTCCGGAGCCTACGCCCGGGGATCATGTACTTCTTAATATGAGTAAAGAAGGAATGGACAGGCTCACCATGACTCCGCACATAGGGGGCATGACAGACGAGGCATTCATCACTATGCTCAAAGGAGCTGTCTCTAATTTTGAAGCAGCCTGTGAAGGTAAGGAGCCGGCAAATATCGTTAACAGATAGGAGAGCGAAATGGCATATAAAACACTTGAAGAGATAATCGAAAAATACAAAAATGTGATAACGCGCTCTCGCGTGGCGGTGGCCGCGGCTAATGACGATCATACCTTAGGCGCTGTAAAGCAGGCGATGGAGGAGGGGATCGTTAAGCCGCTCCTTGTGGGAGATAAAGAAAAGATCAAAGAGGCCTGCATAAAAACAGGGCTGGATGTTCCGGATGAGGACATCTACGACGTTCCGGATAATGCGGAGGCTGCCGCAAAGGCCGTTTCCCTTATTAACGAAGGCAGTGCCGACTTTCTTATGAAGGGGAAGCTTGAAACCTCGGATTACTTAAGAGCAGTCGTTAACAAGGAAACCGGTTTAAGAAGCGGCAGCACGATCAGCGTGTTCACGGCGCATGCCACCGATGCCTATCATAAATTGCTGGTGCCGGTGGACGGCGGGCTGGTCACATATCCCACTCTTGAGCAGAAGAGGGACATCATACAAAATACGGCAGACGCGCTGGTGGCGCTTGGTTATGAATGCCCGAAGGTCGGCGTGGTATGCTGCAAGGAAAACGAGGATCCCAAGATGCCGGAAACAGTTGATGCAGCGGAGCTGAAGAGGATGAATGAAAGAGGCGAGATAACTAACTGCATCGTTGAAGGGCCTATCAGCTTTGACTGCGCGACAAGCGCAGAGGTTGCCCTATTTAAGGGTTTTGAGTCACCGTGCGCCGGAGACTGCGACATACTGCTGTCACATGATATCCACGCGGGAAACATAATGGGCAAAATGCTCTCAGTATTGTGCAGGTCGAAACTCGGGGGCTTCCTGGTAGGGACAACTGCGCCTGTGATATTCTCAAGCCGCGGTTCGTCATCGGAGGAAAAATATCTTTCGATCTGCCTTGCGGCAATAGCGGCTCATAATATGAAAAAAGCATAAGGACGTAGAGGCATTGCTATGGAAAAACTACTGATAATGAATCCAGGCTCAATATCCACAAAGATAGCGGTATATGAGGACGAAAAGCCACTGTTCACGGAAAGCATCGCTCATTCAACACAGGAGCTCGCAAGGTTCGACGAGATCGCTGACCAGTACGAATTCAGAAGAGACCTTGTTCTTGATGCTCTGAAGAAGAATGGTGTTGAGCTTTCTGAACTTACCGCTATAGTAAGCAGGTGCGGACTGCTTCCTCCCATCGAAACGGGAGCGTACAGAGTTAATGAGGATATGGTATGGCAGCTCTTAAACAATCCGCAGAACAACCATCCGTCAAACCTCGGCGCGCCAATTGCATATGACATATCGCGCCAGCTTGGTATTCCGGCTTTTGTTTATGACGGGATAACAGTTGATGAGATGATACCGCTGACAAAGATAACAGGTTTTAAGGAAATGAGGAGAAAGGCGCTGGGGCATAATCTTAATATGCGCGCCGCTGCCAAACGCTGGGAAAAGGAAAGCGGAAATGACTACAAAAGCTCCAACCTGCTCATATCGCACCTTGGCGGAGGCATTTCCGTGGCGCTTCATTCACAGGGGCGTATCATAGATTTTGTAAGTGACGAGGAGGGACCTTTTTCTCCGGAAAGGACAGGAGGGCTTCCTGTATTCCAGCTTATTGATATGGCGTTTTCGGGAGATTATGACAAAAAGTCACTTATGAAACGTATCAAAGGTCAGGGCGGCCTTAATTCACATCTCGGAACTAACGACAGCCGTGAGGTGGAGAAGAGGATAGAAGACGGTGATGAATACGCGAAGCTTGTTTATGAGGCAATGGCGCTGTCGGTAGCGAAGCATCTCAGCGCCTGCGCGGCAACATGCTGCGGAGAGGTGGATGCGATCATACTCACCGGCGGGATCGCGCATTCGGAAATGTTCACAAAAATGATAGCAGACAGAGTCGGCTTCATCGCCCCTGTGGTCATATATCCGGGCGAAAATGAAATGGATTCGCTTGCTTTCGGAGGACTTAGAGTTTTAAGGGGAGAAGAGGAAGCAAAAACATTTGTTAAGGTTGAAGGGAAGATTTAGATCTGATGAACATGCAAAGAGCAGGGAAGGTTGTTACAAGTGATGATATCGTAAGGGACCTTCTGGAAAAGATAGTGGATCTGAAGATAATGCCGGGAGAGCTTATAAGCGAGGGTGATCTTTGTTCCGCGTATGAAGCCACAAGGCATGCCGTAAGAGGCGCTCTTGCGATAATAAGGGAAAAGGGGTTTGTGGATGTGTTTCCGCAAAGAGGCACATTCGTTTCACTGATAGATCTTGAATACATCAATAATGTGCTTTATTTAAGAGAGGCGATAGAGCAGGAAACCGTGCGGCGCATAATTGAAAACGGCGCGTCCCGGCAGCTACTGGAAAAACTGAGGGCTGGCGTGAAAAAACAGAGGGCGCTCGGTCATCCTAAAGACAACGCGCAGAGCTTCTACAGGCTTGATGATGAATTCCACGAAACACTGCTTTCCGCGATCGGGAGGAAAAGCCTTTCCGGGCTTTACTCTGATGATTATATGCATGTCAGAAGATGGAGGAATATGGAGGTGGGCACTCTTGAGAGGATAGAAGAGCTGCCCGATGAGCATGACCAGATAATAGAGGCCATAGAAAAAGGAGACGCGGAATACGCGCGAAGCATAATCAATCACCATATCGATTCCGTAAAAAGGTACGGGGATGAGGTGAAAAAGAAACATCCGGAATATTTTTTATAGACCGGAGGCATACACACGTTAATGCGCGCTCCGGACTTATGCGGAAGGTGAGCGCCGGCACAAGAAAAGAGAGAACAAAATGAGTTATAAGATCTTTACACTGAGCCCGGGCTCAACAAGCACTAAACTTGCGGTTTTTGACGGTGAGGAAAGGCTGTTTAAGGCTAATGTTCAGCACGATACCGAAAAGCTCAAAAACTTTGAAAGAGTTTCCGCCCAGCTTCCGTACAGGGTTGAGACGATAATGGAGGAGCTGAAGAACAACGATATCGATATCAAAGATATGGATGCATTCGCGGCTTATTCCGGAGGACTTGAGTCCACTACAACAGGCATCTTCCCGGTCAATGACAGGATACTTGAGGACTGTTCGTCCGGCAGGCTGATGGAGCACCCGGCTATACTCGGCGCGCAGATAATAAACGCATTTTCAGAAGAAACGGGAAAGCCGGCTTATCTGGTCAATCCGCCGGACGCTGATGAGTTTGATGATGTTTCCAGGATATCAGGCATTAAGGGGATTCACAGGGAATCACATATTCATGTGCTTAACCAGAAGGAGGTTGCAATACGGGCGGCAGCTCAGCTCGGGAAGAAATATGATGAGTGCAGCTTCATTGTCTGCCATGTCGGAGGAGGACTTTCGATTGCGGCTCATAAGAAGGGCAGGATAGTTGACGGCAATGATGTGCTTAACGGAGACGGACCGATATCTCCCAACCGTTCCGGATATGTGCCGCTTCTTCCTGTAATTAAGATGTGCTTCTCGGGTGAGTATACGCTTGATGATATGAAAGCAAAGGTGTCAAAGACCGGCGGCCTTTTGGGCCTTGTCGGGACTGACAACATGCTGGAGATAAAAGAACGCATCGCCGGCGGTGATAAGTGGGCTGCGCTTGTTTACAGAGCGTTTGCCTATAACCTTGCGAAATATATCGGCTCATACGCCTGTGTGCTTGAAGGAAAGGTTGACGGCATTGTAATGACGGGCGGCGTTTCAAATGACAAGGACTTTATAGAGAACGTGAGAAAATATGCCGGATGGATCGGAGAGATCATCGTGCTTGCGGGCGACTTTGAAATGGAAGCTCTGGCAAGCGGAGCCATCCGCGCGCTAAACGGTGAGGAGGAGCTTCTCGAATACACCGGCAAGCCGGTATGGAGCGGCTTCGACTTCGAACCCGAAGATTAGAGAAGCGTTGTAATATCACACATTGCTGCATAAATAACTTCGGACGACGATCGCCGGATCAGTCGTCCGTTGATATATATGCAACTTCGGTGGGAGTTCATCAATGCAAGCACCCGGAAATATATATGCCGCGTGCTTGCATTGATGAGGTTACTTTTGCGATCCCGTAAATCCCGTTGGTCATAATTCCCGTGGTCAGTGTGTCAAGCATTTTGGAAAATGTCCCGAAAAAATTGAAACATTAGCCCCGGCTATTTTGCTGGGGCCAGTTTTATTTTGTGGGCTCTGCCCACACCCGTCCCTCGTCGGGAAGGCAGGGAAAGAAGTTGTTTACTTCTTT
>JAZRZO010000052.1:0-2484 GCA_045601405.1 Lachnospiraceae bacterium | reverse complement strand
CGGGTCTTCAACAGTTGTGACCTGAAAAATGCATAAGTGAACATTAAGATAGCCGCTCAACAGAGCGGCTTTTGTATGCAAAAATGTTGTCAAAATTAAGAAAAAAGTTTGTTGTATGGGTTGTACGTCGTTGTACGTTGTGGTATAATTAGCCTATGAAATTGAATTATGATAAGAAAAGCAAAGATCCTACCTATTTTGTTCAGAAAGGTTACCGTGTGGGAAAGAAAGTGACGACAAAAAACGTCTTCCGCATCGGAAAGCACTCTGAACTCCTTAAGATAACTGAGGATCCTTTGGAATACGCCAAAAAGACCGTTGCCGAGTATAACGAGAAGGAAAAGAACGATAACAAGATCACCAGGGAGGTGAATATCGACTTCAGTGAAAGACTGAAGATGACGGATGATCCTGTATCAAAAAGCCTTCGCAGAAACATCGGCTACTTCTATCTTCAGGCTGTCTATCAGAAGCTTGGGATCAGGGATTTTCTGAAAAAAGTCTGTGAGGACAGGAAGATCACTTATGACCCGGATGAGGTTATGCGTTTTCTCACTTATGCAAGGATCCTCGAACCGGATTCCAAGCTCGGAACCTATGATCATCTTGACAGGTATTATGAGGAACCCTCCTTCGGGTATGAGCACATCCTACGGACTATGGATATCCTTGCAGAAAACTATGACGGTTACCTTAAAAGTCTTTATCAGAACAGTCTGTCTGTTGTAAAAAGGAACACAAGTGTCTGCTATTACGACTGCACGAACTATTACTTTGAGACGGAATCACAGGACCCGGACTATGTTGATGAAGTGACCGGAGAGATCGTCAAAGGATTCCGGAGATACGGTCCCAGTAAGGAACACCGCCCTAATCCGATCGTAGAGATGGGACTTTTTATGGACGCGGACGGTATCCCGATCTCGATGTGTGTCGTTCCCGGTTCCGACAGTGAACAGACAACCGCCATCCCTCTGGAAGAGAAACTTTTAAAGTCCATCGGGAAGTCGAAACTGATCTATGTCGCAGATGCCGGGCTCGGTTCTTTAAATATCCGTAACTTCAATTCCATGGGAGGACGTGCTTTCATTGTCACGCAATCAATAAAGAAGCTTTCCGATACACTGAAGGAAGCTGTTTTCAATGATTATGACTATAAGCTTCTCTCCTCAGACAGAAAAGCAAGTGTTGAGGAAATGAAGTCCTTTGACAGAAAAAAGGAGGAGAACAGGAATCTTTATAATGACTGCGTATACAAGATCATTGAAGCAAACCATGCCTTCGATCTCGGCTTTTATGAGACAGTAGTCTTAGAAAACGGAAAGACAAAGAAGCGGAAATCCCAGGCTGAAATCAAACAGAAAATCATAGTGACCTTTTCGCGGAAGATGATGGAATATCAGCGGTTCATAAGAAACAGGCAGATTGAAAGAGCAAAGTCAATGCTTCTGAATCTTGATCCCGAGACCTATAAGAAAGGCCCGAACGATGTGACGAGATTCATAAAGAGAACAAACAAAGGAAGTGCTGACCGTTACGAACTGGATCTTGAGAGAATCGAAGAAGAATCAAAGTACGACGGATACTATGCCGTTGCCACGAATCTTGATGATCCGGCAAAAGATATCCTGAAGATCAGTTCCCAAAGGTATAAGATCGAGGACTGCTTCCGCGTGATGAAGACAAACTTCTCAGCAAGACCGGTCTATCATTATAGGAAAGAACGAATCATTTCACACTTCCTGATCTGTTATACAGCACTCCTGATCTACCGTCTTTTAGAGAAGCAGCTGGATGACAGAAAGCAGCATTTCACCACAGAAAACATCATCGAGACGCTTAGAAACATGGAGGTCGTGAATCTTGAAGATATGTGCTATGCCTCTCTCTATCAGAGATCAAAGGTGAGTGATGCTTTGGAGGAGCTTTACAAGCTTGATCTTGACAGAAAGTATTACCAGCCGAAAGAGCTCAGCAAAAAAATACGAACACTGAAGAAGTAGTGCCTGATGGCGGCTGCCGTGACAAAGGAACGGCAGCTTCCTATGACGGGCGGAAAGCTGCCGAAGGCAGCGGGCGGGCTTATTAATAAGGCTCACGAAGATCCACTGATTGTATCTGAAAAAGAACAGAAAAACGTATGAAATAGAAATCCGATACAACAAACTAAAAAATGGCAAAGGTGCATATCAGCTAAGTATACTTAGCAAATATGCACCTTTATTATCTTACAACTGTCGAAGTCGGGATAACTTTACTTCAAAATCATCCCGAAATCAACTAAAAGGTATTAACAAAGGATCGGATTCTGCTTCGTTTCCCCAGGCATCGGCAAGTATGTAGCGGGTCTTCAACAGTTGTGACCTGAAAAATGCATAAGTGAACATTAAGATAGCCGCTCAACAGAGCGGCTTTTGTATGCAAAAATGTTGTCAAAATTAAGAAAAAAGTTTGTTGTATGGGTTGTACGTCGTTGTACGTTGT
>JAZRZO010000051.1:0-1622 GCA_045601405.1 Lachnospiraceae bacterium | reverse complement strand
GCACGATTGAGGACTGGCTCGACCAGTTCGATATGTTCTCCATCTATGAAGTGCTCCCGCAGATTCTTGAAATGTGGGGTTCGAATATGATGACGGACGTTGTTTCTAAAAAAAACGAAATCCCTCAACGAGGGAAATGACAACTCCGCTTTTCCTCCTGCGCTGTGTTGAACTCGGCATAGGGATAGCCGACCTTGACCTTCTGACCATCGGTCTTGTACTGGATATGTGGACGGAAAAGTCAAATGACGATACTTCCTATGACAGGATGGCCACGCAGGAGGACTTTGATAAATTCTAAAAAATCCGTCCGGCTTTTGGCACCGAACGGATCATTATCATGGTATGTATTTTTCACAGGCTTCTTCAAGTAAAGAAAAGTCATTACACCTCTTAGCAAGAGCGGTGGAATTTCCTTTTTCTGTTTTATGCTTATACAATTCAGCGGCGTGTTTCTTGATCAGATCCTGCCGGACACGAATTATTCGGTACTCAGCCATCAACAGAGATTTATAATGCGCATCACGTTCTTTGGAGATGTCTATGTATTGGTACTGCCCGTCGGGGATTGGAAACATATTGTTGAGGTTAATAACAGAATACCGACCGAGCTTTATAAAGTCCAGAGTCTCCTTCATCGTCTGATGCTTTGGCTTGAAGGAGGACAGAGGAGCAAAATACTTGAATCCGTTCACCTCAAAGACGATACCAATATATTTACGTTCGTTATGCTGTCCGGGTTTTTTGTTGTGAAAAAGGTGCGGGGCAAATGGTAAAAGATAGTTTATATATTTCGGTGAAACCTCATATAGTTGAATTCCCATATCAATCCCTCATTTGAAAAAGCAGAGGCAGATTTTATTCCGCCTCTGCTGTTAAGTTCGCATTCGGAGCAGCGAAACGCTCACTTATAAATGTCTCATTTAAGGGCCGAGATATGCCCACTCATAAATGTCTCACTTAAGGGCTGAGATATGCCCACTGTTAATGCCGTCACCGACATTTACATCATTATTATATGCATAGCTCAAGAAAAATGCAAGAGAAATCTATTAATTTTTAGCCAACGGAGGTGAGATCATTGGCAAGCAGAATAAAAGGCATAACCGTAGAGATTGGCGGCGATACCACAGGACTTGAAAAGGCTCTGAAAAATGTCAACAGCACTATAAAGAGCACACAGTCTGAACTGAAAGATGTGGAACGCCTGCTGAAGCTCGACCCTTCCAATACCGAACTGCTGACCCAGAAACAGAAACTGCTGAAGGATGCCATCTCCGGAACGAGCGAGAAACTGGAAACCCTGAAAGAAGCGCAGAAACAGGCAAAGGAACAGCTCGAAAACGGTGAGCTGGGACAGGACAAATACGATGCCCTTCAGCGTGAGATCATCGAAACCGAGCAGGAACTGAAACGTCTGCAGGAAGAGGCGGCTACCACAAGCAAAGTTCTCTCCCAAATCGACGCTGCCGGAGATAAATTCATAGCCGCCGGGGATAAGCTCACAAGCGCCGGGAAAGCGGTAATGCCTGCATCTGTTGCAGTCATGGGACTTGGGACGGCAGCCGTGAAGACCGCAGCGGATTTTGACTCCGCCATGAGCCAGGTCGCTGCTGTATCCG
>JAZRZO010000050.1:0-21249 GCA_045601405.1 Lachnospiraceae bacterium | reverse complement strand
CTTCGCAAAGTCTACCTTGCCGTGATCGCAGAACCACCAGCCGTACTCATTTTGTGCTAATCCATTGAAATTAAAGTCAACCTTCCCGGCCTTGATCTTCCACCAGCCATTTTCATTCTGCGCTACGCCGTTGTAGGACGTATCGACCTTGCCGTTAACTACATAGCACCATTCGCCATTGATCTTCTTGACCCAAGGCCGGCTGTCCGGCTCTGCTCCGTAATCGATATATCTTGACAGCTTGCCGTGTGCTTCCCATCTTCCGACGCAGTATCCGCCTCTGCGGTTATATCTGTTGCCCCACTCGTCAACGTAGGATGCCACTACGCCGCCGCCGAAGGCTCCGGTACACTCAATGACGTTGTAATCAGTACCTCCGCAATAAACGCCGCCATGGCCGGACATATAAAGATACTCTCCGGGAGCCATGGTCGCAAAGGAAAAGTCTCCCCATTTAACATCGCTGCACAGCTGCAAAATACCTATCTCTGTTGTGTCCGGAATGATCTGTCCCGGCCTCACGTAATATCCGGCCGGAGAGGTCTTGTAGACGATATCCGGCTCATTGATCACCGACTTGACAAGGCCGATGCAATCAAATGATATAGACCCATCCGCATATATCTCTCCGCAGTTTCCGGGGAAAGAATTATCATAAAAAGTTCTCCTGCTCAGCAGATGCTGAAGCCGTTCAATAAAGTTCTTCGCTGTCATTGCCATATCTATACCCCCTTATTGATCTCTTCCAGGTCTTTGATCCTGTGGTTCGCTACATCTATTTTTTCTTCCAGCACCGGCATGCGTTCGGCGAAATTGTTGTGTTTCCTGACTTCTCTTGTAAGAGCCTTTAGCTGCTCGTCCATGCGCGCCTGCGCCGATGCCGCCTCCTGCGTTGACTTCTTGATTCCGATGTAAACCGTTGCTATAGTGCCAAGAAGTCCAAGTATTGATATTATGATTGAAATTGTCTCTATCTCCATTACTCTTCATCCTCCTGTTTCAGCTCCGGAAGCCCTGCTATACTCGTCAAAAGAGACAACACTCCTGCCATTGCGGACGCGGATGCTACCACTGCCCAATTAACCTCATCCAACAGAGCCGTCGTTCCTATTGTTGCTATTGCTGTCTGCGCTACCGTCTTGATCGCGCGTATACCGGCTGCTTTCAGCCATTTAAATATCTTATCCCTCATAGTGTTCACCTCTTTTCTACCGCTAAATCTGTGCGGTCAGCGACTCCCACTAATTGGGAGCCGGTTAATAAAGTTTCTATGTTATCTCGCGCGCTGAGTTAACATCAATATCGACACCTTCAATAAGTGCTCTTTCTTCCAAAATGCAGAGATACTCTCCCATGACAGATGCCTGCTCTCTCAGCAATTCAACAGGGCAACTTAATTCAAATTCAAGTTTCCCTGCATCATGCTTTATGGATATACTATAAATTTATACAGGTTGAACTTCGCCCTGTTTTACGAAAATTTTTACGTCGGCGGAAGCGTATATATTTTCCTCGGCACATCTATCTCACTGGTGATCTCTTGCGTGAGTAATTCAAGGTCATACCAGCTTCCTGTCGGTATAATCGTCACATCAATATCCGATAAATACGGCTGATAGTTAAGCGTCCCGTCACCGTATATAATATCAAAAGCGTTCTTATCTGCGCCTATAGTCTCTATCTCGTAAGTTATGTGATCAGCCGAAATAACAGGGCAAAGATATATAATGCATATGTGATTGTTCCCGGTATTAGCATCTCTTATCATACATCTTAGCTTAGGCATTACCGGCTCAATCGTTATTGCTCCCTTGCCTACATAATCAGATGTCACTCTTATGCCACCACTATCGGCTGCGGTTCTAAGCAGCTTTTCAGTAGGTATATAAATAAGTTCCCTGTCGCCGGAAAAATACGATAAGAGTTCTTCCGGTATGAGCGCCTGCATAGACACGGGTTTTCCGTTATAATTGTGTATGTCACGCAATATAAGCTGCGCATTAGGATCAAGCGGTAAAATGTCGCTCTTAACAGCTCTCGCAGACCATCGCACAGGTATAGTGTTATCTATCGCCGAATACATATTTTCAACTGCGATCATCTCAAACTTGCTTTCAAGTAGGATGTATGCGTAATTATGAGCAGCATATGCGAAGTTGCAGTTTTTAATTTGACAGCGCATAGCATCTTTATGTATTCTTACAATAGGTTTGGACCCTGCTTCGCCTCCAAAATGCACGCCATCAATCAGTACAGCACTGCAGCTTGCGTCTATAACAGTTGGCTCAATTGCCGTTGTCGGAGCCGGAACCCAGAGACAGCCTGCCATCTGTAACTCACAGTCAAGTCCTGCAACGATGAAAGACGCGTCGTAATCTTTGGTTCGTGTCCTTTCTTCAAACCAGCAATTCTCAAAACGGAACAGATCGCAGCCGGTAGAATCAAGTACATATTCCGATTTAAAAAATTCGCTGTTTTTCACGAGCGCGGTATATGACTGCTTATACGGGATGTCTATGGACGCACCTAAGCAGTTAATGAACTTGCAACGCGTTATCAGGAGCTGCCCCATTTCGATGTTTAGTCCATCAATATATATGGGGTTATCACATTCTACAAATATAATTCCTTCAATTTCGGTATACCAGCCATTAGTGATATTGAATACTTTCTCGCTCTCTGACCTAATTATGGCATTATCACCGACTATCCGGATATACCCGGTAGATATATTCACAGACGTTATCAGATACTCGCCGTGTGGGATATAACATTCTATATTGGAGCCGTAATAAAGAGTACCGTCACCGTTATCACTCATCTGCTGGATCATAGATGCCTGCATTACATCTATCATGGCCTGAAAAGCAGCTGTATCATCAGTTAGTCCGTCCCCTACAGCACCAAACATCTGCGGCGTGATGCACATTTTTTCAATCGTTTCAATTCTTTTCCATATTTTGTCCGCCTCCTGCTTTGAGACCAATAAGCTTACATTTCCAAAGTCTGCGTTCATAATTCCCTCCTTTCATCACTCCGGCGCATACCTCGCCCCTTGCGCCAGTTACTATATCCATTCTTCTTCTCCTTCCGTAGGTGCGTATTGTGCTTCTATCCGTCTGTTAATTTCTTCCAAGTCCTCGTCAGTCAGCACTTCTTTTTCGTACCAGCCCAGAGCGTTCATGATGACCTTATAATCGGGCAGCTTGCCGATTGCATCAAACAGACCTCTCAGGACAAAATCGTGTAAATTAAACATTAAACATCACCTCCGTTTGCAATTATTGCTTGTATAATTTGGTTAATCAGCAGACTTGCGTTTGCCGTGTATTTAAGGTTAACGATATCGCCAGTATTCGCCCAGATGTTAGTATTGCCGATAAAAGTAGCTACTTGAGTTGGTGTAAGCTGGACGGTAATAGGCGCTATTGGATAAGTTATCTCAAGATTGATTGATTTTAGATAATCGACAAAATCATCCCGGTCGGTATATAAGTCGTAAAACTCATTAAAGAATATATTTGTATTGTTTGCACCAAACCTAATTCCATGCACAGCAGAATAAGTATTAGCCTTGACAAGGACATTACACATCGTTAACGGGTCGTTATACCATGACCCTCCAGGCATAGGTATAGGCAGGTCAGCCCCTCTAAGATAAAATCCATTATGAGCAGGATAATTTGTATACTGACTATAGTCAGTATCAACTGCTCTTACCTTAGTGTGAGTAATTATCAACTCGCCAGTAGTCACATTCAGCGTACCGCCATAGACAGTTTGTCCGAGGTTGATATCATAAGTGTGACCTCGGTACGGTTCATACGCCGTTGCAGTTGAGCCAAATTCAATCTGCAAAGTATCTAATGCTTCTGACGCACTGCTCCAGAATACCCATACAACAAGATATCTTGCATCCGCACCTGTAGCGATAGTCAGAGACAGTGTTTCGCCAAGCGTACCACTATTCGGTGCAGAACTTATGTTATATACAGCTAAACCTGACTCTGGAATTTTTCTTGTATATCCAATGATAAATCTATCATTCTCCAACACACGCTCACGGCTTACTGTGTATGTCGTGCTTGGCTTGCACGGGATATATACAAGCCCTCTACCTGCACTTTGCGTTGCAATCCGACTCTCCGTCGCGTTAATCCATGCACGGTCTATATAAGCTGCCGCATCGTTCTTGTCATACAAGTTTTTTCTGTTTGTTGCAATATCAACTTCATCCCAGCCAACAATCGGGCGCACGTTATCAGGTGCAGGGTCTCCGCTTCCTTCTTGAACAGCTTCAATATTGACGATCAACTCGTCAACATCCGTTCCGCTTCCGTCAGTTAGAGACACTACCGTTCCGCTTGTCTCACGTTTGATAACGGTCACATCTGCAAGTGCGGAGAGGTCTGTCTTGGTCATTACGTCATCAGCGCCATGTATCTTAAGGCCTCCGGCAAATACGCCGTTGCCCTGCCAGTCTAATGTATAGGCATTTGAACGGTTGTCTGGAGTAGCGCCATTGCCGGCTATGTGCAGATACTTACCAATAACATCTTCTACATTGTTCTTACCTTCGACGTGCTGATTATTACCGCTCGCTATTGTATATACACCTTCTGCGTGAGATACGTGGCCTGATGCTGCTGAGTGTTCTCCTTCTGCATGAGATGCGATGCCACTTGCTACTGAACTTGAGCCTTCTGCGTGAGAACAGGCGCCTGTCGCTTGAACATTATATCCACCAGCAAAAGACCCTGTACCTACCGTCGAGCCTGCAGCTCTGCCCACAGAAAAAGCGCCTGTTCCAGTCGGATTGTTCTTGTCCATTTTGCCGGTTACAGCTTCCGAAAGAGCTGCAAGGTCGCTTACCTCTTCGTTTATAGCTTCCACGAGATTGTTTTTGTGTTCTGTCTCTAAATCGGATAGATCTCCGACATTGCCATCGATGACCCGCAAAGACGCAATAACCTCGTCAACAGCCCTCTCCAGTTCTTCTATCTGCCAATCCGTACTGATCGGGGGATCCGCATCATCCCGCTGCATGGTTCCATCAAACGGCCTATACATAGCATTGCTTGTAATCTTCGTGCCATCATCGTAATATGCGATAACCTCAACCGGAACAAATCTGCCGGGCTCGAAGATTGCTGTCTCCGAAGAAGTAAGGACTACAATAACTGCATCTTCCTCAGCTGCTACAGAATCCCCTGTCTTAGACAGTCTCAACCGTCCTTTCTGACCAAACCTAACTTCAATCCTATTTGCGCCCCTTAGATCTCTGCGTGTTTTGATCCGCGCAAGAATAGTATCACTGTTTTTCATCGTTCATCTCCTTTATTTTTTTCTCCAGCTCGCCAAGTCGGAATTCTAATTCCTGATAGAGCTGATACATATAACTTTTAAGCGCTTCTATTTCCTCCCGCTCCGTTGCGTATTGCTTTCCTACGTCAATATTGTCTATACCAAGCATCTTGCGCCTCCTTCGTCAATCTCGTATCCCATACTGTATAGCTTCGCATGGCCGACTCCGCTCAACCGAATCCTGAAGTGGTCCGTTCTTTTAACTTTGACCGGGACAGTGATACTCCGCATATGATCGCTTACAGACTCATGCACAACTTTATAGGCTGCATCCTCATCATAAGAAATTTCCACCTTAAGGCTGCCCGAATAGTCTATCCGCATCTGTATCCTGCTTATGTATTTCTGGAGTGGCGAATCAAGCCCCAGATTGCCGGTTTCAAGCACCCACTCCAGTGCCTCTTCTTCTCTGTCTACCTTTCGCACTACAACATCCTCGAATTCCTGGTAGTTTATCGGAGCATCTGTATGCAGCACTCCAAGTATCACCATCGCCCAGAGCGCCCCTGAATCCAGCTCCGGTGTCCGGAAAAAAGCGCCGGATGTTATATGCCCTCCGTTATAAACAGTACCCATATAGCTGTAACCAAGTTCGCCTGTTCCTTTATCACTAAAAAATGACACGATAGCCACTGAATCCGAATCCACTTCGTCGGCAGAATATAAGAATTCATACATGCTATCCGGCTCTACTCTGATAGGAAAGCCAAGTCCTGTCGGGCCGTTTCCGCTTTCACGCTCAGCCCATATCACGCCGGTATCGCTTATCCCGCCGCTAAATACGGAATCGGTATCCTGCCATCCAAACTCATCAATCCCAATGTAGTATTTATTCGAATCCAGTTCACTGAATCTGTTGCCGCGCCCCGGATACAACCAGGCTGATGCACTAACTGATGTAATCGCATCAGTTACTATTACATCGCATCTGTAGTTCCTGCTGGCTGCATATTCATATACAAACCTGTTAACAACAGTCTCCCCGTTAACAACTGTTCTCGGTTCTCCGCCATTAACTGAAAACACTGCACTGTTAGCACCTCCAACTGGGCTGTAGCCTGCTCTGATAGTTGTCTTTACTGTGTTTGTACCCTCCAAAGCAACCTCTACCTCAACTGTTGGCAGCATATATTCATTTACATACAACGTCTGGGTCTGAGCATCTGTTCGGCCTCTTCTGTCTGTTATCGTTACAGTCAGATCTACGCTGCCTGGTTCCATCAGGATATCTGTTGTCAGATTCGCTGGTGAACCGGAAGGCTCTATTGTCTGCGATTGATCGCCAACATCAAGCTTAACGCTCGCGATTTCGCTATCGTAAGCGGCAGAAAAAGAGATATCTACATTCAGATACGAGTAGTTCTGCAGCAGCACTCCAAGGGCGTTATTGCTTAGATCAGTTAAATTAACTGCAGATATTACAGGAACTACTGTATCCGGAACATACACTGTAAAATAACGCTCTGATACACCGGTCAGATCTCCGGCGTTATAGGTCTCCAGCTCAACCTTCATAAGGCCATCTGCGCTATCAGGGATCTGGCTGCATATCTCCATCGGCAGTGTATATGTATCGAACACATATCTGTCTGTTGACCCGGGTGCCAGCCCCTCAACGCTATAGCTCCAGTCACCCAACGACAGGATGAGATTGTATATCAGGCTCGCTGATTGCGGAGTCCATGCGATCGTTGGAGCCTGCCCTATCTCACAGTCCTCTATTTCCTCAAGATCAGTTGTAAGCGCTTCCCAGATAGCTGTGAGCGTCAAGGCTGTATTGCCGTAATAGTTAGCACCTGCGCCGTATGTACCGCCGTCCGAACCTTTCCAGCCTTTAAACGCAAATCCTGATTTGAATGGGATTCCGGTTCTAAGCCCTAATGTCTCCCCGTGCCACTTAGTCTGTGACGCAGGAGCTCCGGTGCCGCCGTTCGCATCATAGCTGACATTGTAATAGGGTTTAGGTTCAACCCAAATAGTCTCCGTAGCAACAACATTTCCTTTGCCACCATAGTTAAAAACACAGGTCCTTTCTACCTTGATCCACTCGTGCCCTTTGTACAGGATCCCATTATCAATATCATTCCAATACCAGTTAGAATTTTTCCAGTAATAATCTGTGGGGCCTCCTGCACAATTACCCCGCTGCTCATAGCCTGCAAAGTTAATGTACGAACCGTTCCAGCCGTCAGAATTATAGAGCTGTGCGCCGCCTGCGACGTGCAGCCTTACCCTGTACTCATCTATATTCTGATACCATAAATACATCTCTGCCCGGTATCCATGAGTCCCATATCCATCACTGAAATATCTCGCATTACTTTGTGCCATTTGTTATCTCCATTAGAAAACAGCCGGTTCCCTGTCGATCGAGAACAGATTGTCTCCTGCTATCACTAATTCATCCTGTATCCTGTCCCTGTCCATCAGGCTTATCAGCTTCGATTTATCGTTAAGAAAGCATAAAGCGCTTCCCAGGTTGGCAGTCTTTTTGTAGATCTGATCGCCTCCGACGCTCCAGAGTCCATACTTCGTGTCAAAAACAAACACTCCACAGCTCTCTTGGTTTTCGCTTACAGACAGGCAGTATTTTGTCCCGTCGCGACCTGCGGCAACTGTTTTTCTGGTAAGATAATTTGGCGAAAATTTTTGACCTCTGAAATAGGGGAGCGAACCATCGTAAGACATAACTCCTATCGGAGATACATAGAACAATATCCCTTCTACCTGAGTAACCGTATCGTGTCCGCCGGATATAACTCCGTCAGTCCTTGCTGTATGCAGCTGGTAATTGGCCGGATAATCCCCATATATTTTTATTATCTTATCTTCGGTAAAATAGTGGATGTAATTGTTGAAAGCGCATCCGGCTGTCACTTCATCCGCAAAACCCAAGGACACGGCATAGCTGTCAAAGGCTGTACCTGCATAGTTGTACCATTGCGTCGGATCACCAAGCTTACACGCGTATATCTCGTGCGTCGTGTTGTTAACGCCCCATACCCGGTTATTCAGCGCAACCAGATGTTCCAGATCAGGACATTTGCTCAGGATCGTGAAGCTGCTGACACCATCTATATCGTTAATATTTAAAACTATGAAATTAGTACCATCCTCATTGCCGGTATTGTATATCACATAATCTTTGAACTGTTCATCAATGACTGCATCCTTCTCGTTAGAATATGTGATCGTATCAAGCGCTGTATATCCGCCCAGGAACTCACTCAGCTCCTGTTTAGCGGCAATAGCCGACTCGTCAAGCGTGTCTTCGGGCGCAACGTACGCATTTTCAACAGCACTTATCCTCGGTATTAACTTAATATACGGATTTTCTACCTGCAGCCACTGCTCCATTGACGTAGAATATTTTTTGTAAACATTGTTGGCTGTATCGTACCAGTAAACTTCTGTGTCCTCCGGCGCTGTATCGCTCTGAACGTATGTAATACTCTTACCTTCAATGTCGCAAGGTATGACCTGCATGATAAGAAATTGCTCCCCATACGTTCCGCTTGAAAAAGAGCGTTCTATGCGACTAAGCCTGCCGGTCTCGGAATTAAATATCACTTTATCCGGCATGATCACAGTATATGCTCCAATGGTAGCAAAGCTCTTTTCCGAATTGCTGAGATACTTAGGAGATTCCGGGATAATCTCGCCCAATGAATCGGCCGTTATCCCGATCCGCAGGTATTTACCAATTGCTGCCATAAGTGTGTCCGGAGCATACTCCCATAATCCATTAGGCTGGCCGATAAACTCCGCCCGCTCTTCTTCCCCTTGCCTGGTAGATATGACCGGATAATTATCCATGCACATATTTTCCATGTCGTAGAACTCTCCTGCTTGTGTCCGCAGGTTATGATTGTATCCGAAGAATTGCTGTATAAAGGTTATAGCCTTGGCTTTATAGTTTAACTTTGGCATCCTCATATCTTAAAGCTCCCTCTACTAATCGGTTCATGTGCTCTAAGATACCGTTCTTTCCATTCATTCAGCCTTTGCTCGAAGATTGCGGCGTGATTGTTGTATCTGTCGTATTCTTCGTTGCTGAGACAGATCCGGCAGATGATATACTCAGTATATACGTCAATCTCATTCAACATCACCTCATCGGTCAAGGAATCATGCTGTTCGCTTTCCTCGCTTATAATGCCCTCGAACAGCCTCAGGAACATTACTATATCCCGTTCAACGTCATTGATCCATGAGATGATCAGTTCATCATCATACTGGTTGGGATGTTCTTTATTTAACCTGTTTTTTATATCCTGAATAGTCATCGTAAAATCCCCTATTAGTTCAACAGCGCACCACCCATTTGGATAATGCGCTGTGTTTCAAGCATTTATTGAACCATTTCGGTATATTGTCACCAATTAAATTCTCTTTCTTTGGCCTTGAAGCTTGCCTCCTCGCGCTGTATAAAATCAGAAGCTTTGTCATCCTGTTCAATGCCGTTCCTGATCATAAGCCAGACGTACAGCGGAAGCTCAACATCAACCCCTCGCCTGATCCTAAAGGCCTTTCCGTTAACGATAGCAGTTACGTCTTCTTTGTATCGCTCGTTATCACGGAACAGTCTCACACGAACCTTCTTCTCAGCCCATGATTCAGAATCAGTTTTCTTACTTGCCTTAGTTTCCTTTTTTTCCGTTGCCATAACAATAGTCTCCTTTTCTCTTGAGAGGCATCCGCGAAGATGCCTCTCAAGTGTTACAAACTAATTTGCGCCATCCTGGAATGTAGAGCATGTCTCAATTCTGACAAGATACTGCTCGATCAGACGCTCTGCTACTTTGTACGCTTTCCAGCCGACAGTAGCGCGCTGGTTCAGAGGATCAGCGGTACCTGCGGAACCAAGCTGCTTAACGATATGCTGCAAACCGCCTCCGCTAACGTCGGTTGTGCCGTAAGCGTTAGCGCCCATGATAAGCGTTGCATATACATCACGGCCTTTAGCTCCTGCTTCGCCCGGATAGATCACATCGTTAGCAGACGGTGAAGTTGCCGGTGTATCGCTAACAGTGATCGTTGCTGAGCCAGCTGCTCCGGCTGTTGCAGAAGCAACTTTCATCACCTCACCGCCAACAAGTATATCCCTGCCTTTCAGCGCCGCAGCCTCATCTGCTGTAATCGCTTCGGCTGTTGTGATAACTTCGGACGCATACTCAGATACAGTAAGATCCCTCGCAGCTGCAGTTAAGCCGTCGGCGTGGAATATCTTAGCCTCTGTAGTCTCTGAGAAACGCACCCCTGCGATACGGCCTATCTCGTTAGCATATATGTTTTCTGTGTCAACGTAGGTATGCGGTGCCTGCCAAGCCGGATCATCCATGATGTCAAACGAGCAAGAAGGATGAACAATGCCGGCATAATCTCCGTTGATCTTCGGCGTATTCATGACCTTAAGAGATCTGACTGCCATACGGATAGCTTTGACTGTAAGATAGTCATTGCCCGTTGTCTCACCGCCGACAAGAGCCGACCTGGTCTTTTTCGTACCTTCGCCGTACTGCACGTTTGTACCGCCGGCGAGAACCTCCCTTGTTACCGTATCAAGAGTACGACCTGCCTGTGATGCGAGCAGCTCTGTAGCCTGGAGCAGGTTGTTGTCGATTGCGGTAAGAAGGAGCGTATCTGACAGCTCAATGTAATCACCAAACTGGTTGATCGTCGCTGTGATTGTAGACAGGCTCAGCTTATTCCCGTGAGGCGTAACGCCTTCAACAAGCGGAGTAAGTGCTTTCGGAAGACTATCGTATTTCCTGAATTCAATAGTCTTACCGCCATTCTGTGGGATCTGATGCTTCTGAGCATGCTGATCATGTACCAGAGACGGCTCTGCGAGCGTGATCAGATACTTGCTATAGTAAGTCTTCATCTCCGCTGACAGATCCTGCAGCAATGTTGTCTGCGTGTTGTCAAAATATTTGAGATTTACGTCAAATAAAATAAAAGTGTTCATAGTGTCTTATCCCCTTTCTGTGGGAACATAAGCTAAAAGCTGATCTGTTCCCCACGTTTCACGCGTTTCGCAATCTCAAGCACATCCTGCTCGGAAAGCTGCGAAACATCTGTTTTGTAGATAATGCCATTGTTGGAGTTAAGACCTGCTTCTGACGGTCGTGAGCCTCTTGCTTTCACGTTATCCATGACCTGCTTTTCCGTAAATGCTGCTGTCGTTGTGCGTTCGTCATTGATGATATCATCCATGTGCAGCAGCTTATACACGTGCTCCATAGGTACACCGGACTGCAACAGCCTAAAGAATTCAGGATCCTGCGCTTCTGTTTCCAGATCAAACTTAGGATATTTACCCTTGAGTTCCTGAGCTTCAAGGGACCATTGAGTAATCCTCTGCTGATCGTATTCGATGCGCGCAGCTTCTTCCTGTGCTTTAAGGAGTTGAGCATTCTCACGCTGAAGCTTGTTGAATTCCATAAACTGAGCCACACTCATTCCGGCTTCGTCAGCCGCTTCCTGCCAGTATGCCGAATCGTTTTCCAGCGCTGCCTGCAGTTGCGTAGTATCTTTGACACCGTATCTCTGCATAAGCATGTCGATGACCGGCTGGCTGTCAGCTACCTGCTTTTCGAGCTCTTTGGTCTCTTTAAAGCGCCGGTTGATCATGTTCTGTGTGTCACGAGTATAAAATTCTTTGTACTCACCATTGATCAACTCGTCATAAGCTTTTCTTTTCTCTGCCAATGTGCTTGATGTTGCAGAATTATCTGCTGTGGCAGCGGCGTCCTGCCCTGCTTCTCCCTCTGCGCTCTTTGGTTCAGCACCTTCCGGAGCTTTGCCAAAAACAACATTGCTATAGGGATCAGCCTTCCTTGCGCCCTTATTCCGAGCGGCGGCCTCGGCCAAAAGTTTTTCGCCCTGTTCACCCGGCCCCTCCTGAGCTGTTCCGGCCGGAGCTGCGCCTGCTCCCTCACCGCCAAAATGCTTCAGGTTAATAGGCCATACTTTGAATCTCATAGTTGGATTCTCCTTTCACAGTATTCTCGCCCTGAGTGGCTTTAATGAGTATATAAAATTCGGTTTGGATATTTCGCCCCGAAACCGCAATTTTTTGAATCAGCTAATCTGTTTCTTTGATATCTACTCGTATATAGTCCTGATAGCTTTCGCGTATCTGCAGCAGCCCTATCATAACCAGTTCAAACGCACCTGATATTTTTGGCTGCTCCTGCTCCAGCTCGAACATGATATACCCCCATCCGGGATCATCCATCTTCGAGGAATGCACAAACAGTTCCTGCTCGTTGTTAGCCAGGAACCCCTCTAAAGAAAACATCAATGCAGATATAGCTGCACACACTTCTTCCCTGCCAGCATGTCCATCAAAAATGATCGCATATCTTAATTTTGAGATTGTAATTTCAACCTTGGTCATGTCTTTACTCCCCCTGATCCATGTCCGGCCTGCTGCGTCGTGCAAGGCTCTGCGCATAAGGCTGTCTCGGAGCGCGCGACTCCATGATATCGCCGGTCATGCCTGAGCCTGTCGGAGTCTGCTGCTGCGGTCTTTCAGGCGCTGCCTGCTGTGGCTGTCCTGCAGCGCCCATCGCCGGCTGCCCGGTCAGCATAGAAAGCGCGCCCATCGCCTGATTGAGCAGATTCATAAGCGTCTGTCCCTGCTGCACCTGCTCTATGATCTTTTCTTTGCCCTCAAAGTCCATCATCTCCAGCGCGATCAGTGCTTCCTGCGCTCGTTCCGGATTAAAGAACCCGAGAGCATAAAGCTCTTTCGCGCGCTCATTCTCTTCCATGCGTGAGAATGGATTCTTTTTCTGAGCCTTGATCTTTAAATCGAAGATCGGCAGGCGGTATGTCTCCTCTCCGGACGGAAGCATACCTGTCGGCTGAGGCCCGATCATCTGGCTCGAAAGATCAACAAAAGTATATCCTCCCGGCGCCTGATTCGTTATACGGAAAGTCCGCGGCTCATCGTAAAACTGACGCATCAGCTCTATCACAAGATTGCAGATATCCACAAAATGATCATAAGACGTAGATATCGTGTCCCTACTCTGCTTATTGCCCGCTTCCTGCAAAGCTGCTATCGCAGAGGCTGCAGTGATTCCGGATGTTGTCCCGCCGGATGTCACATCCCGGTTCGCCGCAGTCTCTTTCATCTCCTCGATCTTCTGCTGCAGCACGCTCTCATATATCGCCGGTACAGGAGATAAAACTATCTCCTGTAGTCTCGTCGGGTCTATCGGCCCCTCGACATGGACTATCGGTTTGCTCCAGTCCAAAAACTCCTGCTCGTTGATGTTAGTGTTGCTGGACGCAAAGTATCGTTTTTTCGTGCCAAGGATTGAACTTTCCAGAATATTGGAAGATAGCTTGTCGATGTAAAGCTGCGGGTTTTTGCACAGCGCGATGTATCCGAAGCCGGTAGGCATCCCTTTTTCCGGGAATAATGTATCAAACACTATCGGATATTTGCCGTGATTGTAATACCCGGATTCCCGGTATCTCGGATCATTCTCGCTCGCATAGAGGATAGTGTTATTAACAAACTTGCAGTAATGCAGAACCGTCCGTCCGTCCGACGTGCGCCGTTTGTAGTACCAGTCAACAACCATGCTTTTGTCGGAGTTATCAATGCTCTCGTCGTACAGATACTGGGTGACATTGATTACGCCACTCCCCTGCATATCTTTGCACTCCGGATACTCCGCCATCAGGATATCCGTATCTACTATATCCACCACAAAGAGATTTCGACTCTTCTGTATGTCCTGAATCCCCGGCTCCCAGAAGATGTTAAGCATATCGAGCATACTGATATCAATGTCACCCAGTCCATTAGTCTTTTGGCTGTCCCAAAAAACGCCATACGCTGCTGTTCCGTGTTTGAATTTCTCCCAGCAGTTATCGCTATATGTTTTACGGAACTGGTTATACTCCATCACAACCGGAAGCACCTGAGACAGCGTTTTGGCGGAACCCTCGTCGCTGCGCTCTCTCGGCAGCACAACAGGCTCCGGGTAGTTGTCCATCGCATCAGCGTGCTTGTTTGCAATTGCGTTAAACAGCCAGGCTGATGTACTCTGCACCGTAATGCGTTTTTTCTCTTCATCTTTTTTTCCGGCATTGATCAGATCCCAGTGCTGGATTTTATACCACTTCTCATCTTCAACCACGCGATTCTCCAGGTTAGCTTTGCCGGCCTTGTACTCGTTGAGTATAAGTGCAGCTTCTGCTATATCCTCTTCCGTGATTATCTTCTGCGCACCGGCAAGCTCCTCTTCCGCTAAAGCTTCCGGCTCAATGCTCTCAGTTGTGCCATCATCCTGTCTGCCATACAAAATCTTATCTGCCATCTTACTTACGCTCCTTTTTTAAATTCTATACGCTTCGTAGTTGTCATATCTGCTGCCGTTGATGATCGCGTCAAGCGGTGTCTCAAGCGGATCATACGGCTTAACTTTAACCTCTTGCTTAATAGGTGGTGCTATCGGATTAGCCATGCAAACATATCTCCATTCGTCATAGATGTGATCTTCTCCGTCTGTATCTATATCCTCTACGTCGGCCTCGTCATATACCAGCGCCGGAATCGTCCGGATAAAGTGCTTGCAGGTCGAGAAACAGTAAAACATCGGTATCCCGTCAGCATCAAAATTAAGCCTGTGATGACACTGCATCTTGCCGGAGATCCGAGCATGATCGCCCTTCTCAAAAAAAACGCCCTGTCTCTGCATCAGATCGCCTATACTCTCAGTGCCATCGCTTTGCCAGATTGCAGGATCTCCTACTCTGTGGATCGTCTTCCCCTTCAGGTTAGGATCGTCTGCTTCAATCTCGCGGATCTTTCGCGCTACCAAGGTCGGCTCCAGCTTAATACCAGTGTTAGGTGTGCCGGTACATCCGTAATACTCGCGGATTCGGTACATCCTGCGGTCATGATCTACTGCGTACCATGCTACCGAGAAAGGTTTAGAGTAGCCCCAGTCAAGACCGCACCAGATCGCCCAGGTCTCCGGGATCCGGAAAGGCTCAATCACGTGCGTGTTAGTACGATCCTTATAATGCTCGCTATCGTTGCGCCATTCAGCAAAGACCTGCCCGCTGAAGGTATCCCAGTCCCCATACAGCAAAGCGTTGCGCTCCGCTTCCGGCAGCGACGCAAGCCTCATGAGATACTCCGGATCATTCCGCAGCAGTATGCGATTATCAAACACAGTTGACGGGACAAATATCCGGCTGCGCCACTTTTTCTCCGCGTGTCCGTCCGGATATCTGATCTCTGCATCTTCCCAGATCGTTTGCATCGGTACGGCCGGAGTGATAAATCTCTCTTTCACCCAGCTGTGCCCTATGCCTCCGGGGTTCGCCTGAGCCCGGATGTAGCATCTCGTTCCCGGACCATTAGGCCGGTTACGGGAAAACAGATAACTGTACTCTTCCCATAGGAACTGCGTCAGCTCGTCAAAATCAATGAAGTCATATCTTTTTCCCTGGTAGTTAAGCCGGTCCTTAGTGTGCTGCAACGAACCAAAGTAAATTTTGGATCCGGAAGGAAAGTGCCAAACATGCTTACTCTCATTGAATCTTGCTCCGGGAAACGCCGGTTTATAAATCTCGGCGCTACGGTCCATAAGCTCTGTCAGTTGTGGATAAGTCTTACGCAGTATCAGTCCTCGATAGTGAGGTATCTCTACCTGCCTAAGAGCCTCTGCAAGTGCGCAGTCGCTCTTTCCTCCGCCGGCAGCTCCGCCGTAAAGCGCTTCATCCTCCCAGCGCTGCATCAGCTGCAGCTGCTTAGCTTGTGGCTGCCATATCACGTTAGCCATTTTTACCTACCTCCTCCGGAGGCTGTTCCGGGGCCAAGGTATCAGGCAGTGCAATAACTCCGGTCTCTTTTTCATCTGCATCAAGCTGTATCTCCTGTTTATCTCTCCAGTTAGTTCTATCACGATTCTTGAGGTAGAAAATCTGCGCTGTCGTGTCCGGCTTAATCCATTTCCGAGTCTTTTTCACGAGCAACAGTTCAAACTTCTTTTCATGCGGATTCCACTTATTCGCCCATTCTTCTTCTACGACGTAATATCCATGTCCCGACTTCTCAAGAGACTCTTCCATCTCGCTGATGCAGATTTCCCTTGTCCTTTTTAGGGCCTCACATATCTCACGATGCTCATTCTTCCACCGATACAGTGTTCCGGCAGCGACACCCATTTTGTCAGCAATCTTTTTGTCCGTCAGATCCTGCCTCGCCCACCTTCTGAGCAGCAGCAGGCCGTCCTCTGTTAGCCACTCCTGGTACTTGCCTTTAGCCAAGCTGACCAGCCCCTTTCACGTTCTTAGCTTGCCAGTGTGTTCCGGCTTTGCTAAGGATAGCGTCAAACTCTTCTATGTCATGCGGTATAATTCTGTACTTAGGACCGTCATCCGTCTCGTCTACTCCGATATGCAGCAGCTCATGCCATACAAGTAGCTGCTCCTGCACGCAGTCAAAATGACAGCGTGCCAAGTTAGGCTCAAATATCGTGATCATAAAATCATACGGGCAGCACCAAGCGTATATAGGCGATACCTTCCGGCACTCGCCGAAGATCGTCCTTCCGCTGCTTTTCTTCTCCTGATCTGACGCAAGATAAGCGATCCGCACACCTTCCAGATGAGACAGATCCTCGCGTTCTCTGATCAGCATTTCTCCGATTTCTTGATATTTAGGGGATTGCTCTATAGTATTCATGTGCATATTAAATCATATCCATCATACGGATTTCGCCCTGATTTAGCTATCGGTTAATTGAGCTCAATAAGCGCTTGACATTACGCTCATTGAGCGTTACAATAGTACCATCAATACAAAAAAGCCAAACAGGCGGAAGGAGAATTAGGAAATGAAACCGGAGACATATTTCGAAAAAAATGGATGCATTTATGGAGTTAGCTCGAAGTACAACTTTGGCAGGTGGACAGGATACGCAAAGAAATTTGATAATCTGGAGGAAGCTTACCTCTGGCTGTTCACAGAAGAATACGATTTTAGGGAGCGTGAATTATGCTCATTGACAGAAGCTAAGAGATGGGGTTGGAAAGAAAGATCGCAATAATACAGGAGAGACCATTATGAACAAAGCTGAAAAGATAAGGGACCTGCGCCGGGTGCCAAACCTAAGCCAGACAGCATTTGGCGAGAAGTACAGGATCCCGCTCCGGACGGTCCAGGGATGGGAGCTCGGAGAGCGCGAAGCTCCGGACTATGTGATAGATCTACTGGAAAAAGCAGTCTGGGAAGATAAAGAGCATGTGTATCTCACCTGGGCGCTGATTGACAACTGCGGTACCGAAGAATGGGTTACGCCGGCCGCGTCGAAAGCGGAGGCCCTGCAGCTTGCCGAAAGTGACTGGAACAGATTGACCTCATCAGACAAGAAAAGGAGAGAAAGCTACCTTGTCGGGCTTGTAAATCTGGACGAAAATGGAGACTATAGATTGCGCGATGACGGATCCGGAGACGGTGATATCCGGGTGATCGCCCGGGTATGGAAGTAATAAAAGAGCGGCTAAAAAGCCGCTCTTTTAGAAGCACTTATCTAATCAAATATAACTACCCCGACTGGGGGTGTCCTTTTCTACCGAACGGCAGGAGTCGAACCTGCATTACTTGTCTCTTGCCATTTGAGCTACGTTCGGTTGATGCTCCGGGCAAGGATTTGCACCTTGCATGATGCTGCCCTGCCGTGTACTTAAGCTCTGCTCCTACTAATTGCAACATCTTTCCTGACCTGGCGTCTACCTATTCCGCCACCGAAGCAAGGTTAATACCTAATTTTCAAATCATCTAATGTTCTCATCTTATCTGATCGCATATAACTATCTTGCCCTGATACTCTGCGTATGCTTTTTCGAGTAACGCTCCATTGCTGTTGTACCAATCGTTAAACATATATATCGCGTCTGCCGCATCCAGCATAGCAAGGCATATCGGCATATAGCTTTTGTGGTCTAACCCGTCGGGCAGGACAGCCGGATTTATGACCGTATATCCTTCCCCTTCAAGTGCTTTTTGCATTTTGGCAAACTTCTGCCTGTAGGTGTCCTTGCAGCTTGCCATTGCTCCGCTGAGATATATTATCATTTAATTTTCCTCATTCTTTCTCTCCTTTCATATCCGCTTTCCTGTAAAACAGAACAGTTGCTGTCATTTCCTCTGCTCCTGTATCTTTGTTTACACGGGACAAGCAACACCCGTTTTCGCCTTCTCGGTCACATATGGACGTGATGTAATAACTGTCCTCATTAAGTTCTTCACAAAGACTCAAATATGCCTCTCCGTATGCCTGTTCTGCATTTTCATAAATTCCAACACAATCCATGTATCCAGTCGGAAGTTCCAGAACAACAACATACCTGCTCGGTTTACTCATTATCCTTCTCTCCTTTCCACGGCTCCGGCAGGGGCATCCATGCTATAACTTCGTATCTGATTTCCGTGTTACCAGTCCATGCGTCAGCCGTAACCCATGTGTTCTTATAGCCGTTTTCTGTTCTAAAGCTGCCATATCTTGCAATAACATGATGAACATTCCATGCGTATATAAGAACAGGTCTGCCATCTTCTGGCAACCTCTCACTGCGATATAATCATTTTCTGCCTTTTTCTCGGCTCTGCGTTGCGCTTTCTCGGCTTTTGCGGCGGCTTTGTTTTTCGCTCTTAAAGCCTCCGTAGCCTCCCTCTCTTCCCTTGTCTCTTCCATGTGCCTTGCGATTTCATCAGGGTGTTCGGCGTTCCAAGCCTCTATCTCGGGAATAAGATACTCAAGCGGATTTTCCTCATGCCAGCCGTCATTGCTAAAACTTACAAGCTTCTCAAAGCCGACCTCTTTAAAGTAGGGATAATATTCAGTCATTCGCAGGTTTTCGCTAATAATAAAGTCTAAATACTTAATGCGATCCTTAATCATATTGATATCATGGTCAAAGGTCTTTATCCATTCGGACGTTACCTTAGAGTTTTTCAGCTTGCCGCAAATGCAGATCAGCAGATACCTTTGCTTTTTAGCTGATTTCATCATTGCATTAACACTTTGGATGTTTAGTTTTGTTATCAAGAAATGACCGATGCAGGCAGCCCTGCCCAATTCTTTGGAAAGCTGCTTTAACGTCCGCAAGTATTTTACGTTAATCTCTGTACACCCAGCCGGAACGTCCTGATCGTGGAGCCATGTCCTCATTGTTTTTCTGCCGTAATCATAATTCATGCGCCACCTCCATCTTCGCTCCGCAGTTCGGGCAACCTTTGTCTGCCAATAAGACCTTCATTGCTCTTCTCCTTCCTCAAGCGGCAGCGCCAGCCCTATCGTGATCGTGCTGATGTACTTAGGATCTTCCGGCACAATAAGTTCTTCGCTCATTGTGAGTTTATAATCATTCTGCCGGAGAGCCTTAAAGACCAGCCTCTTGCCAATGCACTTTCCATCATCGTCATAGACATCTTCACCTACAGCTGCGCATATACTTTTCGCAAATACTTCTGTCATCGCTTCTTGCAGCTCTGCAATCTGACTCTGGAGCGTATGTTGGTAACGCTGTATCTCCTGAGCGTCGATCGCGTGCTGCTTCAATATCGCCTTATTGCTTTCTCTCAGGTTTTTGATCTGCAGGTTTTTTTGATTTATCAGTTTTTTTAGTTCCTTTATTGTTGTTGCCATAATAATCTCCTATTTTTTCGTAATACTCATTTAGCGCTTTCGCGTAGGTACAGTTCTTCCAGCTGCCTGCGCAATATTTCTTCAGGTAGTTTTTACAGATATTCTTATCCGGGAAGCGCATTATAGTCTTGTTCTCGCAGCTCACATGATCCTGCGCATCAATCCCAAAATATGGACAGACGAAGTACAAATGCCAGTATCCCATATCAATCTCCAGATCTTCCCCAAAGCTGCCCTTCCTGATCGACGTAGCAACCTTGCTGTTCAGACCAGGAAACCGGCAGCTCATACACAGGACCGTTCAATTCCGGTCTCCATCTGATCACGCCATGTCTCCGATCAAAAAAAGCCGATGGATGTACTTTCGATGCCTGCACATTTCCATTTGTGATCCAAAGTGAGACCTTTGGTGTCTTATCTGCAGAGTCCGATAGCATATACCGGTCAAGAATAGCTATGGCCCGGTCAAATTCCAGCCAGCCAATCTGCTTATACCAGGCATCGCACATGACGTTGCTAACCTGATATAGACCTCCCGGAGCTTTTTCAACGCCCTCAAATCGCGGATAAAAAATCTTGATCTGCTTAAGCAGCTCTTTAAGTTCATCTTTATTCACTCAGCACACCTCCCAACCTTCATGTATTTGGATATCGTCAGACGCATACAACTTCTGATAGTTCCCTTCGATGATCTTCAGAAAGTTATTCGGCTCGCAGAACCAGTCATACTTCAGCTTTCTGCCGGCCTGAGCCTGCTTAGAAAACCAAGCCTGATCGTCAAGTGATCGGATTACGTCCAGCAGAGCTTTATAAGAGCCGACGTGTTGCAGGCACAGTCTTGTATGTTCTACTCGTCTTCCCATGATAGGAATCGTCTCGATATTCTGCGTCACTTTCTGCGCGTTCCACAGGTCTCGGATCTCTTTACAGTTTTCCGGATAAAGCTCCACGATCGAAGTAGCTGCTGCCTCGCGCGCGCGCGCGCGTACTTCTTCTACGTCAGTAGAAGAAGTATTATATTTATTTATATATATATTATTTTCTGTACGAACTGAGTTCGTGTATTTAGGCGAACTCAGTTCGTGTATCTCGGAACTGAGTTCGTGTATTTCGCCCTCAATAGGCGAACTGAGTTCGTGTATTTCGCCCTCAATAGGCGAACTGAGTTCGTGTATTTCGCCCTCAATAGGCGAACTGA
>JAZRZO010000049.1:0-62060 GCA_045601405.1 Lachnospiraceae bacterium | reverse complement strand
AGTATTTAAATTCTGTTACATCTGTCAGCCATTTCTGATTCGGCGCATCTGCATGGAAGTCCCGGTTTAGATAATCATTTACTGCAGCAAGCATAAGCTCTTTCGTATAATGACGATTCTTAGTTTGATTCAATAATCCTTCAGGCCCTTCGTTTAAATAGATGTTAACCCACCGTCTGAAAGGTGCCGTTGTCTTTTGCGATAATCCCGCGAGCCAACAGCCATTGACTCTATTCAATCTACACCATTATATATCCACTATCCCTATTTCCTGTTATTCAAAAAATTATTCGGATAAATCAGAAAAAACTATTGATTTATGGAGTGAAGTGGAGTAGAATGCCCTCAAAGGTGGTAAAAAGTGGTACTTAATGGAGCAAAGTGGTAAATGCTCAGAGCCGTCAACAACTACATTTTTTTGCGATTTGCTCAAGAGTAAATGGCACTGGCTCCTTAAGTTGTATACTATGCGCCGCTTGGCGCTTAAGTATAAAGACAGGAATGTCGCTGGGAGGTAACAGGTGAGCAAGATGTTTATGGGTGAATACAACCACTCCATAGACACCAAGGGCAGAATAATAGTCCCCTCTAAATTCAGAGATCTGCTTGGAGACAACTTTGTTGTAACGAAGGGACTTGACGGCTGTTTGTGGGTTTTTCCGACTGAAGAGTGGGACATTTTTTACGAAAAACTCCGCAGCCTGCCTGTTACAAAAAAAGACACACGTAATTTTGTAAGACACTTTATGGCCGAAGCTTTTCCGGCCGAGGTGGATAAGCAGGGAAGGATACTCCTTCCGGCTAACCTCAGAAATGCAGCAAATCTTGACAAAGAAGCGGTGCTCATAGGCACCGGCCCAAGAGTAGAGATCTGGGATAAGGCGGCATGGGAAGAGAGCTTTGAAGACGAGAATGCCGATGATATCGCGGAGCGCATGGGAGAATGGGGCTTTGATATTTAAACACGAGTCAGTTCTTCTTGACGAGGCGGTAGATGCTCTGAACATAAAGCCGGACGGGGTCTACGTGGACGGCACGCTGGGTGGAGCAGGCCATGCGGCAGAGATAGCAAAAAGGCTCACAAGCGGAAAACTGATCGGAATAGACCAGGACAGTGAAGCGATAGAGGCCGCGTCACAAAGGCTTAAGGAATTTAAAGACCGCACGATCATAGTCAGGGATAATTACGTAAACATAAGACAGATATTAAAAGTATCAAACATAGAAAGGGCAGACGGAATACTTCTTGACATAGGAGTTTCCTCGCACCAGATAGATGACCCCGAAAGGGGTTTCTCCTATCAGAAGGACGCGCCGCTGGACATGAGAATGGACAAGGACGCGCAGCTGAATGCCAAAGATGTTGTCAATACTTACTCCAAAGAGGGGCTGACACGCATCATAAGGGAATACGGCGAGGAAAGATTCGCCTCCAACATAGCAAAGCACATTGTAAATGAAAGAGAAAAGGCGCCGATAGAAACAACCGCGCAGCTGAGGGAGCTGATAAGACAGGCGATACCCGCTGCGGTAAGAAAAGGTAGCAAAGCATTTGCCAACAAAACGTTTCAGGCGATACGGATAGAGGTTAACTCAGAGCTGGACGTTCTGAAAAGCTCTGTGGATGAGATGATAGATCTCTTGGCTCCGGAAGGCAGGCTGTGCATCATCTCCTTTCATTCACTGGAAGACAGGATAGTCAAAAACGCATTCAGGCATGCAGAAGACCCCTGTACATGCCCTAAGGATCTTCCGGTCTGTGTATGCGAAAAAAAGAGCAGGGGAAAAGTAATTACAAAGAGGCCCGTCATTCCTTCAAAAGAGGAATGTTCAAGAAATAAAAGAGCAACAAGCGCAAAGCTAAGAGTGTTTGAGAAGGCAAAAGATGAAAGATCCGAGAAGAACAATGCAATTTAACAGCGTACAGAGGATATATTCTTCAGAGGGAAGCCTTGCCCGCAAGGACATGGTTTACCGGCCTGCACTCAGGACACGATCAGGACAGCGGCTGCAAAGAACCGAAAGACAGAAACAGGTTGCAGCTAAGGTTGCCAGACAAAAAAAGGCCATCGCATATGCTGCTGCAGTATTTGCCGCAGCTGTCCTGGTCGCTTTGCTTGTTGTCATGCTCACGTTGAACGTTAGCAACAATAATCTCAGATCAGATATAGCAGGACTTGAAAGCCGGGTGGAAGAATTAAGAAGTCAGAACGACTCAAAAGAATATGACATGAACAGCAGCGTTGACCTTAATTATGTGGTGCAGGTCGCAACCCAGGAAATGGGAATGGTAAGAAGCAATGCAGGGCAGATTCGCACCTACAGTTCATCTGACGCGGAATACCTTAAACAGCTGGCAGGCGTACCTAAGGATTAATGAAAGTAAGACCCGGAAGGAAAGAGGATAAGAAAAAGGCTGGCGGCAGATTCGGTTTCGTTTCTGTCTTTTTTTTAATATTACTCGGAGTTGTGGGGCTTCGTCTGGTATGGATCATCGCCTTCGACGGTCACAAATATGCCAAGGCCGCGCTCGCGCAGTCCGAGACCTCAAGTGTGACTCTCTCGTCCAAAAGAGGAGATATAATAGACAGAAATAATGTTCAGCTTGCCACCAGTACAAAAGTATATAACCTTATACTTGACCCGGCAGTGATATTGACTAACGAGGAAAAATATCTTGAGCCTACAGTTTCAGTGTTGGCCGAACTGTTTGGTTTCTCAGCGGATGAGCTTAAACAGACTGTAAATGACAACCCTAAAAGACACTACATCGTTCTGGCAAAGGGGCTTACATATGCTCAGGTGGAGCCTCTTTTAGAGAGAAGAGAAAGCAACAGCGCGATCAATGGCATAGCGCTGGAGGAGGCGTATAAGAGAAACTATACATATGGGCCTCTGGCATCATCTGTTATAGGGTTTACAGACGGAGGCACAGGCACCTACGGGCTTGAATATGCCTACAACGAGCAACTTACGGGTAATGACGGTATGGAATATTCCTATGTCAACTCAAACAATGTTATAGAAAGAGTGAGAAAAGACGCCGAGGACGGCAACACCATAAAAACAACGTTAGATTATAATATCCAGTCGATAGTGGAAAAGCAGATAGAGTATTCTATGTATGAGACAGGAGCAAAATCCGCCGCATGTATCGTGCAGAATCCCAATACGGGCGAGATATACGCGATGGCGGATACGAAAAGGTTTGACCCTAACGAGCCCAGAAATATGTCATACAGTTATACGCCGGAGCAGATCGCTGCCATGTCAGATGAGGACACATTGAACGCGCTGAGTGATATGTGGAAGAATTACTGTGTTACCCAGAGCTATGAGCCCGGGTCCACGTTTAAGCCTTTTACGGTAGCGATGGCGCTTGAGGAAAATACCATTAGCCCTTACAGCACATATCATTGTGACGGAAGCAGGGTGTTCTTTCCGGGCGGACCGTGGGAAAGGACTATCTGGTGCTATGAAAGAACAGGTCATGGAGATATGGATCTGAGGGGAGTTGTCGCTCAGTCGTGCAATATCTCGGTTGCTGCGATAGCAGGAACGATAGGGGTGGATAAATTCTGTAAATACCAGAGCAAATTCGGCTTCGGGGAATATACGGGAATAGATCTTCCGAATGAGATGAGCTGCGAGAACCTTCTTTACAGGCCTCACAACATGACAGAACTTGACCTTGCGACAAACGCGTTTGGTCAGAACTTCAACCTTACGATGGTACAGCTCAGTACGGGCTTTTGCTCTCTTATAAACGGAGGCTTCCTTTACAAGCCGTACATGGTAAAAGGCATATATAACGATAAGGGCGAGCTGATAAGGTCCGTTGACAGAACCCTTGTGTCACAGACGATATCCGCTGACACGAGCGTATTCCTTAAGGACTGCCTCAGAGCCGTGGTAACAGAGGGCAGCGGCGTACGGGCGGCGATACCCGGCTATAAAATAGCGGGAAAAACAGGTACTGCTCAGAAGTATGATAAGCAGGAGGAATTATACGTTGTATCTTTTATCGGATTCGCGCCTTATGATGACCCGCAGGTAGTGTGCTATGTCACGATCGATGAACCGGCAACCGGTGATGCCAGCGGTTATGCCGCAGTGGCTTTTTCGAGGATAATGACGGAGGTCATTTCCTATATGAATATAGCACCTGATGATATTTATTGGTAAAAAGGGATTGAAATGAACTGGATAACATTACTTGCTTTTGTAATAAGTCTGGCGATAGGGCTGATACTTGTGCCTTTGTTCATACCTGTGCTGAAGAAATGCAAATTCGGACAGCAGATCAGGGAGGAAGGGCCGGAGAGCCATCTGAAAAAGAGCGGCACACCCACCATGGGCGGGATCTGCATAGTGATAGCCATGATCGTGGGAACGGCGCCATTCATCGGTCTTTCGGATATTGCGGCGACTGTGATGGTGAGCGTATTTTTGTTCAGCCTGATAGGATTTTTAGACGACTTCCTGAAGATAAAAAAACAGCAGAGTGAAGGGCTGAAGGCGTGGCAGAAGTTCCTGCTTCAGATAATATTTGCGGTTGCCCTTATGCTTTACTGTTCATTATATTTGGGGCACGGAACCATGACGATGATCCCGTTTTTGGGGGAGAGAAGCCTGGGGATAGCCTGGTATATCCTTATGTTTTTTGCCATTATGGGAACAGTCAACGGAGCGAATTTTACGGACGGTCTTGACGGGCTGGCCTCATCGGTAACTATAGTGATAGCGATGTTTTTTACAGTCACATCTGTGATATTTTTCGGAAGGACATCCCCGGATCCGGCAAGCCTCGCCATGCTCGGAGCTCTTACCGCATTTCTTGTTTTCAACAGATATCCGGCGAAGATATTTATGGGAGATACGGGATCGCTTGCGATTGGAGGCTTTGTCGCGGCAGAGGCGATGTTGAATAAGATACCGGTATTTTTGATATTTGTAGCGTTTATCTATCTGTTTGAGATAGTGTCCGTTATACTGCAGGTGTTTGTTTTTAAAACCTTTCACGGAAAGAGACTGTTCCGGATGTCGCCGGTACATCACCATTTTGAGCTTGGAGGATGGTCAGAGGTGAAGGTAACCCTGTTCTTTGTCATCCTTTCTGTAATAGGCGCGGGAGCAGCCATAGCAGGACTTTTTATACACCCGTAACCGGCTTTTACATATAAGAGAACCTTCAGGAGAAAATGAACAGAGATAAAAGCTCCGGCAGTAAGAAAAAAAGATTCGGAAAGATCGATATCGGGATAGTTGTGATCACTTTCGTACTGGTGGTCTTTGGTCTTATCATGCTCTACAGCGCAAGCTCATATAATTCCCAGATAAAATTTGGCTCGTCATCGTGGTTTCTGAGAAGACAGCTTTTTTACAGCGTGGGCGGGTTTTTACTGATGATGATAATATCATTTATCCCGTATAAGATGTGGAGATACGGTGCTATCCCGATCTATCTGTTGGGCGTAGTCTCCGTGCTTCTTGTTATGTCAGGGCTTGGTATAGAAAGCAACGGAGCCAGACGCTGGCTGGATATAAAGATAGCCACGGTGCAGCCGGCGGAGATACTTAAGCTGGGCATCATCCTTTTGCTTGCAGCCTTTCTTACAAGGTTTATGAGCTTTCTTGATGACTGGCGCATTTATGTGCTCGGCTTTTTTATCTATGCTTCGGGCTGCGCGCTTACGCTCTTTGTAACGGATGATCTTGGAACAGCGATAATAATATTTGCTATCGGCTTTATCATGATGCTTGTATCATGTCCCAAGCTAAAATATCTGATAATAACCGCAGCCGCGTCCCTGGTGGCGGTGGCGGGCGTTATACTTTTAAAAGAAAACAAAAGGGTAAGGTTTGACGCATGGCTTAATCTGGATAAGTATTCAGACGGCATAGGATACCAGATCACCCAGGCACTTTACGCCATAGGCTCAGGCGGTCTGATAGGAAAGGGACTCGGACGCAGCACCCAGAAGATGGGGTTTGTTCCGGAGTCTCAGAACGATATGATATTCTCTATAGTCTGTGAAGAGCTTGGAGTTATAGGAGGGGTATTCCTTCTTGTGCTCATCGGCATTCTGATATGGAGGATGAAGAAGATATACGACCGCACGGAAGATACATTCGGGAGGCTTGTTGTCGCGGGTGTAGCCACACACATTGCCATACAGACTTTTGTGAATATGGCGGTAGTTACGAATATCCTTCCAAATACCGGCGTTCCGCTCCCGTTTATAAGTTACGGAGGTACGGCAATAATCTTTCTTCTGGCTGAGATAGGAATAGTTCTTTCAATAGGAAGGATCAGGGAGGCTGAACCGAGAGACCTGAGACAGGAATACTATGATCAGCTCAAGCAGAGAGACGCCAGCTATTTTCAATGAAAAAGCCTGTTATTTTCATAATAGCCATAGCGATGGTAGCATTGATAACCTGTGGAGCGTTATATTTCACCGGGATGTTGAAGCTGCCGTTTCTTGAGAAAAAACAGGAGAAAAAACAGCCGGTAGCTTATATAGAATATATAGATCTTTATATACTGATAGATGACGAAGGGATTGTTACGGGAAGTGTTTCGGAACCGCCGGAAGGTCTTGTGAAGATAAGCGGTCTTAAGTATTCGAACATAATAGTAGGAGAGAGAATTGCTCCGAAAAATGACAGCGCAGTGGTGTATGCGCTCAAGATAGTGGAAAACCTGAAGAAAAACAGTATACCCGCATGGGAGGTTTATATAGCAGAGGATAAAACAGCGGTGATATTTGCCGGGAATATCCGGATACTGATGGGGCGTGACGAAAAAACAGAGGAAAAACTGAAGGAGCTGCGAGATTTCTATGATGAAGTCATAATTTTAAGCGGTACCCTGGACATGCAGGAGCTTAGCCACAATAACATAGGCTACTCCTTCCGGCAGGATCAGTAAAACGGTTAAAAATGGGCATTTTTCCTTGACAGAGCAAAGTTAAAGTTGAAATTTGCACCAATAAAAGATATTATATAATAAGAAATTTTTTAGTGAGGAAAGATGTATGGCTGAATTTGATTATGGAGAAACTTTAAGAGGTGCTCGTATTGTCGTTATCGGCGTAGGCGGTGCCGGGAACAATGCCGTTAACAGAATGCTTGACGGAGGAGTTCAGTTAGTTGAGTTTATAGGAGTAAATACAGATAAGCAGGCTCTTTCTCTCTGTAAAGCTCCGGTGACCATTCAGATAGGCGAAAAGATCACTAAAGGTCTTGGTGCGGGAGCACAGCCTGAGATCGGTCAGAGGGCGGCTGAGGAGAGCATAGAAATGATACAAAAAGCAATTGCCGGTGCTGACATGGTATTCCTTACCTGCGGCATGGGCGGCGGAACAGGAACCGGAGCCACACCGGTTATCGCCAAGGTTGCCAAGGACATGGACATACTTACCATAGGTATCGTTACCAAGCCCTTTAAATTCGAAAACAAAGCCCGCATGAATAATGCTATTCTGGGCATCGAAAGATTAAAAGAGGTCGTTGATACACTCATCGTTATCCCCAATGATAAACTGCTTGAGATCGTAGACAGGAAAACATCCATTACAGATGCTTTCAGAACAGCTGATGAAGTTCTTCAGCAGGCTGTAAGCGGAATAACTGACCTCATCAATATTCCGGCTCTCATCAACCTTGATTTCGCGGATGTCCGCACAGTTATGGAGGACAAGGGTATCGCTCATATCGGTATCGGTACCGGAACGGGCGAAGACAAGGCGGAAGAAGCTGTCAAATACGCAGTTTCCTCACCGCTTCTTGAAACTACCATCCGCGGCGCGTCTCACGTCATCATCAATATTTCGGGTGATATCTCACTTATCGAAGCAAATGATTCCGCATCCTATGTTCAGGATCTTGCAGGTGAGGGGGCGAATATCATCTTTGGCGCGCGGTACGAATCAGAACCGGCAGATACCTGTACCATCACTGTTATCGCTACAGGTATTAACGATAATTCTATCAGAATGGTTTCTCCTTCGGGAGCCCAGACAAAACCGGTTAGACCGGAAAGACCTCAGGAGGTTCATCAGGTGGAGAGGGTTAAGCCGCAGCCTCAGTTGGAACCGAAGGTACAGGTAGTCCCCTCTGCTATGAGCGAGGTCGCTGAAAGCGCCATTCCGGCAGAGCCCGCACAGGAAAGGGAGAGGCAGCCCATCAATTTCAATGTGCCGAGGCAGCCTAAGCAGACAGTTCAGGAGGATGATATAACGATCCCGGATTTCCTCAGAAGAAAATGATACACAGGGCCGGCTTAAGAGCCGGCCTTTTTTAGTGCGCGGATAAAGAACAGGGAGACAGAGTATGCCGGTCGAAATAAAAGCAGAGGATTTTGATATAGAGCAGACGCTTGAGTGCGGACAATGCTTTAACTTTGAGAAGCTTGATGAAAAAGAGTATATAGTTGTTTTTTCAGGAAAGATGCTCCATATAAAGCAGGAGGATAACAGCCTGATATTGCATAACGCATCAGAAGAGGAAGCAGAAAGGATATGGAAGCCCTATTTCGATCTGGACAGGGATTACGCAAAGATAAAAACAGGCGTTATACAGGCCGATGACCGTATGCGTCCTATCATTGGGGAGTACTCCGGCATACATATCCTTGAGCAGGAGTTTGTGGAAACGCTGATATCCTTTATCATCTCGCAGAATAAAAATATCCCTCATATAAAGCAGATAATCAGAAGGATATCGGAGGAGCACGGGGAAAGGATAGGCAGCTTTAACGGCAGAGATTATTTTTCGTTTCCCGGTCTCGATGAACTTGAGAGGATAAGTGTGGAAGAGTTCAGAGAGCTTAAAACAGGCTTCAGGGCGCCTTATCTGAGAGACGCCGTGGATAAGCTTGCGTCAGGCACGATAAAAGAGGATGTGCTTAGAGAAGAAGGCTTTGAAAAGGCAAAAGCGGATCTTACGCGCATTAAGGGAGTGGGCGAAAAGGTGGCAAACTGTGTGCTGTTATTCGGGCTGGGGTACAGAAACGCGTTTCCCGTCGACGTATGGATAAAAAGAGTTATGGAGGAGCTTTACTTTGGGCAGGATACAGACAAAAAGGTGATAGAGAGCTTTGCCGCGGAAAAGTTCGGCGAGTACGGTGGCTATGCCCAGCAGTACCTTTTTATCTACGCGAGGGAGAGCGGAGTAAAGTAAGGGCTTTTTAATAATACATAAATTTTACACAAAAAATCTGAAAATTTATCTTGCAAATTGCCCCGCAGTGGGTTATTATGATATCAGATTTTAGCACTCAAGCGCATTGAGTGCTAATTAAACGAAGGAGGACAAGAAAATGAAATTAGTTCCGTTAGGAGACAGAGTTGTTCTTAAGCAGCTTGAAGCTGAAGAGAAGACAGCATCGGGTATCGTTCTGCCGGGTCAGGCACAGGAAAAACCGCAGCAGGCAGTAGTAGTTGCAGTCGGACCGGGAACAGAAGATGTAAAAATGACTGTTAAGGCAGATGATATGGTTATTTATTCTAAATACGCAGGTACAGAAGTAAAACTCGATGACGAAGAATATGTTATTGTTCGTCACGACGACATACTTGCGATCGTTCAGTAATAGGAGGCGAATAAAATGGCAAAAGAGATCAAACATGGAGCAGAGGCCAGAGAAGCCCTCGGAAGAGGCGTTGATGCTCTGGCGGACACAGTTAAGGTTACATTAGGACCTAAGGGAAGGAACGTGGTTCTTTCCAAGCCCTACGGCGGACCCCTCATCACCAACGACGGCGTGACCATCGCAAAAGAGGTGGAATTCGAGGATGAGTTTGAAAACATGGGCGCACAGCTTGTAAGAGAAGTGGCAACAAAGACAAATGACGTAGCCGGTGACGGAACCACCACAGCAACCGTTCTTGCACAGGCAATGATCGATGAAGGCGAAAAGAACCTTGCGGCAGGCGCAAATCCCATCATCCTTCGTAAAGGAATGAGTGCGGCGTGCGACGCGGCAGTAGCAGCTCTTGTAAAGATGAGCAGCAAGGTTAAAGGCAAGGAGCAGATTGCGAGAGTTGCGGCAATCTCCGCAGGCGATGACAGCGTAGGCGAGATGGTAGCTGACGCGATGGAACAGGTTACCAACGACGGCGTTATCACAATAGAAGAATCAAAGACAATGCTCACAGAGCTTGAGCTGGTGGAAGGTATGCAGTTCGACCGCGGATATATCTCGGCATATCTTTGCACTGATCTTGAAAAAATGGAAGCAAATCTTGATGACGCGTATGTACTTATCACAGATAAAAAGATTTCGGTTATCCAGGATATCCTTCCGCTCCTTGAAGAGATTGTTAAGTCAGGTTCAAAGCTTCTTATAATCGCGGAAGACATTGAGGGAGAAGCTCTTACAACTCTTATTGTAAATAAGCTGCGCGGAACATTTAATGTAGTTGCGGTAAAGGCACCCGGCTATGGCGACAGAAGAAAAGAAATGCTTAAGGACATTGCTGTTCTTACAGGCGGTGAGGTTATCTCTGAAGAGATAGGCCTTGAGCTTAAGGATGCCAACATGCAGATGCTCGGACGCGCAAAGAGCGTTAAGGTTGACAAGGATAACACTATCATTGTTGACGGAGCAGGCAGCAAGAAGGATATCGCGGGACGCATAGCTCTTATCAAGTCTCAGATAGAAACAACAACATCAGATTACGACAGAGAGAAGCTTCAGGAAAGGCTTGCAAAGCTTTCCGGCGGTGTTGCGGTTATCAAAGTAGGCGCTGCTACGGAAACTGAAATGAAGGAAAAGAAGCTCCGTATGGAGGATGCTCTTGCGGCTACAAAGGCAGCAGTTGAGGAAGGCATCATCGCAGGCGGCGGAAGCGCGTATATACACGCACAGAAAGCTGTGGCAAAGCTCGCTGCGGATCTGGAAGGCGATGAGAAGACAGGCGCGAACATCGTTGTAAAAGCTCTTGAAGCACCTCTTTATTGCATATCTGAAAATGCGGGCCTTGAGGGAAGCGTTATCGTTAACAAGGTTAAGGAGATGAAGTCAGGCGAGGGCTTTGATGCTCTTAAGAGCGAGTACGTGAAGATGGTAGACAAGGGAATCCTTGATCCTGTAAAGGTTACACGTTCTGCTCTTCAGAATGCAACCAGTGTTGCGTCAACTTATCTCACCACAGAGGCAGTAGTTGCAGACATAAAAGAACCTGCGCCTGCAATGCCCGCAGGCGGAGCAGCCGGCATGGGCGGCGGAATGGGAATGATGTAACAGCTGAAGAAGATTTTATTTTTTCTTTAAATGGTGTATAATACATCATCAGATTATTAAGGAAGGTTATTAAAATGACCTTCCTTATTTATTGGAGGTAATAACAGAAGATGAGCAGGCAATGGACGGCCGGATGGGTGACAACGAAAAAAGAAGATACATACCATCCGGTGATCTTTAAGGATTTTTGCATTTTAGATGAGGTGACACAAGCTACATTATTTGTCACAGGCACAGGCTCTTTTGAAGCGTATATCAATGGCGAAAGAGTCGGAGACGAATATCTTGCTCCGTATCTTTACGGTGCCGGATCAAAGGTGCAGTATTTTGAATATGATGTTACGGAGCTTATCAGATACGGTGAAAATGCTGAATCCAATTCTATAGACATATTTCTGGGCAACAGCCGTTACAAGGATTGCTCATGCACATCTTCAGACAATGAAGCGGACAAAGATCGTTTTGCCGTTAAGGCGGAACTTGTGATAAAGGCTCTGAGAGAAAGAGTTAAAGATGACGCATTATACGCCGGGGAGCAGACAGAAAAGGCCCTTGAAAACTCAGACAGCAGCAATGAAAGCTTTGAGGATCGGATCAATACAGGGAGCGTTGCGGAAGCCCTCGCCATGTCTAACGACAAAAAAACAGAAGATGAGTTTATTATTGAAATACTTGATATAAATGATCTTAACGGGGACGGAAGTCTTGATAAAAGCGAGGATGATCTCAGCGAGACGATCACATTTGGTGAGAAAGAGCTGACAGCATTCTTAGATGATATCGATATAGATGCGGGAACGGAAGAGCCGGTGGTATTTGCAAAAGAGAGCGAAAAACCGGAACCGGAAGAAGAACCGGAGGAAGAACCAGAGGAGCCGGTGGTATTTACAAAAGAGAGCGAAGAGCCGGAACCGGAAGAAGAACCGGAGGAAGAACCGGAGGAGCCGGTGGTATTTGCAAAAGAGAGCGAAAAACCGGAACCGGAAGAAGAACCGGAGGAGCCGGTGGTATTTACAAAAGAGAGCGAAGAGCCGGTGGAAGAGTTTGGGGAATTTGAGGAAAATGAGCTTATGGCTCTGTTCGATGATGATGTGATAGAGCCGGATGCTGAGCCTGAAACCGGAGAAGAGCCGGTTTCAGAGCCTACATTAGAGGAGGCAATAGAAGCCATAATAATGGCGGAGCAGGAAGAGGGTGAGAAAGAAGAGGCTGTAGAGCCGGAAGATATTCTTGCCAAAGCACTGAAGGCAATAGAGGAAGCGGAAGAGATTCCGCAGGAGGATGTCAGGGCAGTAGCAGAAGCGGAAGAGATTCCGCAGGAAGATGTCAAGGCAGAACCAGAAGCAGAAGAGATGCAGTCCGGGATGTCAGCCGGGATCGCGCCTGTAGTGATACCGGCAGCAGAGGAAGAGGAAGCACAGTCGGAAACCGGTGCGGAGACGGTCACTACAGCTGCTGCGGAGATCGAAGAGGAGATCGAAAAAGAAGAATATACCATAGTCATAGCTACGGATGAGACATGGAGCTACTACGGCTCCGACATAGAAAGCAGCGGCGACCGCAACGGGGAGATACTGAACAGGCTGCTTTGGGAGGATAAGGAAAACGAAGAAAAGCAGGTCGTGATGCTTGATGAGGATATACCGGTCACGGAAAGATATGCCCTTCCGGTTGTGGTTAAGGAGACTCTGAAAGCAAAGGAAGTGATAACTACGGCTGAAGGAGAAAAGATCCTTGATTTCGGAGAGATCTTTGCGGGTTATGTGGAATGCGCGGTGAGTCTCGAAAAAGAAGATATCTTAAGACTGGAATTCGCAAACGAACTTAAGGACGGAAGCTTATGCAGCGGGAGTCCGGACGGGATGTCTAAATGCTTTACTTACATATCAGACGGAAGCAAGGAGGTGGCAGCTCCGCATTTTACGTGCTTCAGAGGAAGATATGTAAAGGTTAACGGGTGGAAGGACGATATGGACGCAGATGATTTTACCGCGTGCAGGATCTATTCCGATATGCCGCGTTCAGGTTACATCGAAACATCAGATGGATACCTTGGCAGGCTGTATGAGGATATTTTGAATGCTCAGAAATGCAACAGCGTTGATATACCGGAGAACTGGTATCTGTGCAGTGGAGGTAAAGAGTGGATAGGAGATGTGAACGCGTCCTCATCCGCGTTATGCTACAGTATGCACGCAAAAGACTTCTATATGAGGCTTTTAAGAGACGCAAGAGAACAGCGACCGGAAGAAGACGGAGCAGCGGCCGCATTTATTGCGTGGACACTCTTCAGGATGTATGGCAGCGAAGACATCATTTCGGAAAACTATGACTTAATGAGGGGATGGGTTGACTATATAGACAGAGAGGACGCAAAACGTGGCGAAAGACATAACCTGTATGACTTTGACGATCATGCGGGAGACGGTCGCGTAACGGGTGATGCGTCAGCGTTATCCGGTGGAGAAACTGACGATTACCTTATATCGTCCGCTTATTACTATGAGGCCGTAAGGATAGTCTCTGAGGCGGCAAAGGTTCTGGGGAAAGAAAAGGATGCTCTGGAGTACGCGAAAAGAGCAAGGCGGATAAAACAGGCCTTTATCGAAGAGTATTACACACTTACAGGCAGACCGGCCGTGGACACTCAGACAGCATATGTTCTGGCTGTGAGATTCGGACTGTATCCGGATAAAAACAGACTTAAGGAAAGCTTCAGGCTGCGGCTTGAAAAGGATGGGAACAGAGTGAATTGCGGCATCGCGGAGGCAGCGTATATCTGCCAGGCGCTTGCGGAAATAGGGCTGGAAGAGAAGGCATGGGACGTTCTGCTCAATGAGGAAAACAAAGAGCTGCCGGGCTATGCTTTTGGGGAGGAGTTCCTTTACGGATACGCTGCCGGGATAAGGCCGGAGGAGCCCGGTTTTTCTGTGATCAGGCTTGAACCGCTGCCGGACGGACGGGTAAGAGAATTTAAAGGAAGATATAAAACTGAGAACGGTGATATAAGGTCGGAATGGAAGATAGAAGATGACGGTACGCTTAAGCTCGTTATAGAGATCCCGGATGATATGTCAGCACATATTACGCTTCCGTACTACCCGGCGTGCGCTGCTGATTCCGGTGATGTGGAACTGGATGGCGGAAGGCATGAATATGAGTATCAGCCGTCAAAAAATCTTTTGGGAAGCAGCGCGGGATAAAATGGAAAAGCCTGGTAAGCAACAGAAAGAGAACAGACAGAAAATATGAAAGCTATGAAGAAAGCAGCAGGTTTAATAGTGATACTCCTTATCCTGAGCATTGTCAGTGCGTGCGGGGCAGGAAAAACGGAGAATAAAAAGAGCAGCAGCACGGCAGCGCCGGTTCCGAAGTTTGATATAGAAGACTTTACCTGGAACGGAAGCAGAGAGGTGATCGCAGTATTCCCGTCAGAGGAGCAGCTGGGGATCAGCATGCTTATGGACGCAATGAATAAAGGGATGGAGAACTACAACATCTCATGTGATGTCAAGTATGCCGCAAATGACGTATATAAGCAGGAAAGCATAATAAAAGAAGCGGTATCGGAAGGAAGAATAGGAGGGATCGTACTCATTCCCCTGTCCGAGGAGATACTTGAGCCTGCGGTCGCAGAAGCGCTTGAAGCAGGGATCGCTGTGATAATGATAGGAAGCTTTCCGGACGAATATAAAGTCAACGGGTGTCTTTACACCGCGTATGAGCTTACAGGGGCATGGGCGTATGAAGTGGCTGATGAATGGCTTGAAAAGAGGCTTGAAGACGGCGGCGAGATACCTCTGGATGACAAAGGCATGGCTAAGGCAGCGTATGACATATATACAAAGATAAAAGACGGCATATACTGCGCCAATGCGCTGACAGACAGTTTAAACAATTCAAGACGGATAAAGGCGGTGTCGCATCAGGAGATATATGGTGAGGGCGACGAGGAGGCTGCGTACAACAGCGCAAAGACTATCCTGAAAAATGACCCGGACTGCCGGATATTTATTGCCTACAGGCCGGAGATCGCACTTGGCTACAACAGATATATAAAAGAATACACAAAAAAGAAGAAACTTGATCTTGCGGATTTCTGCGTTATATCCTGCTACGCCGAAAACAATGAATTTACCGAAGAATATGAAGCAGCGAAGAAGGATCCCTCTGCATCCGCGGTAAAGGGTTATGCCACACATGGGGACGAGCTGGACCGGATGGAAAGGGGCGCGTCAACCCTGCCTCTTGCAAGAAAAGGCTATGAAGTAGGATATATACTTTTAGGCAGTTTTAACGCCAGCGGTTACTCCTGGGAAGCAGGCACGGTGATCTATGATGATGTGAGTGCGGAAAACATCTACGGATATAAAAGACTCTGGAAAAACGGAGATGAAGATCCGGCTGAAAAATACAGAACAACAGACCTGACGGCATACTTAAATGAAGAATAAGACGATCATATTTCTGGACATAGACGGAACGATATATTCTCCGCGGCACGGCATACCAGCCTCAACAGTTGAGGCTGTAGACAGGCTTAAGGCAAACGGCCATCACCCGGTTGTCTGCACAGGCCGTACAAAGAGTATGATATTCCCCGAAATACTTGAGCTTGGATTTGACGGGATGATCGCGGGAGCAGGCGCCTATGGTGAATGGCGACAGGAAGTCCTTTTTAATGATACTATAGATAAAGAAGAGTCCGCGGCTCTTGTGGAAAACTTTGTGAGATTCGGATTTAATCCATTCTCGGAAGGAGCGGAGCATATATATTATCATCCGCAAACGACTGAAGATCCCGCGGGGGATATAAAACGTATCTTTTCTTTAACAGATCCCGGCGTCCTGAGACAGTATGATGAAAACGTTACTGAGATAGCCAAGGTCAGTGGAGGCTTTAAAGAAGTCAGTGATGAGGACGGCTTTGTTGCCGCGCTCGGTGACAGATATAATGTCATCAATCATCACAATGTCCTGCTGGAGACCATACCCAAGTGGCAGACCAAGGAAAGAGGAGTAAGAAGAATGGTGGAGCTGCTTGGCGCCGATATGGAAAACACCTACGGATACGGGGACAGCTTTAACGATTATGAGATGCTTACCTGTGTTAAATACGGGGTGTGCATGGGAAACGGGGATCCGCGTCTTCTGGAAAAGATCCCCCTCCACGCAAAGCGCATGGAGGAGGATGGACTTTACCTTTCACTTAAGGAGTTCGGATTGATATAGACAGAATATGTCCTTCCAGGGCTACGTCTTATTTGCTTTCGCCATCTTCATGACGGCTCTTCTTGCGCTCCAGTCAAGAAAACGTCCCTGATTTGTTGTGAGCGCGATAAAGAAGAACAGGAATGCGCCGACACCGATATCCTGGATGGCGGCGGGAAGGCCGAGCGCCAGAATATATACCCGCAGTATTTAGTAAAATTTTAAATATGTATATATATGGCCGGAGGCGGTATACAGATTGTGTTTTCCCTTGCTATAGCAACACAATATATTGTATAATCTCTCAATATATGAGACGGAGGCTGAACAAATGAAATGTCCATTTTGCGGATGCCAGGAAACAAAAGTGCTCGACTCAAGACCTAACGAGGATAAGAGCGCCATCAGAAGGCGGAGAGAATGTGAGGAGTGCAAGAAGCGCTTTACCACATACGAAAAGATAGAGACCATCCCTCTTATAGTCATCAAAAAGGACGAGAACAGGGAGGCCTATGACCGCACCAAGATAGAAAAAGGTGTTTTGAGAGCCTGCTATAAGCGGCCTGTTTCGGCAGCCCGCCTTGAGCAGCTGATAGATGACATAGAGACAGACATTTATGCTTTAGGAACCGGAGAGATGAAGAGCACGCAGATCGGCGAGATAGTAATGGACAGGATAAAGGAAGTGGATCAGGTTGCATATGTAAGATTCGCGTCCGTATACAGAGAATTCAAAGACATCAACACATTCATCGACGAGATCAAAAAATTAGGAAAAGCAGAAAAATAATGTTCAGGCAATTTTACCCCACCGTATATGTGGAAAGCGCATATACAGTGGATTTTCAGAAGCTTTACGACAAAGGATACAGATCGCTGATCCTTGATGTGGACAATACACTGGTGGAACACGGAGCACCATCAGACGAAAAAGCGGTTGCTTTTTTTAAGTACCTTAAGGATATAGGGTTTAAGACCTGCATCATTTCCAACAACGACCTGCAAAGAGTCAAACCCTTCGCTGACGCGGTTGGTTCACCTTATATCTTTGATGCGAAAAAGCCGTCAAAAAAAGGATATGCCCAGGCGATGTCGCTGCTGAAATGCGGACGGGACAAGGCGCTGTTCATGGGAGACCAGCTTTTCACTGATGTATGGGGAGCCAACAAGGCAGGCATCAGGTCTATCCTGGTAAAGCCGATAAAAATGGACACTGTTTTCAAGATACGCCTGAAGAGGCTTGGCGAAAAGATAGTCATGCCATTCTTCTTCAGGCACAGGGAAAAATGTCCCGGGGAGCATCGTCTGTAAACGCTTCTGTCCGCAGATATCAATAGGACAGGTACGGATATACCATCCGGCGAAAGACCGGAACATGAATATAAACGGGAGAATAAAGTAATGATAAAACTTCTGCGCTACATGAAAGCCAGGCAATGGGTGTATGTTTTCTTCGTGCTCGTATTTGTTGTGGCATCTGTATGGTGTACGTTAACATTGCCGGATTATATGACAAAAGTAACACAGGTGGTTGAAAGCGGAGGGAGCTTATCGGACGTATGGCACTACGGACTTATCATGCTGGCCTGCGCTTTTGGAGACCTTGCGTGTGTAATACTTGTCGGCTTTTTCACCGGGCAGGTGGCTACGCGTTTTGCCTGCGGTATCCGGGATATGCTTTTTCAGAAGGTAACGTCCTTTTCCTTTGAAGAGGTAAGCCGTTTTTCACAGGCCAGTCTTCTGACCAGATCCACAAACGATATCAGCCAGGTCACCATGGTAATAGGAATGGGTCTGCAGGCTCTTTTGAGAGCTCCTATCATAGCGGTATGGGCCTTTATAAAGATACTCGGAAAGGGTGAGCAGTGGATACTGGTTACGGGCATCTCGATAGTGATACTGGTGTGTGTAATAGGCTCGGCGCTTATAGTCGTAACACCAAAATTCAAGCTTATACAAAAGCTCACGGATAACCTTAACAGAGTGGCAAGAGAGAACCTGACGGGTATTCGTGTTGTAAGGGCTTACAATGCGGAAAAGTATCAAACGGATAAATTTGAAAACGCAAACGATCCGCTGATGAGAAATCACCTGTTCACGGGAAGGGTGATGTCTGTTATCTTCCCGATGATCGGTGTGGTGATGAACGGAACTTCACTGGCTATTTACTGGGTTGGAGCAAGCATTATCCAGAATACCAGCGGGCTGATGGCAAGGATAGACATATTCAGTGAGCTTGTCACATTTATGTCATATGCCATTCAGATAATCATTGCGTTCATGATGATATCAATGATATTTGTTCTGCTCCCGAGGGCTATGGTTTCTGCCGACCGTTTAAATGAGGTTCTTGACACAACGGCTAAGCTGAATGACGGTCCCTTTGATGAGGAAACACAGACCAGAGGCAGCATAGTATTTAATAACGTAAGCTTCTCATATCCTGATGCCAGGGAGCCGGTGCTTAAAGACATAAGCTTTGAGGCATCTATGGGTGATGTGGTGGCATTTATCGGTTCTACCGGCTCGGGCAAGAGTACGCTGGTCAATCTTGTGCCGCGCTTTTATGATGTGAGCGAGGGCGAGGTGCTCGTGGACGGAGTGAATGTAAAGGATTATGTACAGAAGACCCTCAGGGAAAAGATAGGCTATGTTTCACAAAAAGCCATTTTATTTAAAGGAACAATAGCTTCCAATGTGGCGTACGGAGGCGATGAGGACAAGGTTCAACCCACGGATGAAGAGATCCTCCATGCTCTTGAGATAGCCCAGGGAAGAGACATAATCGAAAAGACTGAAGACGGGATATATGCGGAGGTTGCTCAGGGCGGAACAAACTTTTCCGGCGGACAGAAGCAGAGGATATCCATAGCAAGGGCCATATGTAAAAAGCCGGAGATATTTATATTTGATGACTCTTTCTCCGCGCTGGATTATAAGACAGACAAGATACTGAGACAAGAACTTAAAAAAGAGACAGAGGATGCCACCACCCTTATAGTGGCGCAGCGTATAGGTACAGTTAAGGACGCAGACCTTATAATCGTTTTAGATGAAGGTAAGATGGTGGGCAAAGGAAAGCATAAAGAGCTTTTAAAGGATTGTGATGTCTACCGTCAGATCGCGTATTCACAATTATCAGAGGAGGAATTAGCCAATGCGTAGAGGTCAGAGAGAACACGCCAGCTTACATTACCTTTCTCCCTTGATAAGATATCTGGGAAGAAATAAACAACTTCTTTTCCTGTCCCTCTTCTTTTCGGTTGCAGGTACCATTGTAACCATACTCGGGCCGCGGTTTATAAGCCGGATAGCAGACCTTATAACGGAGGGGTTTAATGGGGATATAGATATGGCGGCTGTGACAAGGATAGGCATAACGCTTATCATCATGTATGCCGTAGGTTTTATATTCCTCTTCCTGCAGGGTTTTGTTATGAACTCCGTGACGCAGCGCACGGCATACGGCTTAAGGAAGGACATCTGCACTAAGATCAATAAACTTCCGTTAAGATACTTTGACTCAACCCTTATAGGAGATATTCTTTCCAGGGTCGTAAATGATATAGACCAGATAGCAATGGCACTTAACCAGAGCGCCGGGAATCTCTTTAACGCAGGCACTCAGTTCATCGGAGTTCTGATCATCATGTTCTTTACAAACTGGGCGCTTACTCTGGTAGCGCTTGGGGCAGCCCTTATCGGCTTTATCATGATGACCGTGATAATGGGCAGGTCGCAGAAATACTTTGACAGGACCCAGGAGAACCTGGGCCTCTTAAACGGTGTTATAGAAGAGACTTTTACGGGTCAGAATGTGGTAAAGGCATATAATGCGGAGCAGAAGGAATATAAGGTATTTGCCGGTCTTAACGAGATATACAGGAAGAATATGTTTGTTGCCCAGTTCTTCGGAACCATGATGCCGCCCATAATGCAGTTTGTAGGGAATTTCGGCTATGTAGCCGTATGCATAACAGGTGCGGTAATGACTGCAAAAGGTACAATAAGCTTCGGAACCGTAGTGGCATTCATGATATATATACGTCTTTTCACACAGCCTCTCCAGCAGCTTGGTCAGGTGTTCACCCAGATGCAGAGCGCGGCAGCAGCCTCCAAGCGTGTATTCGCGTTCCTTGACGAAGAAGAAATGGAGGATGACACGTATAAGCCCCTGCAGATCCCCCTTGAGCAGGCAAGAGGCGATGTGGAATTTGATCATGTGAGATTCGGCTATAATCCGGAAAAGACAATTATAAAGGACTTCAGCGCGCACGCTAAAGCCGGACAGAAGATAGCCATAGTAGGGCCCACCGGAGCAGGCAAGACCACGATGGTAAATCTGTTAATGCGTTTTTATGAAATGGACGGCGGAAGGATATGCATCGACGGACATGATATCTCGGAAATGAGAAGATCAGAGGTGCATTTTCTTTTCGGCATGGTGCTTCAGGACACATGGCTGTTTGAAGGTACTATAAAGGAAAACATTAAATACAGCAAGGAAGCTACTGATGAACAGGTGGAGGAAGCCGCAAAGATGGCCGGGATACACCATTTCATCATGACAATGCCTGACGGATATGACACTATACTTGATGAGGATGCCAATGTTTCCCAGGGGCAGAAGCAGCTGATCACCATAGCAAGGGCAATGGTGGAGAACGCGCCGTTCCTTATCCTGGATGAGGCCACATCCTCGGTGGATACGCGTACGGAGCAGCTGATCCAGGACGCGATGGACAAGCTGATGCACGGGCGCACTTCATTTATAATCGCCCACAGGCTTTCCACTATAAAGAATGCTGATCTTATTCTTGTCATGAAGGACGGAGATATCATAGAGCAGGGAGACCATGCTGAGCTAATGTCTCAGAACGGTTTTTACGCTGACCTTTATAACGCGCAGTTTGAAAATGCATAGGAACGGAAATACCCGGATCCCGCACCGGAGAAAGGCGTGCTGCAAGGAGGCACTGGTATGGCTAAGACAATAAAGATACGCAATCTGGAAATAGGCGCAGGTCGTCCCAAGATCTGTGCTATTGTTCTTGGGGAAAAAGAAAGAGAGATAATGGAGCTGGCAAGGCTTGCAGGCAACTCTTCTTGTGACATCATCGAGTTCAGGGCCGACCACTTCTCAAAGGTTAAAGATATAGACGCGGTGCGCACGATTCTGGGCAAGATAAAGGCTGAATGCAGAAAGCCGATGATCTTTACCTTCAGGAATGTCGCGGAGGGCGGAAAATGCGAGATATCCGGCGACTATTACAGAAAGCTTTTAAGAACTGTGGCGGAAGGCTCTTTTGCCGACATCATAGATGTGGAGGCATCGGCCATCGGCAGCGACAAAGACTTTGTTGAGATGCTCAAGGATTTCGGGGCTTATGTGATCATCTCAAGGCATGATTTCAATAAAACTCCGACTCAGGAGGAAATGATAAGAAACTTCTTTGAGATGCAGGACCTCGGGGCGGATATAGTCAAGGCTGCATACATGCCAAACAGTAAGAAGGATGTTATCAATCTTATAACGGCCACCGAAAATATAACAAGTACCTACGAGTCCTGTCCGGTGGTATCTATCTCAATGGGACATCTTGGGATGATAACCAGACTTCTGGGCGAATTTATGGAAAGCTGCATTACTTTTGCGTCCATTACCAAGTCGAGCGCGCCGGGGCAGGTGAACATTGAGAGTCTGGAAACTGTTCTGGATGTCATCCATGATAACTATAAAAGAGTATTCCTCATCGGCTTTATGGGTACGGGCAAGTCTGAGGTGGCGAATATGCTGGCAAGAAAGTACGGCCTTAAGAGAGTGGACCTTGACGCCTATATAGAAAACAAGGAGCACATGAATATCGCCGATATCGTGGCATCGAAGTCGGAAAGCTATTTCAGGGATAAGGAAACAAAATACCTGAGGCAGGTGCTTAAAAAGAATTATCAGGTCATCTCGCTCGGAGGCGGGATTTTCCTCCGGGATGAAAACATAGAAATGATTAAGGAAAAGGGTGTTATCATCCTTCTCACGGCCTCTCCGGAGACGATCAAGCAGAGAATGAAAAACGACAGGAGCCGTTCCATGATGGGAGAGTATCTTGACCTTGATTACATCACAGAACTGATGAAGACCCGTCAGGAAACCTACCTTAAGGTGGCGGACGTTGTGATAGATACCAATGAGCGCAGCGTAGATGAGGTTTGCAAAGAAATTGTTGAAACTTTAGGTTTCACACTTTAAAATATTCTGGGCAGTAGATAAAGACTGCATCAGCAAGGAGGATATAATATGGTATCAGCAGGTGATTTTAAAAACGGTCTCACAGTGGAAATAGAAGGTGAAGTATATCAGATCCTTGACTTCCAGCACGTTAAGCCGGGAAAAGGCGCGGCCTTTGTAAGGACCAAGATCAAAAACATCATATCGGGTGGAGTGGTTGAAAAAACCTTCCGTCCCACGGAAAAATTTGAGAACGCGCATATCGACAGAGTGGAGATGCAGTATCTGTACGACGACGGCGATATGTATAACTATATGGACACAAACACATACGAGCAGCTTCAGTTAAGCCACGAGGATGCCGGCGATTCAATGAAATTCGTCAAAGAAAACGAAATGGTAAAGGTCTGCTCATACAAGGGCAAGGTATTTTCAGTGGAACCGCCTTTAGCGGTAGAGCTGGAGATAGTGGAAACAGAGCCGGGCTTTAAAGGCAACACCGCAACCGGGGCAACAAAGCCGGCCAAGGTGGAGACAGGCGCCCAGGTAATGGTTCCGCTCTTCATTGAACAGGGAGAGATCATCAAGATAGACACCAGAACAGGCGAATATCTTTCCAGAGCATAACCGAAGGGATACAGAGGAAGGTTTTCTGCCACACTTAAAAATCCCATTTTCAATCTTTGGATAAGAACAAAGAGCCGGAGGATAATTTCCCCCGGCTTTTTCATACTGGTTTTTGTAAGAGCTCGATAAGCCGGGAAATAGTCTTAAGCTTTTCCTCAGAGCATGATGATATCTGCTCGTCTATTATCGTTTTATAATCTTTGTCATTTTCTTCAACAAACAGGTCGTCAAGGGTGATATTTAAAACGGTGCAGATCTGAACAGCGGTAATAACACGCATGTCTGATTCGCCGCGTACAATGCTGGCATAAGCGCGGTCGGACAGATATGAGGCCTCGGCCATTTGAGCCTGAGTCATTCCTGATCTTTTTCTGTAGGCTAATAGGCGGTTTCCGATTTTTTGCAGGTCGGTGGTTAGCATTGTTGAACCTCCTTTAAGGAAATATATAGGAACTCAGAGTATAATTTTCGTGGGCAAGTAAAAAAAGAGGCCGAAGCCCCTTTCACATCATACAGTATTAACTTATCATTAAAGTTAGCACAAAAAAGATAAGGAGCTGTATGATGGATTCAATGATACCCGGAAAGGTGAAGTCAGTCCAGAAAGATAGTGCGGACGAAGAATCTTCTGGAAAATGTCGGCAGCGGGCGGACTATAACAGCCGCGGGACCGACCCGTTCCTTCGGGTCTCCGGCGGACGGACTTATACTTACGGAAGATATTCCGGCTGCGGATACTAAACATGAGGATTATTTTACGAATTATGTCAATGCGGCAGAAGGCAGGGAGGAATTCCTTGTTAAGATAGACGAAACAAGAAGGGTGCTGCGTCTTATGGACGCGGTTCGTGAGTCCGCGCGCACCGGCAGGTCTGTGGACTTTGAGGAGTAGGCAGGAGGATTTATCTATGCTTCCATATGCATTTGGGATCGATCTGGGAGGAACAACGGTAAAGATAGGCTTTTTCAGAAGCAGCGGGGAGCTTGTGGAAAAATGGGAGATCCCCACCCGTAAAGAAAACAGCGGAGAAGCTATACTTACGGACATCGCTAAAGCTGTAAAAGACTACCTAACCGGGAAGGATATATCGCTTTCAGAGCTTGAAGGCGCAGGTATCGCCGTGCCCGGAGCTGTGCTGGAGGGCGGCATAGTAAACCGCTGCGTTAATCTTGGCTGGGGAGTCCGAAATGTCGAAAAGGAGCTTTCTGAGCTTCTTGAAGGCATTAAGGTATGCGCTGCTAATGATGCGAACGCGGCTGCTCTCGGGGAGATGAGACATGCAGGCAGGTGGAGTAATGCCGTTATGATAACTATGGGAACCGGTGTCGGAGGAGGCGTTATAATTGACGGGAAGATAGTTTCCGGTGCCTTCGGAGGCGGCGGGGAGATCGGGCATATCCCTGTATCACCTGATGAGACTGAATGCTGCAGCTGCGGAAAAAAAGGATGTCTTGAGCAGTATGCGTCAGCTGAGGGTATTGTTAAGATGGCCGTGAAGCGGCTTGGGACGGATGATGTAAAGACGCCTCTGCGGACAAACGCATCTCTTACGGCAAAAGATATTTTCGACGCTGCCAAGGCGAAGGATGAGGTGGCTCTTTCACTGGTTGACGCTTTAGGGGAGCTGATGGGCCGCGCGATGGCATCTGTATCATGTGTTGTTGACCCGGAGGCATATATTATCGGAGGCGGTATGTCAAAAGCCGGCCCCATTCTCACAGATGCCATACAAAGATACTACAAAAAGTATGCTTTCCACACATCACGCGAAACAGAGATTGTTCTTTCCGCACTCGGAAATGACGCCGGGGTCTACGGCGCCGTCCACCTCGTATTATAAAGAGATAGTATAGAATATCTTCACATCCCGCCTCGATGCATATATATCTCCGTGTGACGATTGTCGGGTTAGTCACACTTCGATATATATGCATCATCGGCGGGATAATAAAATACCGGCACCCGGAAATATATATGAAGCGAGACGACATCGCTGCTGATTCTCTTGCCGTCCTGCCTCGCTGCCGGAGGCGACGGATGAGGGGAATATCTGACGATTTCACTTGATAAAACCTATCTATGCGATTTATCATTAGTAGGTTAGAAAATGGAAGATATCAACACACTGTTCAAAAAGAATCTGGTGGGTATGATCGCCGCTGCCATAATGGCCACCCTGGGTATGGTCATTGATGGCATAGTGATAGCCCATTTTATGGGGACTGACGCCACGGCCGCCTATGGTCTTGTCACACCGCTTACAAACCTTGTGATGATGTGCAGCGGGATACTGGCAACAGGCACCCAGATAATATGCGCGCGTCATATAGGTGCGAAGGACAAGGCCTCCGCGAAAAAGGCCTTTTCGATGTGCATGCTCATAACATTCATACTTGCCGTTGTCATAATGGCCGCGCTTCTTATATTCAGGTCTCAGATAAGTGTGCTGCTGGGGGCATCAGGTGACGCGGCGCATCTTGCCGCACCGGCCTCTGACTATATACTCGGAATGCTGTTTTCCGTTCCGTTCGTTTTTTATCTGCTGGAGTTCAACGGCCTGATGAGGCTGGACGGCGACCCAAACCGGATAATCACGGCGGTGATATTAATGACAGTTCTTGATATATCAGGTGACTTTCTGAATGTCCTGGTATTTAACGGGGGGATGCTGGGGATGGGGCTTACCACATCCGTAAGTTACTTTGCGGCTTTTTTACTTATGCTCACGCATTTTCGCAGAAAGGACATAATATTCCGTTTTTCGTTCAAAGGTCTGAGTTTCAGTATCTTAAAAGATATAATTTTTACGGGATCGTCATCTGCGGTGGGCTCCGGTTCTGCAATGCTGCGTACAAGAGTACTGAACGGTCTTATGTTAAAGAGCGCGTTTGCGATTGCGGCAACCGCCGCGCTGAGCGTACTCAATACTATACTGAATTTTACATCGTGTGTTATGGTGGGAATGGGGATGACATGCTCCTTGATCGCGGGTCTCATATCGGGAACGAAAGACGAACAGGCAGCCTGCACTCTGGTGAAGACCACATCAAAATATGCGCTGATAACGGGAGCGGTCCTGTTTGTTATACTTTTCCCGTTTGCGCCGATGATAACCAGGATATTTGCCGGAAACTCAGCCATGGCGGAGATGGCGGCAAGAGGACTTAGGATCTATTCGGCCGGTCTGCTTCTGTATTCTCTGAATACAGCGTTTATAAACTATACGCAGGGCATGAGAAGGATAGCGATATCCAATATCTTCTGTTTTCTGGAGAATTTTCTTTTCATAGTTCTGCCGGCTCTTGCGCTTTTCGGGATACTGGATGCGGATGCAGTGTGGGCTGCTTTCCCGATAGCGGAGCTGATGACATTTATCTCAATATTCGGCTTCGCGGCAGTTAAGAAAAAGGGACTGCCTGTCAAATTCAAAGACTACACATTCATGAAAGGATCACCTGCAGATAGCGGCGCGGCAGGCGGGAAATATAAGGAGACAATAAAATGATAAAGATAGGAGTGCTTTCCAAAGCGGATTCGGTAAAGGGTCAGGGCGTGGGAAGCGCGTATTCGGAACAGATAAGGCTTCTTAAGACATACGGAAAGGATGAATTTGACCTGAGCTTTAATTCACGCACAGGAGACAGAGACGTTCTGCATGTTCACACAGTGGATCCGGCAAGCTTCATAAAAATGCGCCTGAGCAGAAAGCCTTCTGTCGTTTCCATACACATGACGCCGAAAATGGCGGAAAACTCCATGCGCCTTCCGTGGCTGATAATGAAGCTGTTTAAGTGGTACCTAAGGCTGATATATAAAACCGCTGACAGAGTGCATGTAGTTAACCCGATTCTTAGGGAAGAGGTCAGCTCCTATGGGTACAATGAGGAGCGGATACACTATATCCCGAATTTTGTGGCAAAAAGCGAGTTCTATCCGAAGAACGCGGAGGAAAGAAAAAGCCTGAAAGAAAAATACGGATACAAAAAAGACGATTTTGTAATATTCGCGTCCGGCCAGACACGCAAGGGCAAGGGTGTAAAGGATTTTGCCGATGTCGCCGCCGCGCTGCCGGACCTGCGCTTTATATGGGCGGGAGGCTTTCCGTTTGGGGCACTGGCAGATGGATACAGTGAGATAAAGGAGATCATAGATTCACCCCCGGATAACCTGCGTTTTACCGGGATCGTGAGCAGGGAAGAGATAAACGAACTCCTGAATATATCGGATCTTTTTTTCTTTCCGTCGTATGAAGAGCTTTTTCCAATGTCCATACTTGAAGCGGCAAGCGTGCATCTTCCGCTTTTATTGAGAGATCTTCCCGAATACAGGGATATACTTACAGACAGATATGTTAAAGCTGGCAGCAACGAAGAATTCACGGAACTGATACGAAAGATCCAAACAGACAGGGATATGTATGATAAAATGGTCTCTGATTCAAAGAGGATTGCGGACCAGTACAGCGAGGAGAGTATCTACAGACAATGGAGGGAGTTTTATCGTCTTTGCGCCGGATACAGGGGGGTAAGATAAAAAGCAGAAAAGAGGGGGTTATCGACATGAGGATTCTTATTGCTTCAGATACATATTTTACGGTTGTAAGCGGACTGGCTGAGATGACATTTATGGAAGCGGAGACTCTGAGAGAGCTTGGCAACGATGTGCGCGTACTCTGTCTGTCGCTGGACAGAAAAAGCAGAAAACAGGGCATGTATTATATGTGCGGATCTTTCAGTCTTCCCATTTATCCCGGGTATCGGCAGAGTCTTAAGTTTAAAGACCCGATACTCGATGAGCTTAAGGATTGGAAGCCTGATATCGTACACTGTCAGACAGAGGGAACGGCCCATACGATGGCAAAGAGCATAGCAAAAGCAGCCGGCGCGCCGCTTATAATGACACTCCATACAAATTACACCCAGTTCATCTTTCATGGTGCCGGACAGGCGGGAAGCGCATTCAGCAAGGCGGCCGGTTCGATATTAGCACCCTTTATATATAAGGGAACCGCGGTCATCACAACTCCATCCGAGAAGGCCAGAAACATACTGAAGGATGATTATCATGTAAAAAACAAGGTCTGTGTAGTGCCTAACGGGATCAAGCAGGATATATTTAAAAAGCCATTATCGGATGAAGAAAGAAAAGCCATCCTTGCAAAGTACGATATCCCGGATAACGGGAAGCTGTTTGTTTGTATCTCAAGGATAAGCGCTGAAAAGAATATCAGGGAGCTCATAGACTTCTTCCGTGATGTACTGGAGGAAGAGGGCGACGCTTATCTCCTTATGGTCGGCGACGGCCCGTATCTGAAAGCCGCGAAAAAGAGAGCAGAGAGAAACGGCGTTTCCGGCAGGGTTATCTTTACGGGAGTGGTGAACCGTCAGGAGATATATAAGTATTATAAGCTGGGGGAGGCATTCCTTTCAGCATCCATGTTTGAGATGCACAGTCTTACATATATCGAAGCTATAACGTGCGGTCTCCCGCTCATATGCAGAAATGATACAAGCCTGAAGGGACTGCTGGATGACGGAGTGAATGGCTTTATCTACAATGACCGGGAAGAATTTAAGCAGGGCTGTCTGAAGATCATCAGGGATAAAGAGCTTGCCGGAAGAATGTCAGAGGATTCTCTTGAGCGTTCAAAGCGCTTTACAGACAAAGCTCACGCAAGAAACATGCAGCGGCTGTATCTTGATATCCTGAAAAAGAAAAAAGAACACGAAACCGGCCTGCAGCATTACAGATATTGCTAAAGATAAAAGCAAAAACTTTAATAAATTGCAGGAAAAAGAAGGAAAAGTCCTGAAATAATGTTTAGATAAAGCGGAAAGTATCCCCAAAACATAGACATATACTACTCCTAAATGATATAATCTCATATAAACTTATTTTGGGGATGGATATGGAGCCGCTTGTCAGCGTTATTATACCTTATTATAATTCTGAAAAGTATTTCGGACGATGTATAGAAAGCGTCGTCTCTTCTTCGTATAAAAATCTGGAAGTGATCCTTGTAAACGATGGTTCGGATGATGGCTCAGAAGCCATAGCGATCGAGTACGCGCAAAAGGATGACAGGGTAAAAAACATCAACGTGCCGCATGGGGGCGTTTCCAGGGCAAGGAACAAAGGTCTGGAAGAGGCCGGCGGCGAATATGTTATGTTCGTCGATTCTGATGACTGGATAAGCAGTGACATCATTGAGCACATGAGTGATGTGATGCAGCAGACAGGTGCGGAAATGGCTACATGTGAGATAGTCAGTCCTGAAGGAGGCGAAGCCTGTACCGGCACAGGAGAGCACGGATATGAGGTTGTTTCAAAAGATGATTATCTCCGTAAATTCTTTAAGATAGATTCAAATGAATGGCTTCACTATCCGTGGGCGAAGATCTACAAAAAAAGCCTGCTCCCGCAGCCCTTTTATCCTGAAAATATAAGGGTGGGCGAGGATGTGTTAGGCACCTATCTTGCGGTCAGAAACACGGAAAAAATAGTCAGAATGAAGGAGAAAGGCTATTTTTATTTTGTAAATCCCAAGAGTGTTTCAAGTCTTTTCAGCGAAATGGATTTTGACCTGATCCCTGTATGGAACCGCATGGTTGAAGAAAGCATCGGCCAGGAGCCGGATCATTACTACGCGCAGATAAACCGGGACAGAGTATATTTCACCCTGCTCTTCAGGATGATAACAGAGGTTCCTAAAAAGACAATAAAGGAAAAGTACAGCATGCAGCAGGATGAACTGAGAAACGAACTGAAAAAGCGTGAAAAAAGCCTGCTTAGAGCACCCATAGTATTTTCAAGGAAGGCGCTTATCTTCATTCTGTGTCATTTCTTCCCGTTAGCTTCATTTTTTGGTAACATGTATGTCAGATCGAGCAACAAAAGGGGAGTTCAGGCCGGTCTTTCACGCAGGAGGTTTTCTTGAAAAAACTGTCGCTTAGAGAAATACAGCTGACAGAGCTGGCGCTTGTGGCCGCGTTTGATGAGGTGACACGCAAATATGGACTTAAATATACCCTTTGTGCGGGAAGCCTTATAGGAGCAGTCCGGCACAAGGGGTTTATTCCATGGGATGATGATATAGATATATCAATGCCAAGGCCGGACTATGAAAAGCTGGTGAAGCTGAATGAAGAGAAAGAACTCTGGCCTTCGAATATGCTGCTGGCCAGCTATGAGGCGGGAAATCTGGGAACGCCGTTCATGAAACTCTTTGATACAGATACAAGCATAACAGAGGAAAATTATGACGAGGAAGAGGTGGCTTCACTCTGGATAGATATCTTCCCGGTGGATGGTCTTCCCGGTGATGAGAAGACAAGAAAGAAACATTACAGAAAAGCCCTGAACCTCTGCAGGCTGAATATGGCAACCGTGGTAAGGTTCGGTTACGGCTCATCAGGACTGATCATCATTTTAAAAGAATTATTTATGAAGCCTGTCGCAAAGCTGCTCGGAAGAAAGCGCATATGCGCTATGCAGAAGAAGCACGCGTACAAATACCCATATGAAAAAAGCAATCTGTGCGGTATGGTCACATGGGCATATGACGGCCCCGGTCAGGCTCTTACCAGAAAAGAGTATGAAGACCTGATAGAACTGCCGTTTGAAGATTTGACACTCTGCTCAACATCCGCGTGGGATAAATATCTTACAGGAGTATTCGGGGATTATATGACTCCGCCTCCGGAGGATGAAAGGGTCACGCACGACATGGAGGCATACAGAAAGTGAGTGCTGAAAAATCTCTGATAAGTGTTATCCTTCCGGTCAAAGATGCGGATCTCTCAAAGCTGGAGGCAGCTGTCACATCTGTCAGGGAACAGACATGGTCGGAGTATGAGCTGTGCATTGCAGACGACGGCAGCAGCGAGGCCTTTGCTAAAGAGCTGGATAAGAGATACGCAAAGGATGAGAAGATCAGGATCTTTCACAGGAATGAGGCCGGAGTTTCCGCGGCACGTAATTTTGCGATAAGAAAAGCCAGTGGAGATATCATCACCTTTCTGGATGATGATGATATACTGAGCCGCGTCTGCTTTGAGGAGGCAGCTGCGATACTTGAAGATCCCGGTCTGGATGCTGTCTGGGGCGGAACTGTCTATATCCCGGAGGAGGAGAGGGGCAGGATATGCCGGCAGGCCGCAGGAGGTGATGAGCAGCCCGCAAAAAAAGAAGAACTGATCTCTCTTAGCGAAGAGCTTTCTCCTGAAAGGATACATCAGACCAGAGCGGAGTGCATGGGGGAGCCGTATCGTTTTGAAAACAAAGGATATATCAACAGGGGGATAGCAGCCCGGTTCATTAAAAAGAAAAGCCTTGCGGAAAAGGCGCACTTCTTTCCCGAAGATCTGAAGATGTTTGAAGATACCATATGGAATCTCAGAATGATGGATGATCTTAGGATGTATTATGTAAAACGCATCTGGTATTATTATTTCGATAATAAAAGCTCTGCATCAAACCGTTTCCGTGAAGACTTTGCGGATGACAGTGAGAGGGCGCTTGAGAAAATGCTGATGATCATCGACACGAAAAATGAAGTGGAGTATAAGGCTTATTCGCGCTTCCTGATAGACGCGCTGAGGTATGTCTATAACTGCCTCCTTGGGCATGCGGACTGGGATGCGTCCCGCGAAGAAAAAAATGAGCTTAAAAGGCATCTGTATAACGACGCGCCGTGGAACGCGATAGGAACCAAAAGATTTAAAGACGCGGCCGATAAAAATGATGCCCTGAAGGCGCTGCTTTACAGACTGAAGCTTTTATTTTTTTACTGGAAGATAAGATGAGCAAAACCGCAAGATACGGAAAAAAGAATCTGATACTCTTTATACTCCTGACCTTTCCCTTTTTTCAGATAGGCATACTGGAGGATAACATTAGCTGGGCAGGAAAGGCTTATACCGGCCTGCAGATCATCGCGGGAATTGTGATAATACTGTTCATCATCAAAGACCGGCTGATCAAAAAGCTCTCGCCGCTGCTGCTTATGACGGGGGGTCTGCTTTTTGTAATGTGCCTTGCATCAGTGGTTAACGGGGAAGGCATAAAGCGCGCTCTTGAGTATTCCTTTGGTATCATTATCTTCCTGCTCGTTGTGGAATACGGCATCCTGAAAGATCTTCGCAGCTTCCTTATTGCGCAGATGATCTTTTTCGGAGCGCTTGTTCTCGCAAACTTCATCACCATACTTATCTACAGATGGGGAATGTATTACTCCATGGATTATTACTATGACAACTGGTTTTTGGGCTTCAAAAGCTCCCACATAGTTTTCCAGATGGCGTTCCTGTTTTTTGCCGCGATGTTTGTCGACCTCTATGCTAAAAAGAAGAGATATATACTCTGGATAGCACTGGCGGTATCAATATTCTCAAACATAAGAGTAAAGAGCCTTACATCAGTCATAGTGCTGGTGATCATAGCAGTCATAGCGATAATTCCGCAGATACTGAAATTCACACCCGTAATGAACATCCTGACCTACGCAGGGATAGGGGTGGCGCTGGATCTGATATTTGTCGTATTTAAACGGCTGGATCTTTTTGAATGGCTGATAGTCGGTATATTCCATAAAAGCCCTGACCTTACTTACAGGGCGGGAGTCTGGGAATACGCGATAGAGGCGATAAAACAAAAACCCGTGATCGGACATGGATACAACACCTTTGTATATACTCCTGAAATAGTAACAACACATAACGAATATCTTGAGATATTGTATAAGGCCGGAACAGTAGGACTGCTAATATTCCTTGCGATATTAGGGATAGTGATATATAAGCTGTTCAAAAACAGAAAGGACAGCACGGCGGCCTGGATATCCGTATTCCTCGGCGCGTTCATCTTTATGTTCGTTCTGGAACAATACGCATTTTCATTCTTTTTCTTCATCCTCTTATTCGGATGGAGGTGCAGCAGCCTGAAGACCTTCAAGGAGTCGCAGGAGGCGGAAAACCTGGCGGTGGTGCAGCCTCAAAAAAAGGAGATAGGCAGGACAGGGAAGTCAGCCAGGAATTTTATTTTTTCGATATTTGCGAATGTCACGGCAATACTTGTGGGTCTGATAGCGCAGAAGCTCTTTATCAACATCCTGGGACTGGAATATGCCGGCGTAAACGGACTCTTTACCAACGTGATAACAATGCTGGGCATAGTAGATCTCGGGATTGGAGAAGCCGTGATCTTCCACCTCTACAGGCCGATAAAGGAAAATGATGAGGAGGCGATCAAGTCCCTGATGAGATTCTACCGCAGGGCCTTCCATATCATAGGGCTGGCGGTTGCGGTGATAGGAGCCTGCCTGATACCGGTCCTTCCGTATATCACCGGGAAGACACAGGCTGATGTCAACCTTACCATTGTATATCTGGTATTCCTCGCGGATGTCGTATTTTCATATTTCTTAAGCTACAAGCGGGCGATATTATATGCTGACCAGAAAAACTTCATGCTCAGTATGATACATATGGGCTACCTTGTAGGAATGAATCTGATACAGATAGTTGTCCTGTATTTTACTCACGACTATTACGCGTACATTCTGGTGAAGCTGGGATTCAGGATCCTGGAAAATATAGTTATAACAGCGGTTGCGAACAGAACATATCCATTCCTGAGAGAAAAAGAGATACAGCCTCTGAAGCCGGACATAGGAGCGGATATAAGAAAAAAGGTGGGAGCACTGTTTTTCCATAAGATCGGTCTCTTTGTGGTAACAGGCACAGACAACATATTGATATCCATGTTCTTTGGCCTTTCCACAACAGGCCTGTACAGCAATTATTATCTGGTAATTGACGCGGTGACAAAGCTCTTCAATCCGGCGCTCGCTGCGCTTACTCCCAGCGTGGGAAACATGCTTGTAACAGACAGCGAGGAAAAACGGTTTGAGATATTCAGAAGGATAAGATTCATGAATTTCTGGATAGCAGCCTTCGCGTCTGTCATGCTCTTTGTTCTTATCCAGCCCTTTATAGGGTTATGGTTCGGAGAGCAATATCTTCTTTCTCTGATCGTGGTCATCATGATCTCTTTTCAGTTGTTTCAGGCAATGATGCGGTGTACCTACAATATGTTTCAGGATGCGGCGGGAATATTTTATGAAAACAGGTTTGTGCCTCTTTTCGAATCCGCGATCAACATAATAGCGTCGTTGATACTGCTCAAGCTTATAGGTCTGGCAGGCGTTTTTGCAGGCACGATAGTAAGCTCGCTTGCACTTTGGGGGTTCAGTTATCCCCGGTATGTATATACCAGGCTTTTCAAGAGAGGCCTGAAAAACTACGCGCTTGAGACACTGGGATACCTTGGCGCGTTTTTAGCAGTAGGCGCTGTAACGGGAGCGATGATCTTTTGGCTTAACGTAGTGACCGGACAGGATGGCATAGCGGGTCTTTTTATAGACGCGGCAGCGGGAGCGCTTCTGACAAACGGTTTGCTGGCACTGATGTTTTTCAGACATGACTGCATGAAGTATTTTCTGCAGCTGGTAAGGTCCGTAGTCCGAAAAGTATAATAATGCTTGTACACTTCCCGCTGTGTGATAAAATATAAGAGTAAAATGACTAACAAGGAGGGTGTTATGCTCAACATTACAAAAAATATCGAAAACGGCAATGCGGTTTTTATTCTGGAGGGCAGACTTGATACCGTGACGTCGCCTGACTTGGAGGAAGAGGTTCAGGCAGTAGTAGACGATGTGACAGATATGGAAATGGACTTCGAGAATCTGGAATACATTTCGTCAGCGGGGCTTCGTATCCTTCTGTCATTGGAAAAGATTATGAGTAAAAAGGGTTCTCTTAAGATAACGCATGTAAATGACGCCATCATGGAGATATTTGAGGTAACAGGTTTTTCGGATATACTTACAATAGAGTAAGTATTGCAGATGTATCCGTGAGATCAAGGAAAATGATATGAATGAAAAGAACACTATTACAATATTGCTGCCGGAAAGGCTGGATTCTTCAAATGCACCTGAAGAAGAAAAGGTAATAACAGAGCTTGTGGCAGGCAAGGAAGGGGAGCCTGTCGTTCTCGACGCTAAGGAAATGGAATATATATCCAGCGCGGGGCTGAGGTTAATACTGCATCTGAAAAAGACAAATAACGATGTGTGCATCACCAATGTTAATCCAAATGTCTACGAGATACTTGAAATGACAGGATTTACGGAAATGATGAAGGTTGAAAAGGTATACCGCGTTGTTTCCGTTGAAGGCTGTGAGGAGATCGGCTGCGGGGCTAACGGTACGATCTATCGGATCGATCAGGACAACGTGGTTAAAGTATATAATAATCAGGACTCGCTGGAGGATATCAAAAATGAGAGGGAGGTGGCGAAGCTTGCGCTGATACTCGGCATTCCCACTGCCATATCGTACGACATAGTGAGAGTCGGAGACAGCTTTGGCTCGGTATTTGAGCTCCTTAATGCAAGCAGCTTTTCAAACCTCATTGCAACGCAGCCGGATAAAATAGACTGGTGTGTGGCGGAATTTGTGAAGATGCTTAAAAAGATCCATGAAACAGAGGTTCCTGAGGGCAAGTTGTGTGATATAAAGGATACAGCAATTGACTGGGCTCGCTTTGTTCAGGAATATCTTCCCGCGGAATCAGGGGACAAGCTCATTTCAATGATAGAAGATATCCCGTATGATAACCATATGATACATGGGGATTATCACACAAAAAATCTGGAGCTTCAGGGTGAGGAGGTTCTTATCATAGATATGGATACGCTTGCCACCGGAAACCCGATCTTTGAGTTCGCTTCGATATACAACGCTCTTATAGGTTTTTCAGAGTACGATCATAATAATATCATGGAGTTTCAGGGTTTTGACTTTGAGACGGCACAGACTTTCTGGAAAAAATCACTTTCAGTTTATTTTGATACCGAGGACGGGGAAAAGCTCAGGGAAATAGAGGACAGATCCAGGATTATCGGCTACACACGGATGATAAGAAGGTCGATAAGGAGAAAAGGCCTTGAAGATGAAAATAAAAAGGCAGAGATAGAGCTCTGGAAAACAGAACTTATGGAACTGCTTGAAAGAATAGATGATCTTAGGATAGATGACATGATCAAAAATGACAGCAACCCGCATCGTGATGAGCTGGATATAGAAGCTGCTGTCGAAAACCTTCGCGAGGTCTTGTCTTTTGTAGATAAAAAACTCGACGGGATTGGATGCCCGCTCAAGATAAAGCTTCAGATCAACCTTGCGGTAGAGGAGATATTTGTAAATATTGCTAATTACGCGTATCTTCCTGATAAAGGGAATGCTACAGTCAGAGTGGAAGTGGAAGATGATCCGCTGATGGTTGTCATCACCTTTATTGACAAAGGTGTGCCTTACGATCCGCTGGCCAGACAGGATCCGGATATAAGCCTTTCGGCTGAACAGAGAAGGGTCGGCGGTCTGGGGATATTCCTTACCAAAAAGACAATGGATGACCTGACATACGAATATAAGGACGGACAGAATATACTTAAGATGAAAAAGGCATTATGAGGATCACTTTCATAGGAGCGGCACATGAGGTTACAGGCTCGTGTACGCTGATAGAGGCCTGTGGCAGAAAGATCATCGCAGATTGCGGTCTGGAGCAGGGGAAGGACATATATAAAAACTGCGAGATACCGGTTTCTGCCGGAGATGTGGACGCCATACTGCTGACACATGCCCATATCGATCATTCGGGGATGATACCGGCGCTCTCGGGTCGGGGCTTTAACAAAAAGATCTACACCACCGGGGCGACAGCAATGCTGTGCGATATTATGCTCAGGGATTCCGCTCATATCCAGGAAAGCGATGCCGAATGGAAAAACCGTAAAGCTAAAAGAGCAGGGGGCGGGAAGGTTGAACCCCTGTATACTCTGAAGGATGTGGAGAAGACGCAAAGCTGCATAGAACCCTGCAGCTATCATCGGCCGGTTGAGATATTCGACGGAATAGAAGTCACATTTACGGATGCGGGACATCTTCTTGGCTCGTCGAGCATATTCATAAAGATAACAGAAGAGGATAAAACGAGGACACTGCTGTTTTCCGGAGATTCAGGAAACATGAACAGGCCTCTTATTAATGATCCGGAAAAACCTGATGAAGCGGACTATGTGGTCATAGAATCCACATACGGCGACCGCATACATAAAAAGCAGAGCGACAACACGGCCGTTTTTGCGGAGATCAGAACGCTTTCGGATATAAGCGGACACTCGGACCGGGATATGCTCATATCATGGCTCGGGAATCTTAAGAGACCGCCGGAAAAGGTATTTGTAAATCACGGTGATGATAAAGTATGCGACATCTTTGCAGGTCACATAAAGGAAAAACTCGGATTTGACGCTGTTGCTCCTTTCAGCGGTGGCGCGTATGAACTTTGACCGGAATCAGGAGAACTTGAAAATGTATGAATTTGAATTTGAAGGTTATTCACCCGAACAGTGTGAAGAATATTTAAAAAGGATAGACGCGGAGTTTGACGGAAACGCAGACCTTGAAAACCTGAACCGCCTCATACGGCTTCATCAGGCGAGGGTTCCTTTTGAAGATCTTGCCCTTAAGGAAGGCTGGGGAAAGGTGGAGACGGACAGAGAGGCGTTGTTTAAAAAAATAGTCAGGGACAGACGCGGCGGATTCTGTTTTGAACTTAACGGAGCATTCCTCCTTTTCCTGAAGGGTTTGGGATATGATGTGGCAGGACTGATGTGCCGCGTGGGCGTTCCCTTTATAGGAAGTCTTTTAAGGCTGGATCACTGCGGGATACTGACCGTAATAGACGGGCAGGAATATTATCTTGATGTTGGAATGGGCGGTCCCAAGCCTGCATGGGCAGTAAAGATGACAGGAGAAAGGGAGCCTGTGGACGGCGTGTGCTTCTGGGTAGAGGATACACACCGCGGATGGAAGATGCTGAAAAATGATATGAAGGACAGTGACGGGGCATGCATCATCATCGCACCGGTTCCGATGCTGCCGGAGGATCTTCACGCTAACTGCAAAGACCTTGTTGCGCGGGGCGATTCGCTCTTCCATAATGTAAGGATGGTAAACATCAATACAGACGATGGGTTTGTCATGATAGAAAATGATACTCTTAAGATATCCGGGGGAGGGAAGGTATCGGAAAGAACCTTTACCGAAGAAGAATACCCCGGACTGCTTAAGGAATACTTCGGGCTTATAAGGTGATGCGGTTCCACTTGAATTTAAAAAAAATAGTTCTATAATATCTTCCGAGGTGGAAATATGAAGATAGTTATCGCGGGATGCGGAAAAGTCGGAGCGGCGCTTACAGAGCAGCTCTGTCTGGAAAAACATGATGTAGTTGTTATAGATCCGGATGAAGACCGTATGGACCGTATGGCCAATTCGCTGGATGTGATGTGCATCAGCGGAGACGCCAAGTCTACAGAGGTTCTTAAAAATGCCGGGATCGCAGATGCGGATATTCTGCTTGCCATGACAGCCGATGATGAGGAAAATCTCATGATCTGCCTTGTCGCGCGTAAAATGGGTGCTTCGAATACGATAGCGCGTGTCAGAAATCCCGTTTATGAAACAAGCATCAGTGTGATAAAGGATGAGCTGGGATTGTCCATGACGATAAACCCGGATTATGAGGCCGCGTCTGAGATGTTCAGATCGCTGAGGTTTAAGTCAGCCGGACAGGTGGAGAGTTTTGCGAAGGGTAAAACCGAGATACTGACATGCTTTGTTAAAGAGGGCACACCTATATGCAATGTCCAGATCAAGGATATATATGATCACATAAAGGTCAGGATATTTGTCTGCGCCATCAAACGCGATGAAAAGGTATTCATACCTAACGGAAGTACGGAGATAAAAGCGAACGACACACTTTCCTTTGTGGCGTCTGATGAAGAGGCTAACGCGTTTTTCAAAAAGCTCAACTACGACACAGGAAAGATAACAGACCTGACCATCATCGGCGGAGGTAAGCTGGGCTACTATCTTGGAAAGATGGCTCTTCGGGCAGGAATTCCTCTTAAGCTGATAGACAAGGATATCAATAAATGCAAGAGTCTTAAAATGGAGCTTAAGGGGGCGGAGGTGATCTGCGGCGACGGAATGGATACCGGACTGCTTACAGAGGAAAACATTCTCAGCTCACAGGCAGTTGCCTGCCTTACAGGAAATGACGCGACAAATACCCTTATCGGTATGTATATCTCGAAAAATTCCGAAAGATGCAAGGTCATAGCAAAGATCAAGAAATCCGACTTTGAGGATATGCTGTTCAACTTAGGCTATGGCAGCGTATATAATTCAAAATATATAGCGGTGGACAGGATACTGAGATATGTAAGAGCAATGGGAAATGCTATAGAGGGCGAATTTCAGTCACTCAGCCATGTTATTGACAATAAGGTGGAGGTGCTTGAGTTCATCGTACACGAGGACAGTCCCCATATCAGGGAAAGACTTGCGGATATAACATTTAAAAAGAACCTTCTCATAGCAAGCATAAGGCGCAACGGGCGCACTTTTGTTCCCGGCGGTGAAGATGTATTTAAGCCGGGAGACACTCTTCTGGTGGTGACCACCACATATGGAATAAGCAAGTTTTCGGAGATATTTGAGTAGATGAACAAGCGGCTTATCATTAAAATATTAGGTCTTATCTTAATAGTGGAAGCGCTGTTCATGGTGCTTCCGGTGATCGTTTCATTCTGCTACGCAGACGGTGGATGGAAATATTTTCTGATAACTATCGCCGGGCTGCTGGCCATAGGCATACCCATGTTCCTGATAAAACCAAAGAACAGCTATTTCTTTTCACGCGACGGATTTGTGCTCGTGGCGCTTGCCTGGATAGTGATGGGACTTGCCGGAGCGGTTCCGTTCTGCATATCGGGTCTGGTTCCGGACTATCTCAACGCGGTGTTTGAGTCTGTATCCGGATTCACCACATCGGGGATATCCATACTCGAAAACGTAGAGGTGGCAAGTCATTCCATGCTCTTCTGGAGAAGCCTCACACACTGGATAGGCGGAATGGGAGTTCTGGTCTTTGTGCTTGCGCTCACACCGATAGCCGGCGGCTCATCTATGTATATAATGAAGGCGGAGGCTCCGGGTCCTTCAACAGACAAGGTGGTACCGCGGATAAGCAGCACCGCGAAATTTCTGTATCTGGCCTATATTATCCTGACGCTTGCGGAGGCATTGGCTCTGATAATAGCAAAGCTTCCGGTATTTGATTCTTTCATAATCTCCTTCGGCACGCTTGCTACGGGAGGCTTTTCACTCTTAAATACATCCCTTGCCACATACACCGTGGCGCAGCATATAATTGTCATAATATTTATGTTCATAGCCGGGATAAACTTTTCGCTGTTCTTCCTTGTGGTCACTAAAAAAACCCGGAAAGCCCTGCTGGACACGGAGTTTTTATGGTATGTGGCGATAATGATAATAAGCATATTGTTAGTGACGCTGAACCTGCATTTCTCGGCAAGCTCATTCGGTTCCTTCGGGGAAGATCTCCGTCATGGAGCGTTCGCGAGCGTATCAGCCATGACCTCAACGGGTTTTGCGTCTTTTAACTATAACCAATGGCCGCTGTTTACAAAGGGGCTGATGATACTGCTGATGTTTATTGGCGCAAGTGCCGGGTCCACGGGGGGCGGTATAAAGGTCTCCAGGATCATAATACTTGCAAGGGCTGTAAAAGCCTATATCAAAGAGAAGATGCATCCGCGCAGCGTCAACACGGTTTTCTTTAACCGGCAGGCAATAAGTGAAAGCGCGATAAAAGGGATATTGATGTATCTCGCTATATTCTGCTTTATATTTATAGGATCCATGATAGTTGTGACAACGGAGGAGAGTATGAATTTCGGAACAGCCTTTGCCGCGGTCACAACCGCGATAAACAACAACGGTATAGAATTCAGCCACGAGGGTGCTCTGGGTTTTGCCAACTATTCCTGGTGGAGCAGAGTGGTCTTTATTCTGGATATGCTCATAGGAAGGCTTGAGATATTCCCGATAGTGATATTATTTGCGGGGATCTGCTCGCCGGTGACCGGCATAGTAAAAAAAATAAAAAAGAAGATATGAACTATTCGTCCCGGTCCTCGTAAGTTTCTTCAATGTCGCTTTTCAGACGTTTATAAAGCCAGGAAAGAATATACATGATAAGCGGGATCATAACTGTGCAGAAAATGCTTGCGATAAAGAGCCCCTGTGTCTTTTCGCTTCCGGTTATGGCAAGCACAAGTGTTGTGATATAAAGCCCGGCGATAACAGCAATACCGATAATGGAAAGTATCTGTTTGAATCTTCTGTGTTTCATATCAGCGATTTCATTTTTTCTCTGATCTCATCGGTATATCCCACAGTGATATGTGAGAAGTTTTCTTCAAAGAAATTAAGAACTTTATCTGCGTCGGATTTCTTCTGTCCGCCGATGGAGATCTTATCCTTAGGGCTGGTTATGACAACAAGAGAATAGCTGAGCTTTTTTTTGCGGACAAACGGGTTCCAGTTGGAATATTTGTATGTCCAGACTATGTTGAAGAGAGGAACCATCCAGATGCTGCGCTTTCCGAAGACCACAAGATAATTTTCCGTTATGTAGGTGCGTCCTGCCTTGAAAAGGAGCGCTTCAGCAAGCTCCCTGTCTATTTCCGTAAAATCCCTGCCGTCCAGACCGAATCTTTTAAGTCTCCGGCAGGAAGGGTGGAGGTGCGGAGCGATGATAAAGACGATGTTTATCATGAAATATATAAGGCAGACAAGGCAGAGCGTCGCAAGTATGGCAAGCGCGACAAATATAAGCACGGGTCGGAAATCACTTTGGCTTACCATAAAATGACCGCTTACAGCTGAAAGTGCCGCGGTATTCCAGCCGATATCAGATGAAAAACCTGTAAGGAAGGTGTCGAAACGCGCATCTCCGTCCACGAAGCGGGCTTTCGCTGTGTATATGCCTATATTATCCGCTCTGTCATTTGTGTACTCATAGGGGATGAGAACAAAAAGACATTTCGGGTCTTCTCCTTCATCCAGTATATAGTAATAGCAGGAAACGTTGTCTTTGCCTGCGTAATGGTCGTAGTTAGTATATTTGAGATTGGTAAGACTTAAGTCGACATAGTTGTATTTCTGATTGCGGAGTTCAAAGACCTCGTTCAGGTCAGATGCCTTGGGCGGATTAAATGCCTGCTTCATGGGAGTAAGAACGAGTACCAGCAGGAGGATGATCGCGGCTATGCTCGGGAAGATAAGGTTTCCGGCGGATATTTTTCTGATATATTTTCTGATGGTATAATTCATAGTAAATATGAGTATATGCCAAATTGCCGTAATTATCAACTGATGCTATAATGGCTGACCATGGGTGTGTGAAATCTATTACCCCACCTTGATGCATATATACCTCCGGACGACGAGTGCCGGGTTAGTTGTCCGTCGGTATATATGCATCATCGGCGGGAACAAAGCCTCCCCCCCTCCGGGGGAAGGTGGCGCCGCAGGTGCCGGATGAGGGGCGCATAGCCGGATGAGGGGACAATGAAGACAATATATGTGCCACGAAAGGAGCAGATAATGAATGATCATATCTTAAGAGCGACAGCAGATAATGAACATATAAGGGCTTTTGCCATCAGTTCAACGGAACTGGTCGAGTATGCCAGGACACGGCATAACTCAAGCCCGGTGATAACAGCGGCACTTGGCAGGCTTTTAAGCGCGGCGGCAATGATGGGTGTTATGATGAAGGGCGATAAGGATGTGCTCACCATAATGATGAAGGGAGACGGACCGGCCGGAAGCCTTACGGTTACTGCGGATTCTAAAGGTCATGTGAAGGGCTATGCGGACAACCCGGTGGTCATCATCCCTCCGAATTACGCGGGAAAGCTGGATGTGGGTGCGGCGATAGGCTATGGTGAGATGACTGTTATCAAGGACATGGGAATGAAGGAGCCATATGTAAGCACCGTGCCGCTCGGGACAAGTGAGGTGGCGGAAGACCTTACATACTATTTCGCGGTATCAGAGCAGACTCCCAGTTCGGTAGCCCTGGGTGTTCTGATGAATAAAAACAACACGGTTCAGGCTGCGGGCGGATTTATCATACAGCTTATGCCCGGGGTTTCCGAAGATGTGATCGATGAGCTTGAAAAAAAGCTTTCTTCCATAAGACCGGTAACGGAAATGATGCAGGATGGTATGAGTCCCGAAGATATCCTCAGGGATATCCTCGGCGGATTCGGGCTTGAGATAAAGGAAAGACTCGGGACATCCTTCCATTGCGGCTGCTCAAAGGAGCATGTGGCAAGAGCGCTCATAAGCATGGGGAAGGGTGAGCTTCAGAGCATGATAGATGATAAAGAGCCCGTAACAGTGAACTGTCACTTCTGCAACACGGACTATACCTATACAACAGATGAACTTCAGGAGCTGCTGGATTTCGCAAAGATCAAATCCGCTGCCGGGAAGCTTGGAATGCTGAAGAACCAGTCTGATACTGATAATGAACAGGCGGAATAAAATGATCCGAGACGATCAGTTCGTATCCCATCCGGAATAATATTGCACCCCGGGCACGGGAGGCGAGCCTGTTTTTGCCTGAACAAGCTGACTGACAGTAACAAGCTGGTAGCCCTGTTCAACCAGCCATGGAATGATAATCTCGGTGGCTTTGGCCGAGGTTTCGTATATATTATGCAAGAGCATGATATCGCCGTCGTCTACAGATGACTGTATATTACGCACGATCGCATCCACATTTTTTGACTCCCAGTCTCTTGTGTCAACTGTCCAGTAATAAAGAGGTGTATCCTCGGAAGAACAGATGGAGCGGATGGTATCGGTGGTTTCCCCTCCGGGAGAGCGGAAGGCGGTAGGCCTTACGCCGCATACTCTTTCGATGGCGTCATTGGCGCTGACTATGTCATTCTGGTTCACCGAATTGCCCATGTGCTTATGGTCATAGGTATGACTGCCTATCTCATGACCCTCATCCACGATACGTTTAATACGGTCCGGCATGTTTTCAGCCAGCTGGCCAAGCTGGAAGAAGGTGCCTTTGCCGCCGACGGCATTCAGCGCGTCCAGGATGCGGTATGTGATATCTGATGCATCCGGCCCGTCATCAAAGGTGAGCGCGACCATCGGTCTGTTAATGTCTATTCCGGTCATGTCAACAGCGCGTGTCACCTTTCCGGAAAAAACAGGACTCCAATTCGAATAATTGTCATTGCCCGCAAGGCTTCTTATGGAGAAGTAATATGTATTTCCTTCAACAAGCCCCGTTAACATAAAGTTGCTTGTGTTGTCATTGGGATTAAAGCTCAGATTGGAAGTTGTAAATGCTATAGTGTTTTCATCAACAGACTCCGGCGAACTGCCATAGCGGAGCTCAAAAACCGGTGCAGCATCAACGCCCACAAATGAGATCGTAAGGCTGTTTTTGTTTTGTGTAAAGGCGGAAGCGGATCCTATTGCCCTTGGAACAGTGTATGCGCTTATTTCTGTGCCTTCGCTTCTTTTGGCATTTTCTCCTTCCCCCTTTACGCTTACAACCCGGAAGTCGTAGGGTGTGGCACTGTCAAGGCCGGAGGCGGTATATTCACACGTGCTGCCTGCGGGAATATTGGTTGCAAGAGAAAAGTCATTATCATAAGGTCCCTTCTGAAATACATCATAAGAGAGTTTTTTGCCGCTTCCCGTCCATGAAAGCTTAACAGATGTTTCGGTAGACTCTGTCCTCAGCTTTGTAACAGGCTTAACACCCGCATTTGACACTATGACTATGATGATGACAACAAGGATGATCGCAAGAACTGCAGCTGACGCGATAAAAGCTATGTGCCTGTTGCGGCGATGTGCGGATGCGGACGAGCGTCTTACCGGCGGTGCCGTGCGACTCACTCTCTGCCTGGAAGCGGATGATGAGGCCGGCCTGTTCTGTTTGCGGGAAGAAGCGCTTCGTCCGGACGATGCGGGAGGTCTGTCCGGGCTGCGGGAAGAAGAGCGTCTTTTGGCTGATGACGCTGACGTGCGCCTTACCCGCCGCATAGAAGATGACACAGGCGGCCGGTCGTAGGAAGGGCGTGTTTTCCTGGCGCGGCTGCCGGCAACACCTGATGCTGCCGGCTCATCTTCGCTGAAGATGGCACGTATCCTTGCGGTGTCTGTGATCTTATTGCTTTTTCTTTCAGAACCTCTGTATTTCATGGCTAAATATGCAGTATCAATACTGCGAGGTTGAAGTAGATGAGCAATGTAAGCGCATCCACTATTGTGGTTATGAACGGGCTGGACATAACAGCAGGGTCGAAACCTATTTTATTTGCGAGCATAGGCAGGACGCAGCCAATAAGTTTGGCAACGACAACAGCGCAGAACAGCGCTATGGAAACCACAGCGATCATCAGTACATCACCCTGTCTCAATATTAGCATCTTGACAAAGTTCACGATGGCGAGCGCCACGCCGCACATGAAACCGACCCGCACTTCCTTCCATATGACTTTGAATATATCCTTGAATACAATGTCCTCAAGAGAGAGGGAACGTATGATCGTAACGGATGCCTGGCCGCCGCAGTTTCCGCCTGTGTCCATCAGCATGGGTATAGCGCCCGTAAGTACGATAGAGGCGGAAAGAGCGTCCTCGAATTTTGTGATTATCATTGAGGTGAAAGTGGCAGAGACCATAAGAAACAAAAGCCATGGAATACGGGCTTTAAAGGTCTGCCACACGCTTGTCTGAAAATAAGCCCTGTCCCCGGGGCGGATAGCGGCCATCTTTTCGATATCCTCGGTGGCCTCTTCTTCCATGACATTCATGGCGTCGTCGAATGTGACTATACCTACAAGGCGTTCCTCATCGTCCACGACCGGCATAGCCAGGAAGTTGTATTTATTGAATCTCTGCGCAACCTCCTCCTTATCGGTATGTGTATGCACAAAGATGAGATTTGTTTCCATGATGTCGCCTATAATGGCGTTCTCGTCAGCAAGGAGCATGGCTTTAACCGTGACCAGCCCCAAAAGCTTCCGGTCATAATCTGTTACATAGCAGGTGTAGATGGTTTCTTTATCAACTCCGGTACGCCTGATGCGTGTTAATGCCTCGGTCACCGTCATGTTCTTGCGGAGGCTGACATACTCAACAGTCATGATGCTGCCGGCGGAATCGTCCGGATACTGCAGCATCTTGTTTATCAGCGCCCTTGTATCGGCGTCTGTATTCGCGAGTATCCTTTTAACTACGTTGGCAGGCATTTCCTCAACGATGTCAACGGCATCATCAAGGAAGACGTCATCCATGACCTCACGGAGCTCAGTGTCGGAAAAGCCTTTTATCAAGTGCTCCTGGACATCGGGATCCATCTCTACAAAAGTATCTGCAGCAAGTTCTTTGGGAAGCAGCCTGAAGAGCTTCAGGGCCTTATCCTTGGAAAGATCGTTGAGCATGGCGCCGATATCAGCCGGATTCATCTCAACGAAAATATCGCGGATCATAGCATATTTTTTTTCATCAAGATACAGAAGAATCTCTTCTTCCGTAGGCCTGTTAACAGCGTCCAATATTCATCCTCCCTTCCCTGAAATCCTTCTAATCATATATTAAGGTAGTTGAAATGACAAGGCTAAAATGATATCATTATCACGCACTAATTCGTTAAAGTGTGAACATGGTCTGAAAGGGGAAAATAGTATTATGGGACTTTTAAAAGCAGCATTAGGCGCAGTCGGAGGAACGCTCGCGGATACATGGAAAGAGTTTTTTTATTGCGAAGCATTAGATAAAGAAACGATCATGGTGAAGGGCCAGAAGAAGGTGGGGAACCGCTCGTCCAACACCAAAGGCAACGATAATATAATCACTGCGGGATCGGGTATCGTAGTGGCAGACGGTCAGTGCATGATCATTGTTGATCAGGGCAAGGTTGTTGAACTTTGTGCTGAGCCGGGTGAGTTCACATATGACGCGTCAACCGAGCCGAGTCTCTTTACAGGCAATCTCGGGGATTCGATACTTGAAACCTTTAAGGTAATGGGAAAGCGTATCGGATACGGCGGAGATACAGGACATGACCAGAGAGTTTACTATTTCAACACTAAGGAGCTCCTGGACAATAAGTTCGGCACGCCCAATCCTATCCCGTTCAGAATCGTCGATAAGTCCATCAACCTGGATCTTGATGTATCCTTAAGATGCTCAGGCATATACTCATACAAGGTGTCGGATCCGATAAAGTTCTATACGAATGTATGCGGTAATGTTTCAGAAATGTACAGAAGAAGCGAGATAGAGGACCAGCTTAAGGCTGAGTTCATCGGAGCGCTTCAGCCTGCATTCGCAAAGCTTTCAGCTATGCAGCTTCGTCCTAACGAGATAATAGCTCACAATACGGAGCTTGAGCAGGCAATGAATGAGCAGCTTTCAGCCAAGTGGAATGATGCAAGAGGGCTTGTTGTGGTCAGTGTGGCGCTCAGCAGTGTTACGCTTCCCGAAGAGGATCAGGAACTCATCAAACAGACGCAGCGCGGCGCGACTCTTTCAAATCCTGCTATGGCGGCAGGCGTTATTGCGGGAGCTCAGGCAAGCGCTATGGAAAAAGCAGCGGAGAACGAAGGCGGCGCAATGAGCGGCTTTGTGGGCATGGGTATGGCTATGAATGCAGGCGGAAATGTTCAGGGTCTTTTCCAGCAGGCAGCAGCTCAGGGAGCCACAGTTCCGTCGCAGCAGCCGGAAGCACCTGCGGCGCAGGCACCGGCAGACGGCGCGGCGCCGGCTCAGGGCGCAAAATTCTGCTCACAGTGCGGACAGCCGCTTAAGCCCGGAGATAAATTCTGTTCGGGATGCGGCGCGAAGCTTCAGTAAACAACAAGTGTTTTAGCAATCTCCGGTTTCGGGAGGATCATATATGAGTAAGAAAATAAGAACAGATGAAGTTAAAGAGTTGTTTAAGGCAATCCTCTCATTGGAAAATGAAGAGGAATGCTTCCTCTTTTTTGAAGATGTCTGCACAACTAACGAGATCCTTTCATTTGCGCAGAGATACCAGGTGGCAAAGCTGCTTGGTCAGAATTGCACCTATCAGGAGATAGCGGAAAAAAGCGGGGCTTCAACGGCAACTATAAGCAGAGTAAAACGATCCATAGATGACGGCAGCGGCGGATATGACATGGTGTTCGGGCGCATTAAGGATAACAGCTGATGGAAAAATACCTGGAAGATCTTAATGATAAACAAAAAGAAGCGGTCCTTTCCACAGAAGGGCCGCTCCTTATACTGGCAGGGGCAGGCAGCGGAAAAACAAGGGTGATAACCAACCGTATCGCCTGTCTGATAAAGGACAGGGGCGTGGACCCTTCGGCTATACTTGCCATCACATTCACAAACAAAGCGGCAGCGGAGATGAGGGAGAGAGTGAATCAGCTGCTCGGTGGAGGCATGACCGGCGCATGGATAAGCACCTTTCACTCAGCCTGTGTAAGAATACTCAGGATGTACGCCCACCTGATAGGCTACGACAACAACTTCTCAATATATGATGAGGATGACAGGAAGACGGTCATCAAGCGCGTCTGCAAAAAACTGGATATAGACACAAAGCGGTTTAAGGAAAAATGGTTCATCGGACAGATAAGCTCCGCCAAGGACGAGCTTATAGATGCCGAAACATTTGAACTGAACGCGGCAGGCGACTTCTATCTTGAAAAGGTCGCTGCTGTATATTCCGCGTATCAAAAGGAGCTCAGGAAAAATAACGCCTTTGATTTTGATGATCTGATAGTAAAGACAGTGGAGCTTTTTCGCAATGAGCCGGTGATACTGGATCGGTTTCAGGAGCGCTTCAGATATATTTCCGTTGATGAATATCAGGATACGAATACAGCGCAGTTTGTCTTTGTAAGCCTGCTGGCGAAGAAATATAAGAATATCTGTGTTGTGGGAGACGACGACCAGTCAATCTACAAATTCAGAGGAGCAAACATAGAAAATATCCTCAGTTTTGAAAAGGTTTTTCCGGATGCCAGGGTAATAAGATTAGAGCAGAACTACCGGTCGACCGGGAATATACTTGATGCGGCGAACGCGGTGATAAAAAACAATACAAAGAGAAAATCCAAGAAGCTGTGGACAGAAGATGATGGCGGCGCACTTATTGAGCTCATTCATGTGGAAAGCCCGTATGAGGAGGCCGATAAGGTAGTGAGAAAAATAAGAGACTTTGAAAGGCAGGGATATTCCCTGAATGGATGCGCCTGCCTTTACAGGACCAACGCTCAGTCCCGCGCGCTTGAGGAGGCTTTTATACGGGAAGGCATTCCATATAAGATAATAGGCGGCGTAAACTTTTATCAGCGCAAAGAGATAAAGGATATTCTGGCATATCTGAAAACTATCGATAACGCCAGTGATGATGTGGCGGTCCGCCGCATAATAAATGTTCCCAAAAGAGGCATAGGGATGGCGTCCGTAAATGCCATTCAGGCTATTGCCGACGATAGAGGAATAAGCTTTTATTCAGCCCTTGATGATGGAGTGAATGAGGGTCTGTTCGGAAGGTCGGGAGAGAGGCTGCGTGAATTCCGCAACCTTATAGAAGCGGTAAAGAACGGCGCGGAGGAGCTGGAAGTTCCGGATATCATGAATAGGATCCTGGATAAAACCGGGTATCTGGAAGATCTGAAGAATGAAAATACAACCGAGGCCGAAACAAGGATAGATAATATATCGGAACTGGTGAATAAAGCGGTTTCATATCAGGAAACGACACAGGAGCCTTCCCTTTCCGGCTTTCTGGAGGAGGTCTCCCTGATAGCGGATATAGATTCGTGGTCAAGGGATGCTGACTATGTATCCTTGATAACCATTCATTCCGCGAAGGGACTGGAATTCACTAATGTATTTCTGTGCGGTATGGAGGACGGGCTGTTTCCTATGAGCGCCGCGGTATGCTCCGAGGATCCGGATGATCTGGAGGAGGAGCGGAGACTGGCTTATGTGGGGATTACCCGTGCGAAGAAAAACCTTATACTTACCGCGTCAAGGATGAGGATGGTGCGTGGCGAGACTATTGTATCCGTACTTTCAAGATTTGTCCGGGAAATACCCGAGGAGCTGATAGCAGGAGACAGGGACCGGTTCATGCCTTCATCGTCAAGGGGCGGCTTTTCATCCGGAAATTTTAACGGGAATACAGGATATCACGGAAAGCCTGCGGCAGAAGATGCCAAAAAAGCAGGAGAGAGATATACATCAAAGATACAAAAGGCATCCCCGGGGTATACAGTTGGAGAGCGTGTGGCGCACATGAAATTCGGAGAGGGAATAGTTACGGATATAAGAGACGGGGGAAGAGATTTCGAGGTAACCGTGGATTTTGAAGAGGCCGGAACCAAAAAAATGTTTGCGTCCTTCGCAAAACTTAAAAAAGTATGAACTTTTTAATATGTATATTGAAAAAACAGATGAGTTGTCATATCATGAAATAAGATATTGATTATTCAGAATAATAGTTTTTATATGAAAGGTGAGGGAAATGGGTAAAAAAATCGGCGATATCATTCAGCTTTCCAAGATAAGCGAAATGATGAAAAAAGATGACGAAGAAAGAAAGATCAGCAAGTTCGCAACCATTCTGCTCATATGTGCAGGTGCTGTTGTAGTTTTAACGGGCGTTGGCTTCCTGCTTTACAAGCTTTTAGGAAAACGCACAGACGATTACGATCTTTATGATGACCTTGATAACTATTATGACGAGTCAGATCATTATGAGATAGATAGGGAGGCCGGCGAAGCAGATTTCGCTGAGTGATCTTGTCTATAAAAAACTAAAAAGAACTAACGGCTCTGTCCGGGAAAGTGTTTTTTGTGTACCCGTGCAGAGCTGTTTTTTTAATTCTTTTACCCCTATATATAGCATATCAAGTTGCAAAATAGCAGCATATATTGTATCATCATCTGCAGGATGAAAAAGGGAAAAGGCGGAAAAACAGCTTTTTCTCATCTGTCGGTGAGATGGTGGATACATGTGCGAAAGAAATAGAGATATGGATATAAATATAGAGGATTATATCCCTGCAGTGAAAGCTGAAAAGGAAAAAAAGGCTGCAAGGCGGCATGCGCCCGCAAAGATAGACCTGAATGAAGAGCTTAAAAAGCTGGAGGATGAAATACTTCCGGACATTTTCCCTGATGAGGAAAAAGAAGAGGCTCAGGAGGCGGCTTCTTTTCTGCATATCTCCCCTGTGTATGAGGCGGCAATGGAGGCTCTTAACGGCAATGAGACCAGAGCAAAGAAAAGGTTCAGGATCAAAAATAAAAAGATCAGAGATACTTTATCATCAAAGCCGGCTGTTTATGCATTGATGATTCTGGTGCCGCTTGTTATCGTGCTTATCGTTTTAACATATCTTAAAAAACGCCCCGCGGTAAAAAGAAGGTGAAAGATTGAAAGAGATATCAAGAGGAAAAAGTTTTATCATTCTTTTCTTTATTTATGCATTTGCCTCGGCGGCAGGGATTATCGTTTACAGGCTCCTGCCGTTTTCGTTTTGACTTGATCTGCTGATCCCGCTGCCTTTCGGGCTTAAGGACAGCTCCGCGGCTAAGCAGTGGGGGGGAAAGACATCGGAACAGGGATATAAGGCGGCAGTTGGGCCGCCTTTATTTGACGAAAGGATGATTTTCGCATAAAAACAGTAAGTTTATTGTATAAATGATGTATATAATGTATAAAATTTATTTTTTATGCATTATTTTGTATACAAATATAAAAAAAAGAGTATAATGTCCATATTGTGTATAACAAATAAAAAAAATAAGGAAAGAGGGCACTATGAACAAAGAAAACATCAAAAAAGTTGTACTGGCATATTCGGGCGGACTGGACACATCGATCATCATCCCATGGCTTAAGGAAAATTATAATGACTGCGAGGTGGTCGCCGTTTCCGGAAACGTGGGACAGGCGGATGAGCTGGAAGGTCTTGAGGAGAAGGCTATAAAGACAGGCGCTTCAAAGCTCTATGTTCTGGATCTTATGGATGAGTATGTTGATGACTATATCATTCCAACCATGAAGGCGGGCGCTGTTTACGAAGACTATCTTTTAGGCACAAGCCATGCCCGTCCATGTATCGCCAAGGGGCTGGCGGAGATAGCTGAAAAAGAAGGCGCAGACGCTATATGCCACGGCTGCACGGGAAAGGGTAATGATCAGGTCCGTTTTGAGCTTGCTGTCAGGCACTTTGCCCCGGACATCCCTATCATCGCCCCCTGGCGTGAATGGGATATCAAGTCCCGTGACGAAGAGATAGAATATGCCGAAGCCCACAACATTCCTTTAAAGATAAACAGAGAAACCAATTACTCAAAAGATAAGAATATATGGCATCTTTCACACGAGGGTCTGGACCTGGAGGACATTGCCAATGAGCCGGGATATGAGGTGCCGGGCTTTCTGGAAATGGGAGTTTCACCGATCGATGCGCCTGATGAGCCTGTCTATATCGAACTGGAATTTGATAAAGGAGTTCCTGTTAAGCTGGATGGCGAGGCCATGAGCGCGAAGGACATCATACTCAGACTTAACGAGGTTGGCGGCGCAAACGGCATAGGCATAACTGATATCGTGGAAAACCGTATAGTAGGAATGAAGTGCCGCGGCGTTTATGAAACTCCGGGCGGGACCATACTCTACAGAGCGCATGAGGCTCTTGAGAGCATATGTCTTGACAGGCTTACTCTGCATGAAAAGCAAAAGCTTGCCATAACCTTTGCGGAGCTGGTATATGACGGCAGGTGGTTCACTCCGCTCAGGGAGGCTATCTCGGCATTTACGGATAAAACCCAGGAAAGAGTAACAGGCAAGGTTAGGCTTAAGCTGTATAAAGGAAACATAATAAAGGCAGGTCTTGAAAGCAGCTATTCGCTCTACAGCGAGGATATAGCAACCTTCGGAGAAAGCAGCTATGACCAGACAGACGCAAAAGGCTTTATCAATCTTTTTGGCCTGCCGATAACAGTACAGGCACAGGTAGACGAACAGAATAAATAGAAGGCAGGATAAAGGAAAGAGGTCTGATCATGTCAAAGTTATGGCAGGGCGTTACATCCGCCAAAACAGCAAAGATCGCGGACGATTTCAATTCATCTATAGGTTTTGACTTCCGCATGTATAAGCAGGATATTTCGGGCAGTATGGCACATGCCGCTATGCTCGGAGCAAAGGGAGTGATCTCAAGATCCGAGGCACGGACCATAATAAACGGTCTCCAGGGAATACTGGATGATATCGAGGAGGGACTGGTAAAGGCTGACGCGGACTGTGAGGATGTTCATATGTTCATAGAACAGCTTCTCACGGAGAGGATAGGCGAAGCAGGCAAAAAGCTTCACACTGCGCGCAGCCGGAACGACCAGGTGGCACTTGATCTGCGCTTATATTTAAGGGATGAGACAGGGGCTATCTCGGATAAGATAAAAGAGCTTATACTGGTGATATCGGAAAAAGCTATGCAGTATAAAGATGCGGTAATGCCGGGCTATACTCATCTTCAGCGGGCGCAGCCGGTGACCTTCGGGCACCACCTGATGGCTTATGCGTATATGTTCCTGCGGGATATGGATCGTCTTAAGGACATGAAAAAGAGAATAGAGGTTTCTCCTATAGGAAGCTGTGCTCTGGCGGGAACGACTTATGATACCGACAGACGCCTGGAGGCGGATCTCCTCGGGCTTTCGGAAATATGCGAAAACTCAATGGACGGAGTATCGGACAGGGATTTTTGTCTTGAGCTTTCAGCAGCGCTGTCCATAATAATGACCCACCTTTCAAGGTTTTGCGAGGAAGTGATACTCTGGTCGAGCTGGGAATTCAAGTTTGTGCGGATATCCGATGAATATACTACAGGCTCCTCCATAATGCCGCAGAAGAAAAATCCCGATATGGCTGAGCTGATAAGAGGAAAGACGGGCAGGGTTTTCGGAGATATGATCGGTCTTTTTACGGTGATGAAAGGACTGCCTCTTGCTTATAACAAAGATATGCAGGAGGACAAAGAGGCGATATTTGACGCATGCGATACCGTAAAGAGCTGTCTGGATGTGTTTGCGGGAATGATAAAGGCAATGAGCGCTGTCCCCGAAAATATGCTGAAAGCGGCGCAGACCGGATTTATAAACGCAACAGACCTTGCAGACTACCTTGTGGGAAAAGGGGCTGCGTTCAGGGACGCATATAAGATCTCGGGAGAGATAGTGGCGGAGTGCATGGAGAAGGGCTGCGTTCTTGAAGAACTTCCCATAGAAGCCTACCGTTCGCACTCAGAGCTTATAGACACGGATGTATATGACGCAGTGGATCTTAAAGCATGCGCGGAAAGAAGGATAAGCGAGGGCGGCACGTCGCCGGCATCAGTTGAAAAACAGATAAGCAATGTAAGGAAGCTTATACAATGAAAAAAGTTTTTATTGACGGAAGCGCGGGTACTACAGGCCTGCGGATATATGAAAGACTCAGCGAAAGAAAGGACATAGAGCTCATCATACTGACGGGCGGACTCAGGAAGGATTTATCCGCAAGAGAGGACGCGATCAAGGGCGCGGATATCGCATTTCTCTGCCTGCCGGATGACGCTGCAAGAGAGGCGGCGGAGCTGGCCGGAGATTCGGATGTATGCATTATCGATACATCAACAGCACACCGCACAAGTGACGGGTGGACATACGGCTTCGCGGAGATAGCCGGTCTCAGGGAAAAGATACGCGTTTCAAAAAGGATAGCGAACCCCGGCTGCCATGCGAGCGGCTTTGTATCGCTGGTCGCGCCGCTTAAGGAAGCGGGGCTCATCGGAGAAGATGAGCAGCTTTCATGCTTTTCCCTGACAGGATATACGGGCGGCGGAAAAAAGATGATAGCTGAATATGAGAACGATAAGGCTGAAATTTTAAATGCGCCGCGTATTTATGGGCTTACGCAGGAGCATAAGCATATTCCGGAAATGATGAAGGTATGCGGCATCACAAAGGCTCCGGTCTTTGTGCCGGCGGTGGCTGATTTTCCCTGTGGAATGGAAACCGCAGTACCGGTCACGGGATCACAGGTAAAAGCCGGAATAAAGGAAATACGGCAGGTCTACATGGATTACTATAAAGGTAAAATAGTATATTTCAATGATAACGCAGATGAAAACGGATATCTTTCCTCATGCGCGTTTGCAGGCAGAGATGACATGGAGATAAGTGTTTTCGGAAATGATGACAGGATGCTTCTGGTGTCCAGATTCGATAATCTGGGGAAGGGCGCATCGGGAGCGGCTTTGCAGAATATGAACATTGTTCTGGGGGCTGATGAAACAGAAGGATTATATATCTGAACAGAGGTAGTGATGATAAAAGTTATTGAAGGCGGTGTCTGCGCGCCACTGGGATTTACCGCAAACGGTATACAATGCGGAATAAGAAAAAGTAAAGACAAGAAGGATCTTTCCCTTATAGTCAGTGAAAAGGCTGCCGCGTGCGCGGCAGTATATACGACAAACCTTGTGAAGGGCGCGCCTCTTCTTGTAACGAAGGAGCATATAGCGGACGGTAGGGCAAGAGCCATTATATGCAATAGCGGAAACGCGAATACCTGCAATGCCGACGGTGAGGAGATCGCGAAAAAGATGGCAGCTCTTGTAAGCGGCAGGATTGGTATAGATGCAGAGGATGTTGTTGTAGCATCCACGGGAGTGATAGGGCAGCCCCTTGATATAACCCCGATAGAAAACGGGATAGATGAACTTGTTTCAGGTCTTTCCGGAAACGGCAGCGACAACTGCGCGGAAGGCATAATGACAACGGATACGGTTAAAAAGAGCATTGCAGTGGAGTTTGAGCTGTCGGGGAAAACCTGCCGGATAGGAGGCATCGCGAAGGGCAGCGGAATGATACATCCGGATATGGCTACCATGCTTGTTTTTATAACAACGGATGTGGATATAAGCCCGGAAATGCTTGGCATAGCGCTAAAGGGCGATGTGAACGAGACCTTTAACATGATAAGCATAGACGGAGACACATCCACAAATGATATGGTGGTTGTCATGGCGAATGAAATGGCCGGCAACGAAAAAATAGATAAAGAGGGCGAGGACTTTGGCATATTCATGAAGGCGCTTAATACTGTGAATGTGGCTCTCTGCAGGATGATCGCATCTGACGGCGAAGGAGCTACGAAGCTTCTGGAATGCAATGTTACAGGCGCTGCAGATAAGGAGAGTGCGAAGAAAGCAGCAAAGAGTGTTGTGTGCTCAAGCCTTTTAAAATCCGCAATGTTCGGGGCGGACGCGAACTGGGGCAGAGTGTTATGTGCGATCGGGTATTCCAAGGCGGACGTGGATGTTGATAAGATAGACCTTGATTTTGAAAGCAGAGCAGGGAAGATAGCTGTGTGCAGAAACGGGCATGGAGTGGACTTCTCCGAAGAGAAGGCAAAGGAGATACTTCTTGAGGATGAGATAAATATAAATGTTGCACTGAACAGCGGAAGCGAAAGCTCATGCGCATGGGGCTGTGACCTGACTTATGATTATGTAAGGATAAATGGTGATTACCGGACATAAGCTGATCAGGCCATATGATCTGATAAATACTGATATGCCGGAAACAGGAGGGCGAGATGAAAAATCTTTCAAATATGGAAAGGGCTGAGATACTGACACAGGCTCTTCCGTATATCAAGCGATATACAGGGAAGGTAGTAGTGGTAAAATACGGCGGCAACGCAGCGGTAGATGAACAGATGAGGGAGCAGGTTATGGAGGACATTGTCCTTCTTTCGCTTATAGGCGTTAAGGTTGTTCTTGTTCATGGCGGAGGACCTGAGATCAATGACATGATGGAGAGACTCGGGAAGAGCTCCGAATTTGTCGATGGGCTGCGTGTCACGGATAAAGAGACTGTGGATATAGTTCAGATGGTTCTTTCCGGCAAGGTGAACAAGAATCTGGTGAATCTTCTTGAACTCAAGGGTGGTAACGCGATAGGACTTTCCGGCACTGACGGAAGACTGATAGAAGCTAAGAAGCTGGATGAGAAGCTCGGTTTTGTCGGTGATGTGACTAATATTAATATACAGCCTGTTGCCGGACTTCTTGAGGAGAATTATATTCCCGTGATATCCACTGTCGGCAGGGATAAAGAAGGAAATACATATAATGTTAACGGGGATACGGCAGCAGCGCATATTGCCGGCGCGCTTGGAGCCGAGAGGCTGATAATGATGACGAATATCTCCGGCATAATGAGAGATCCGGATGACGAGGATTCTATTATCCGTGAGCTCTCAGTGAAGGAAGCGAAGGAACTTTGTGAACAGGGTGTTGTCACCGGAGGTATGATACCTAAGGTGGACTGCTGTATAAACGCGACGGAGATGGGAGTGGAAGGTGTGGTTGTTTTGGACGGACGTGTTCCTCATGCCATATTGATGGAGCTGCTGACCAACGAAGGCGCCGGAACCAGGATCTGTAAGTAGGATGAGGGGCGTCGTGCATATGAAATCTATATTCACGAAATAAATAATAATCTTATCAGGAGAAAATGAATGAACACAAAAGAACTCGACAAACAATATGTAGCAGGCACGTACAACCGGTTTCCTCTGGAAATTGTATCCGGTAAAGGATCAGTGGTGAAGGATGCCGACGGAAAAGAATACATAGACATGGCTGCGGGCATAGCAGTCACCAGCTTCGGACTTGCCGATGATGTGTGGCTGAAGGCAGTAACGGACCAGGCTTCAAAGCTTCAGCATATGTCAAACCTTTATTACACACAGCCATGCGCTAAACTGGCGGAAATGCTCTGTGAAAGAACCGGTATGAGGAAGGTGTTCTTTTCAAACTCCGGAGCGGAGGCCAATGAGTGTGCTATAAAGGTGGCCAGGAAGTACGGCTCGGAGAAAAAAGGACCGGACTGTTATACCATAGTGACTCTCGACCAGAGCTTTCACGGGCGCACGATCACAACGCTTTCAGCCACAGGCCAGGAACATTTTCATGAGCTTTTCACACCTATAACTCCGGGATTTGGATACATAGTTCCCGGTAACATGGATCAGCTTAAGATGATAGCGGCGGAAAAAAAGATCGCCGGGATAATGATCGAATGTGTTCAGGGAGAAGGCGGCGTAAGGACTCTTGACAAGGAGTTTGTAAAAGCGCTTGCTGAATTTGCCATAGCCGAGGATATAGTTCTTATAGTGGACGAGGTTCAGACCGGAAATGGCAGAACGGGCTCGCTGTATGCGTATATGGAATACGATATCTGTCCTGATGTTGTAACCACCGCCAAAGGCCTCGCGGGAGGGCTTCCTCTTGCGGCAACGATGCTGGGTGAAAAGGTGCAGGATGTTCTGGGAGCAGGAGATAACGGATCAACGTTTGGCGGAAACCCTGTATGCTCTGCGGCAGCGATAAGTGTTCTTGAAAGGATCGATGATAAGCTGCTTGATGAGGTGAAGGAAAAGAGCAGCTATATTTTCAGGGAGCTTGAAGGCGCGGACGGAGTGGAAGAGGTCACGGGAATGGGGTTGATGATAGGTATAAAGACTAAAAAAACCGCGGCTGATGTTGTCAGGGAATGCATGGAAAAAGGTGTGCTGGTGATAACTGCTAAAGATAAGGTGAGACTTCTGCCGGCGCTTAACATTCCCATGGAGCTTATAAAGAAGGCTGTAGATGTCATAAGATCATCAATCTGAAGACGTATCGGCTATCGTTAGCCTTCCCCCCCTCCGGGGGAAGGTGGCGCCGAAGGCGACGGATGAGGGGCGTAATGCAACATCCAAACATAGAACGAGGTGGAAAATGAAAAAAACAATATCAACTAACAAAGCGCCGTGCGCGATCGGTCCGTACTCACAAGGCATAATAACGGATTCTTTTATGATAACTTCAGGGCAGATCCCTCTTGACCCTGAGACCGGAGTTATGGCGGAAGGGATAAAAGCCCAGACTGAGCAATCTCTTAAAAATGTAAAGGCCATCCTTGAAGAAGCAGGTTTTTCAATGAATGACGTGGTAAAAACAACTGTATTTCTCAATGATATGAATGACTTTGCAGACATGAATGAGGTCTACGGAACTTTTTTTGAAGAGGGCTCGTATCCGGCAAGAAGCGCAGTGGAGGCAGCACGCCTGCCAAAAGACGCGCTTGTGGAGATTGAAGCAATAGCGGTGAAGTGATCACTCGCTATCCAGGAATTGTCTGACATGTTCATGAATATCGGCAAAGTTTATCATGTATTTTCCGTCTGAAATGCCTACGGGGATCGCATCATCGAAGCTATAGCGCACGGGCTGATCCTCGGCGATGAGGTCATAGGTCATAACGCAGCGGTTCTTAGGGTCAACTATCCAATATTCCCTTACTCCTGCAAAACGGTATTTATTCAGCTTGGTGAACATATCTATTGAACGTGTTGAAGGGGAGAGTATTTCCAAGATAAAGTCCGGAGCGCCATAATACAGGTTGCTGCGGATATTATTGCTGCCGCAAAAGATCAAAAGGTCCGGTTGGACCATGGTGTAATTATCCTGATCCAGCTGAACATCAAACGGCGCAAATATTACAGTACATTCAGGGTGATCATTCCTGATACAGTTTTTGAAGGCTGAATATAATTCTCCCAGTATGAGCTGGTGAGCAGCACTCGGAGCAGCCATACAATAAAACTGCCCGTCTACCAGTTCTGCACGCTCATCATCCGGCAGAGAATAGTAATCGTCTATCGTATATTTATTTCTGAGCTTGCGGCCGTAGATTGCCCCGGGATCCTCAAGTATAACAATATCTTTAGCAGTTGCGGCATCTTCATATGAATAAACTACGCGCGGATGATCCAGAGCCTTGTTGAGAGCAACAAGGGTTTCATGGCGTGGAGTTGAAGTAACACCGCCAAAGATCTTCTGAACTGTACCAAAAGGCAGACCGGAAAGATCAGCGATCCGCTGGTTGGAATAGCCGAGTTCCTTTTTTCTTTTTTTTAGTTCATCAAGGGTCATCATGGGAAGCTCCTTTAAGGTGACGTGCAATACTTTTTCACATCAATATCATAGCATATATAGATAAAAAATCAACCGCAAATACACCGGAAATCAACCTAAATGATGACTTGAAACTCTTCCTGTGCAAAAAGGCAGTGAAACAGGAAATCAGGGGAATTAATGTCAATAGATAAAGAATTCAGTTATAATGCCACTGATGTGATAAAATGAAAACCACATAAAATATTGGTGATAAAAAGAAGAGTGCCGAAGATGAAGATAAAAGGAATACAGTTCAGAAAAGATGGTTTTTATACTCAGCCTATGGTCTTCGGCGGAGAAGAGGGGCCGGATAAATTTGACAGGAACATACGTTACAGAGGCAGCCTGCAAAATTATCTGATAGATACGGGAGATGAGGTTATCCTGGTTGACACCGGTATTCCGGCCGGTACACCGGAGGAGGCGCCGGATGAAAACAGCATTATGTTTACCGGTAAAGATATCTCGACTTATATGGAGGCGTTTTTCGCGCTCGGTTACAAGCCGGATCAGGTGACTAAAATACTGCTCACTCATATGCATGCCGACCACTCCGGAGAGCTTAAGTCATTCCCGAATGCAAAGATATATGTGAATGAAGAAGAGCTGGGAGCTGACGAGTTAAAAGGTATAGATAACATTGTGCCTGTCAGCTTTACAGGCGGTGCTTATTATAACTTCCCGGAAAGTCCGAAGATAACGGAAGGCGTTTGTGATAAAGGGATCGATCATGAGTGCTATAGAGATCAATAAAATAGACATAACAAAGCTTAATGTGGATGCCATCGTAAATGCAGCCAATGAAGGGCTTTGGGAAGGCGGCGGTGTATGCGGAGCCATATTCCGGGAAGCCGGTTCTGCAGAACTGACGAAAGCCTGCAATGCTATCGGTGGCTGTAAGACAGGGAATGCAGTTGTCACTCCGGGGTTTAAGCTGCCTGCAAAGTATGTGATCCATGCAGTCGGTCCAAGATGGACCGGCAGAGACCATAATGAGCCGGAACTTCTCTATGGCGCATACAAACAATCGCTTGTTCTGGCAAAAGAGCATGGATTGCATTCAGTAGGATTTCCTCTGATCTCTGCCGGTATCTTTGGGTATCCTGCAGATCAGGCTTGGAGAAAAGCGATACAGGCGTGTAATGATTTCATACAGAACAATCCTGACTACGATATGAAGGTAATTTTCGCTGTATTGGATGATAAGATTCTTGCTGTTGGAGAGAAGACGCTTAAGGAAATCGCGGAAGGCGATAAGATCAGGGATTGAAGCATTAGAATTTTTCTAAAATATTTTATATACGGTTCAAAAGTTGAATCTGTTGAGAATCGTTCCTATAAAAACGGAACTGATGGATGAGTTGATGGGAGTTATTCATTGCAAAACTACATCGTAATTTCCCAGAGTAAATCCAACTTTAATTCCTGCTGTGGGATTTACTTTGGGAATTTACTTACAAAAAGTTTCTACTAAAAAAGTCGGTGAGCAATGTCAAGCATTTTGGAAAATGTCCCGAAAAAATTGAAACATTAGCCCCGGCTATTTTGCTGGGGCCAGTTTTATTTTGTGGGCTCTGCCCACACCCGTCCCTCGTCGGGAAGGCAGGGAAAGAAGTTGTTTACTTCTTTC
>JAZRZO010000048.1:0-1095 GCA_045601405.1 Lachnospiraceae bacterium | reverse complement strand
ATAAGTATAGAGGGATGGGTATTTAATGGGATGTCTAAAAAAGAGTTTTAGTCTCATTTACGAAAAGAGGAGACGTATGACTCTTCATCATCACTATCCTTCATTTACCGCGTCTGCACTTGTTTAATAACCTGCTTCCCGGAATTATTATTCATCTCAGATTCATTCCATCTACAAAAAACAGATATGTCTCCGAAAAACCAGATACAGAATTACCAGCGGACAGGAAAAACTGCGCAGGCAGTAACGAAAATAAATCAGTTACATCTGTTTTATTTACTGTTATAAGGATAAAAGGGAATGCGGCATTATACGTTGCATTCTCCTTCTCTCCAGCAGAGTTTCCACACGTTCCCGTACCGGAATAGAATACAGCCATCTAGGAAATCAATCCAGTCATTTGCAAATGAATAGCTGGTTAAAACTCCTATGCATGAAACCGCAAACGCATCATGAGTAACACAAAGCACCACATTCCCGTCTTCAGCAACCTCTTTTAAGTGCGCAAGGAAATATTTTGTCCCCTCAGCAACCGGATAATGACCGGGGAGAACACGTCCTGCAAGATATGAACGGATAGCAGAGAGCGTATCATTATCCACATAGAACTCATGACTTAGCGGGTCATCATAGATATATGCCCCCGGCATACCAAGAGCTGTGTCAGGGATTGCAGAACCGGCTATCAGCTTTGCAGTATTCATACAACGGGAAATAGGACTTGCATACGCTGTGGAAATCTTAGGCAAAAGTGCTGCAAGTTCCTTTGCTTCTTTTTCTCCGCGCGGGGTGATTTTTTTATCAGACCCTCCTTCACCGAGCAGGAACGGTTCGCGCTCTGCATGACGAATAAGAATAACACAGGCATCATATCCGCTGTGTGCGCGGATAATCTCAGGGAGTTTGTTTTTCGCGCGGGTTTTGCGTACAAGCCCTTGCGGGATTGTATCATCCGGAGCATCAGCAAAGCCGCGGACATTTCCATGTCTATCAATAAAATGCCAGCCGGACTCATCTCTGATACGCGCAGTGTCCCCCTCAAACGGACGGACATCATAGAACCATTCATTGTACAGGAGTTCACCTGATGTCGTG
>JAZRZO010000047.1:0-30721 GCA_045601405.1 Lachnospiraceae bacterium | reverse complement strand
CAATATTTTGTACCTCCAGTATCCTTATTATACCACATGTTACTACATATTACCACAAGAAAATAAATAAAATTTGACAAAAAAATACAGGTTTTTCAAGACCTGTAGCAATTTTTTTATTATTCAACTGTCAAACTACCGTCGCAACGCTGCTCGGACTGCCGTGGTTCCCGCCGGATGACCGCGCCTGAATAAGAAAAATCCCCTTGACATTAGAACAATACCAAAGTTTATATTTAGGGTAGGAAAAAAGCATTGCGAACCGTACCTGAGGGTACGGAATGTAATGTTGTTTATATGTATAAGCATCATAAAGTAAGGAGAAAGAGATATGGAAAAGGTGTTTACCAATCTGACTAACGGAGGTCCTATCTCCGTGTATGTCGAGGACGGCAAGATCACAAAGATCAGACCGCTCCAGGTGCCTGAAGAGGATTACCCCAAACCGTGGACGGTGGAAGACCGTGACGGCAAGGTTTATTCCCCGCCAAAGGCAATGCGCCTCGCGCAGAATGTTCATGCTGAAAAGAACAGACTCTACAGCAAGGACCGTATCCTTTATCCTATGAAGAGAGTTGACTGGGATCCGGACGGGGAGCGCAACCCGCAGAACCGCGGAATCTCAGGCTACGAGCGTATTTCATGGGATGAGGCAGCAACAATAATCGCAAAAGAGATCGAGCGTATTGCGCCGCGTGACGAAAACGGCAATTTTGACGGCCATGCTATCACGGCAATAACCGGTTCTCACCACAACTGGGGCATTGTAGGCTATAAGATGGCTCCGTTCGGAAGATTCTTCTCAATGCTCAACTACACACCGATACTTGACAACCCGGATTCCTGGGAAGGCTGGATGTGGGGAGCGCCTCACATGTACGGCTATCACTGGCGTCTTGGTCAGCCGGAGCAGTTCGACCTTCTGCCGGACGCATTCAAAAATACGGAGATGATAGTTTTCTGGTCAAACGACCCGGATTCAACACATGGAATCTACTCCGGACAGGAATCAAACATCTGGCGTGTCTGGCTTAAGGAAATGGGCATGAAGTGCGTATTCATCGACCCGTTCTACAACTACACCAACGCCGTTATGGACGGCACATGGTTTGCGCCCCGTCCGGGCACAGATACAGCTCTCGCGGCTGCTATCGCATATCAGTGGATCATAGACGACACTTATGATCATTTCTATGTTGAAAACAGAACAATAGGCTTTGATGAATTCAAGGCATATATCTTAGGTGAAGAAGACGGCGTTCCCAAGACCTGTGAATGGGCTGCGGAGAAGACCGGTATTCCTGCCCGCCGTATCCGCGCGCTGGCTAAGGAATGGGCTTCAAAGAGAGTTGCTCTCGCAGGCGGCGTGCGCGGCGGTGAAGGAAGTGCCTGTCGCGCGGCATACGCTACAGAGGAAGCGCGTCTTCTTATCGCCCTTTCGGCAATGCAGGGTTTTGGTAAGCCGGGTGTTTCCATCTGGGGTACCACAATGGGCGCTCCCGCGGACTACACATGGTTCCCGGGCTATGCGGAGCCTGATTCACAGATGGGAAGATCCCGTGCGGCTGATACCAAGTACGCTGCATCTAATGTTACCCAGCGTCTGTATCGTCTTAACTATCCGGAGCAGATCATGGACGGAAAGGGCGAGTTCATAGGCGACGGCTTCTGCGGTCAGACTATACAGCAGCAGTTCAATCATCACGAATATCCTATCGAAGGAAAGATCAAGATGCTCTGGCGTTACGGCGGTTCCTTCATGGGAACGATGACGGAAACAAACCGTTATATCAAGCTTTACCGTCACACAGGCGAAAATCAGTTAGATACCGTTATCAATCAGGACTGCTGGTTCGGCGGCGAGGCTAAATTCGCGGACCTTATACTTCCCGCATGCACAAACCTTGAGCGTAACGACCTTGGCGAGTGGTCTGTAGGCGGCGGCTATACAACACATGCCGAGATCGGAAACAACTGGCGTGTTATCGTGCGTCAGAAGAAATGCGTTGAGCCTCTGGGCGAGTCCAAGAGCGACTATGAGATCTTCCAGGAGGTTGCTAAGAAGCTCGGCGTATGGGAGCAGTACACAGATGGCGGAAAGACAGAAGATCAGTGGGCTGAAGCATTCTGGAACCTTTCAGACCTCAGCAAGCGCTGCAGCTGGGAAGAGTTCGACCGCAAGGGCTACTACATCGTTCCCGTTCCGGAGGACTATGAAGAGCATCCTGCATTCCGCTGGTACTATGAAGGCCGCGACTGCGATACCCAGGATTATCTTAACCCGAACATCAAGGTTGAGAACTTCATGAACACTATGGAGCCGACAGAAAAATCAAAACAGCTCGGAACCTTCTCCGGTAAGCTCGAATTCTCATCACTGAGCCTTAAAGAGCTCTCACCTGATGACGAAGAGCGTCCGCCGGTTCCGCACTATATCCCGTCGTGGGAGGGACATGAGAGTGAGCTTTACAAGAAATACCCGCTCCAGATAATCTCCCCGCACCCGAGATTCTCATTCCACACACATTATGATACTCATGCAAGCTGGCTTGATGAGATCCCTTGCCACCGTACCATCATCGACGGATACGCATACTGGATAGCGCGTATCAACCCCAAGGATGCAAAGGACAGAGGCATCAAAACAGGCGATATCATTGAGCTTTACAACGAGCGCGGAAGCGTGCTCTGCGCAGCCGATGTAACATATCGTGTGCCTGTAGGAGTTATGCACTCCTACGGATGCTCGGCTAAATATGACCCGATCACTACCGAGACAGGTTCAACAGACCGTGGCGGATGTGTAAACATCCTTTCAAATAAGCGCTGGCTGTCAAAGAACGTTCCCGGTATGGCACCTAACTCCTGCCTCATCGAGGTAAGGAAGTGGGAATGCTGAGCAAGAACACGGAAAGGAGATATTAATTATGGCTAAATATGGTTTTATCATAAATGTTGATCGCTGTAACGGCTGCTACAGCTGCTTCCTCTCCTGTAAAGATGAGTGGATCGGCAACGATCACGGAAAATATGGAGCTGCAACAGCAGAGGGAATGAACCTCATGCGTGTCAACGAGATAGAATACGGCACCGACGATAAGGTGAAGGTGGACTATATTCCTATCCCGTGCCAGCACTGCAAGAACGCTGTGTGCGTTGCAAAGCGCCCCGACGCGTTCTACACCCGTCCCGACGGACTGGTTATCCTTGATCCTGAAAAGAGTGCCGACAAGGCTCTTCTTCAGGCATGTCCTTACGGATGCGTTCAGTGGAACGAGGAAGCCGGCATAGCTCAGAAGTGCAACGGCTGCGCTCATATGCTTGACGCAGGCGAGAAGCACACACGCTGCTCGGAGTGCTGCCCGAACCAGGCTCTCTTCTTCGGAGACCTTGACGATCCGGAAAGCGAGATCGCGAAATACGCTGCAGAGCACGCGGACGAGCTTGAAGACTTCCAGCCCGCATTTAAAGCAGAGCCGGGAGTTAAGTACATGTTCCTGCCCAAACCCTTTATCTGCGGTGAGGTTACATTCAATGGAGAGGATGTTAAGGGAGCAAAGGTCACGGTTAAATGTGACGAGTGTGATAAGGTATGGACTGCGGAGACAGACTTCTTAGGCGACTTTGAGGTTCAGGGCCTTCCCACTAACAAGCCTTTCACTGTAACGATAGAAGCCGAAGGCTGCAAGACTGCGGAGCTTAAGTGCCGCACTGCCGGTGCAGTTAACTTCGGAGAGATCGCTCTTGAAAAATAAACATCAGAAAGTAGCCCCGCTCACCGGCGGGGCTACAATATTGCGTTGTATCAGTAATCAGAGGATGTATGCAATACAAGAGGAGGGAATATGAAAAACGCAGTGATTGTTGAAGCCTGCCGTACAGCTGTAGGCAGTATGGGCGGAGCGTTAAGACCCATGAGCGCGCTTGATCTTGCGGACGCGGTCATCCGCGGATGCATAGACCGCAGCGGGATCGATCCGAAGGAAGTGGACGAGGTCATCTTAGGCCAGTGCCGTCAGACATCGGATGAGCCGAACATCGCGAGAGTGGCAGCTCTTAAGGCAGGAATAGATGAAGCAGCATCAGCTCACACTGTAATGCGTCAGTGCGCCAGTGGAATGACCGCTGTTCATAACGGCGCTATGCAGATAATGTGCGGGCTTTCAGATGTTGTTATCGCGGGCGGAACGGAGAGCATGTCCAATGCGGTGTTCTATGTCCGCAACGCGCGCTGGGGCGTGGGAACAGGAACGACACAGTTCGTTGATGCCCTTACAGAGGGACAGTTCAAGTCTCAGCCGGAGGAAACCTACGGCTCATATAATATGGGCGCAACGGCGGAAAATGTCGCGGAACAGCTCGGGATAACAAGGCAGGAGCAGGATGAGTTCGCTCTGGCCTCACAGCAGAAGGCTGTAGCGGCAATAGATGCCGGAAGATTCAAGGATGAGATCGTTCCCGTTACGGTTCCTCAGGGCCGCAAGAAGGATCCGATAGTCTTTGACACAGATGAATTTCCGAGACGGGATTCCAGCATGGAAAAGCTTGCCAAACTGAAACCTGTCTTCAATATAAAGCATGATGATGAGGGAAGGCTTTTCGGCTCCAAGGAGCTTACAGGTACCGTTACCGCCGGTTCTTCCTCAGGACGTAACGACGGCGCGTCGGCACTTCTTCTCATGAGCGAGGAAAAGGCTGAGCAGCTTGGACTTAAGCCTATCGCGAAGATCATAGGTATGGGTACGGCAGGAAACGACCCGCGTGTAATGGGACTTGGTCCTGTGAGTGCTGTTCCAAAGGCTCTTGCAAACGCAGGCCTTAAGGATGACGACATACAGCTGATAGAACTTAACGAGGCTTTTGCCGCACAGTCTCTCGGCTGCATAAAGCAGCTTGGCTGGGAGGACAAAATGGATATCATCAACGTAAACGGCGGTGCGATAGCGCTTGGACACCCTGTCGGATCATCAGGTTGCCGCATCATCGTAACGCTGGTTCATGAGATGAAAAAGCGTGGTCTTAAATACGGTCTGGCAACCCTTTGCATAGCAGGTGGAATGGGTCAGGCAACAGTAGTTGAGATGTGTGATCAGTAAGAACCAGGTAAAATGTTAATTATTAATTTTTAAGCCGAAAGGAGTAGGAAACAATGACAAATTATTTTGATCTGAGCGGAAAGACCGCAATGATATTCGGCGGGGCAGGCGGACTCGGAAAGCTTGTTGCCCGTGCGTACGCAGAGGCCGGAGCTGATGTCGCTATCGCGTCACGTAACGAGGAAAACCTTAAAGCGGCATGCGAAGAGCTTAAGGGCCAGACAGGCAAGGAATTCAAATACTATGTGTGTGACGCGACAAAGGAAGCTGACGTTGAGGCATGCGCTAAGAACTTTATCGCAGATTTCGGCAAGGTGGATATCCTGGTCAACTCTCAGGGCATCAACAAAAAGCACCCTGTTGTGGAATTCCCGGTTGACGAGTTTGAAATGACAATGACAGCAAATGTCACATCCATCATGCTCACATGCAAGCACTTCGGGAAATATATGATGGAGAACAAATACGGCAAGATCGTTAATGTTACATCTGTTCGCGGCAAGATCGCTACAAAGGGTCCCGGAAACGCAGCATACTGCGCAAGCAAGGGCGCTCTCGACATGATGACAAAGCAGCTTGCTTCCGAATTCGGGCCGTACGGGATCACTGTTAACGGCTTCGGACCTAACATCATGAAGACTCCTATGATGAACAAGATATTTGAAATGCGTGCCGCTGAAGCAGGCGTTACTGTTGAGAAGTATCTTGAGATGCAGGCTTCAGGTCTGCCGATGAGAAGGATGTCAGATCCTGATGACTGCGTTGGAACAGCTCTCTTCCTTGCTGCTCCGGCATCAGACTTCCTTACAGGCAACATCCTTTACCCGGACGGAGGTCTTACAGCTATAGGCTAAGCCTCAAAAAGGACAGGGAGGTCAGATATCTTTAGAAATGGGAAGCCAGACCTCGAAGTAACCGGTATTCATACCGTCCTCGAGGACAGAGCATACGAGATTTCCCCTTGCGGCGCCCGAAACTGTATATCCGTTTTGGGCCGCATAGTCATAAAGATAGTTGATATGTACGGGCGAAAAAGCATTTTTCCCCGAGCTTTTGAAAACTGAATGAATGCATTCGACAGACGGCTGATGCATGAGCGGCGGCTGAACAGGAACGGAAAATTCATTAACATATTCAATGTCCAGTGAAAAGCCCCAGGCATAGCGATGGGGCGCGCCCTGGCCGGATACGGCGGGCATCTCGAAGTACCGCTGAAGGAATGGCATATAGCTGAGCCACTGCTTGGCAAGGTGCTGCATATCAGGGCTGTTATCAAAGTCTGTGTCGTGCCTGTTGAGATAGTAGACCACTTCAGGGCAGGGACTTATATCACAAAGTCCGGTAGTTTCCCTGACGCGGATCACGTGTTCGCGGTGACGGTCTATGCGTTGAAGCAGCAGCTCCTGGCGCTTGATGGACTCTCTGAGCTCATCCTCCTTCTCTTCGAGCACAGCAACAAGATCGCCGTGGTAGCAGTCGGAAACCATATATGCTATCTGAGGGATGCCGAAGCCAAAGCTTTTGTACCAGAGACAGTCGATGAGAAAGTTTATATCCCAGGCGTCATAATAGCGATAGTCGTTTTGTTTGTCCTTTGCGGGAGTGACAACACCCTTCTTCTCGTAATAACGCAGCAGATCGGTAGAGATCCCGAGGATTCGCGCGACATCACCTATTTTATACCGCATTGTGGCCTCCTTATCAGAAATATATCTGTTACTGCTCCAGATTATACATTATTAGAGCAGTATTGTAAAAATGATTTCCCGCGGCCAAAAGCCGCCGAAACAATAAACGATAAACCAATAGTTTTAGAAAGAGAGGAACGTGATTATGGCATACATGCCCCTTGACAAAAGCAAATTTTATCTTGAAACAGACAAAATGACAAAGATTTGGGATCTTAGCCAGCCCTGGGGGTGGGACACTCCGCTCTGGCCGTTCCCGGGCCCGAGAAGCGACCTGAACTTCCCGCGCGGACAGTATCTTGAGCGCTTCCATAAGCGTACCTGCACATACACAGGTACTCTTCACGCAGCAACTCACTGTGATGCTCCGAACCACACTCTTCATGAGGAAGAGGTTGACCGCGAGCGTTACGGCTACACTCTTGCTGAGATGCGTCTTGAGCATTCCATCGGCACAGGTGTTATCGTTGACCTGACATGGATGTATGACGAGTTTGAGGAGGCATTCAACAAGGCAGGCGGAGACCCGGCAAAGATGGGTGAGTTCGCCGAGACTCCGGACAAGAAGGGCGCTATCTGGCACATCATCACTCCTGAGGATGTTCAGAAGGCTCTTGACAAGGACGGTCTTGATATCCGCCCGAACGACTTCGTTGTACTTAACACAGGTTTCCACCGTTACTGGAGAAAGAACAACGACAAATACTTCAACTATTACGCAGGAAACGGCCCTGAGCTTGCTAAATGGCTTATGTTTGAGAAGAAGATCAAAGCTATCGCAGGTACATACGGCGCTTCCGATTCACCTGTATGGCACTGCCCATGCAAGGAGCAGATGCCCTGGCTGTACAACAACTACAAGCTTGCGACCGGCCGTGATATTGATGTTGATTATCCGGATTATGAGCCCTGCCACCGCCTTTACGGACAGCACGGACTTATGGCTATCGAGAATGCCGGCGGAGACATCGACGAAGTTACAGGAAAGCGCATGATCCTCTGCGCGTTCCCGTTCCGCTGCGAAGCAGCTGACGGCGGTATGGTTCGTCTTGTAGCATGGGAAGAAGGTTCATTCTAATGAAGACTTTATCAGACATCAAAAAGATCGCGGTTCTCGGCGCCGGCACCATGGGGCCGGGGATTGCGCAGACATACGCGATGGGCGGATATCAGGTAACTATGTGGACCCGTTCGGAATCCACCCGTAACAAAGCCCTTGACGCACTGAAGACACAGCTGGCAACCTTCGCTGACGAAGGAGAGATCGAATCCTCCGAGATCGAGACTATTCTTGGCAGGATAAGCTTCGCGATGACTGTGGAAGAGGCTGTTAAGGACGCGGATTTCATTCAGGAGACCATAGTGGAGAACCGTGACGCGAAGGATGAGCTGTATCAAAAGCTTCAGGCATGCGTTTCACCGGATGCCATCATAGCGTCCAACACCTCGGCAATGAACATTTTTGAGGTTGTTCCGGAAGCGCTGCTTCCGCAGCAGATCATCTGCCACTGGTACGCTCCGCCTCATCTTATCCCGCTCGTGGAAGTGGTAAAGAGTGAGCAGGCGCCGGACGAATACGCTCAGATCGCGCTGGAACTCTTAAAAAAGTGCGGAAAGACAGCGGTTCTTATGAAGAAGTTCATTCGCGGCTATATCGTGAACCGTCTGCAGCAATGCCTTAACAGGGAGGTATTCTATCTTCTGGATAACGGCTACTGTGACGCGGAAGCCATCGACCTGGCCGCAAAGGCAAGCTTTATCCCGAGAGCCTGCGTGCTGGGACTTTGCAAGAGAGCAGACTTCGGCGGTCTGGATATGACGGCAAATAATTACAAAAACAGATCTTACACCATGCCGGAAAACGGAGACGAGATGCCGGAAACCTTAAAGGAACTGGTAGATGCCGGCAATCTGGGTATCAAGACAGGCAAAGGCTTCTACGACTACTCGGATACGGATATCGAGGCGCTGAAGGAAAAACGCGACAAACAGTTATTTGAAGTATTCCGTCTGGAAAAGAAATTCCTGAACGATCCGGTGTAAGACGCGCAGTCTGGAAAGGAAAAAGTAATTATGGCAAAGACAAATAAAGTAATCATTCAGGTGTGCCTGTGCGGTGCGGGCACAAAGAAGGAGCAGGCGCCTACCGTTCCATATACGGCAGAAGAGCTTGCGGACCAGATAGTTGAATGCGCCAAGGCAGGTGCGTCAATAGCTCACATCCATGTCCGCGAGGACAAGGAGGTTGACGGCGTGATGCAGATAGGCTATAAGTCAATGAGCCTTCAAAAATTCACGGAAGCTGTTGAGGTTACCCGTGAGAAATGCAACGAGGCAGGCGTTGACATCGTTATCAACCTTACTACATCAGGCGGGGAATATGATGACCACAAACGTCTTCAGCACCTCGGGGCGCTCCGTCCGGAAATGTGCTCATTTGACCCGAACACCATCAACTGGGCAAACAGCTATATTTTTGAAAACAGCCCGCGCTTCTTAAATCTTCTGAGCCAGGAGGTTGTTAAATATGATGTTAAGCCTGAGTTTGAGGTGTTTGACACAGGCCATATCGACAGCGTTATGTACTATGTTAACAAGTGGGACATCCCGAAGCCTCCGCACATCCAGTTCATCATGGGCGTTGGCGGGTCAATGCCGGGTACGGCTGAAAACCTCGCGTTTCTGGTTGGGAAGCTTCCCGAAGGAGCAACATGGTCAGTTTCCGGAATCGGAAAAGCTCATATGCCGATGATGCTTGCAGGTCTTGCGCTCGGATGCGACGGATTAAGAGTGGGTCTTGAGGACAACATCTTATTCGGAAAGAATCCGGACGGAAGCAAGGACATCGGTACAAACGTGCGCCTTGTACAGCGTGCGGTAGACCTTGCGAAGATAGCCGGCAGAGAGATCGCTACGGCACAGGAAGCAAGAGAGATCCTTGGTATTACAAGGAACTGTCTTCGTGATGAAAAAACATACGAGGCTACTTTCAAAGAAAACTAATTATGCTTAACGCTCCGGACAGTATGAACGCTGTCCGGGGCGTTACAGGAATGGAGAGAATATGATCAGATCTATGACAGAGCTTAAGCAGGCCGCCGCGTCAAAGGCTCCGCTGAAGATGGCTGTGGCATGTGCCGCAGACGCGCCGGTTCTTGAGGCGGTAAAGCTTGCTTATGATGAAAAGATCGTTATCCCGGTTCTGATCGGGGAAAAAGAGAAGATCGCAGAAGAGGCGGCTAAGGCAGGTGTGGATATCAGCGGCTGGGAGATAGTCGATGTGTCCGATAAAAAGGAAGCCTGCGAAGAGGCAGCCCGCCGCGCGGGAGCCGGAGAAGTGCGCTTTATAATGAAAGGCATGGTTGACACTTCTATCATCATGAAGGCCGTGCTGAATAAAGAGTACGGACTCAGGCTGGACGGTGTTTTGAGTCATGTGGGAGTGCTGGAGGTTGACAGCTTTGACAGGATGTTTGCCGTAACAGATTCCGCTCTAAACATAGCGCCGGATCTGGACGCAAAGGCAGCGATTGCAAAAAATGCTGTTGAGGTAATGCATGCCCTCGGAAATGAAGAGCCTAAGGTGGCGGCGCTCTGCGCGGTTGAGAAATTAAACGAGAAGATGCCCTGCACGGTTGACGCGGCGCAGCTTGCCCAAATGAATAAAGAAGGCCGGATCACAGGCTGTGTCATAGAGGGACCTTTTGCTCTTGATAATGCCGTGTCCAAGGAGGCGGCGGAGCACAAGGGAGTTAAAGGAGCGGTCGCAGGCAATTCAGACGTGCTTCTTGTTCCGGATATAGAGGCCGGAAATCTCCTGATCAAATCCATGGAATATTTTGCGAAGGCTAAGAAAGCGGGAGTCATCATGGGCGCGAAGGTTCCTGTGGCTTTAACATCAAGAGCCACCGCTCCGGAATCAAAGATGTACACTATAGCGATCGCCAAGGTGATCGCAGACAGCAGGGAGGTTTGATATGCCCAGGCAGATAGTTGTTATTAATCCGGGTTCAACATCAACGAAGATCGCGCTTTTTAATGACTCGGAAAAGGTTTTTTCAAAAAATCTCGATCATCAGGCATCGGAACTGGCACAGTTTCCGGAGATCGCGGATCAGCTGGACTTCCGGAAGGAAGTTATACTTAAAGCCCTTGAGGAGGCAAATGTTGATATAAGAAAAACAGACGCTTTCGCAGGAAGGTGTACGGGGCTTCTTCCCATGCCGGGCGGCGTGTATGAGGTAAACGACCTTATGTATCAGCACGCAAAGATAGGTATCGGCAGCAGACATGCAGGAAACCTGGGGCCTATGCTGGCAAAAGGGTTCGTTGACGAATTCGGGGGAAGGGCATTCTGCGTAAACCCCAGTTCTGTTGATGAATTTATCCTTGATGCAAGGATTACCGGTCTTAAGGATGAGTTCCGGACAAGCCGCGGCCATCCGCTGAATCAGAAGGAGGTCGCAAGACATTACGCTAAGGATGTCGGCAAGGATTACGGGGATGTCAATGTGATAGTTGTTCATATGGGCGGCGGTATTTCCATCGGCGCGCATCAGAAGGGCAAGATCATTGACAATGTGGACTCTACAAGAGGCGAGGGTCGTATGGCTCCTACAAGGACCGGCGCAATCCCTGCGGCTGACCTGGTGGAGATATGCTTCTCCGGAAAATACACCCGGGAAGAGCTTCTGGATAAGATAATGAAGACTGGCGGCTGGGTAGACCATCTTGGGATTTCGGACGGCATTGAGGTTGAAAACAGGGTTGAAAAGGGCGACAAGTATGCTACTGTTATCTTCAACGCAACTGCGTATCAGATAGCCAAGGATATCGGAGCCATGGCGGCTGCTATGGACGGAGAGGTGGACGCGATACTGCTGACAGGCGGTCTGGCATACTCAAAGCCGCTTGGAAAGATAATTGAGCGTAAGACGTCATTCATTGCGCCGATCAGGCTTTATCCGGGTGAGTTTGAGATGGAAGGCCTTGCAGCGGGCGCGCTCCGCGTGCTGGATGGCGAGGAGGAGCCTAAGTCATATACCGGAGAGCCGGTGTTCAAGGGCTTCGACGAATCTTATTTTAAATGATATAACTGTTTAAAAGAGCCGTGCTGAAGGCGGCACAGCTCATAATATATAATAAAAAAGTTGTAAAAGAGGTGAGTTTTCTAAATGGAATCAAATCAGATCTTGATAACGGTCATCATAGTCGCTTACTTTGCGATCACGGTCGTTATAGGTGTTATTTCAGGTCGTAAGACCAAGAGCAGCGCGGCCTTCACGGGTGTTGCCCTCAGCACATTCGCTATTGTCTGCGCGTCTACAGGTGAGTGGCTTGGAGGCACCGCCACAACAGGTGTTTCCGAATACGGTTTCCTTTACGGACTTTCGGGCTGGTGGTATACCATAGCTAACGGTATCGGAGTTTTGTTCCTGGGATTATTATTTGCAAAGCTTTTCAGATCGCTGGAAACAGGTACTGTTCCGGGGATAATCGAGAAGTTCTTCGGTGTTCACGCACGGACGGTTTCCTGTATCATACTTACATTCGTTATGCTTGCAGTTGGTCTTTCTCAGATGATCGCGGCCGGCAAGCTTGGTGAGAATCTGCTGGGTATCCCGTTCTGGATCTCCTGCGTTGCGTTTGCGGTGATATTTATTGTATATACGCTGGTCGGCGGTATGAATGCCGTTGCTTCCACTAACGTTCTGCATCTTATAGTTATGTATCTTGGTGTTATCATAGCACTTGTGATCGCTGTACACGGTGCGGGCGGTCTTAAAGGATTTACGACGGGCATCACTGCTCTTGGCAATATGCCGGGAGAGAAGAGCTTCTGGAATATGTTCTCCATCGGCGGAGAAAAGGTTTCGAGCTGGATCATCGCATCTTTGCTTGGCGCGTGCACCGCACAGGCAGGTCTTCAGCCTGTGCTCGCGGCAAAAAGCGCAAAACAGGCGCGTAAAGCCTGCATCATAACCGCGTTTGTTGCGGCGCCGTTCGGTTTCTTCACGGCTGCTTTGGGAATGGCGGCCCGCGTTATGTATGAAAACGGCGATCTTCTTGCAGGTGTTGATAAAGCAGCGGCTGCAAAGAGCGCTCTGCCTCAGCTAATGCTTAACGGCATGCCTGTCATTGCAGGTGGTCTTGTTATGGCAGCGATCCTCGCGGCAGTGCTTTCAACGATAAGCCCGATCATCCTCGCGGCAGGAACGATGGTAACGCGTGATGTATATCAGCGGGTTCTCCGTCCGGACGCAAGTGATGAGAAGGTTCTCAGAATGGGACGTATCACAACCGCTATCTCGGGAGTGATCTGCTGCGTAGGCGCTATCTGCCTGGTTAATGCTTCAACCATTCTTGATATCGTTTATTCCGCTTATTCGATACGAGGGGCGCTGTTCATTGTCATACTACTAGGTATCTACTGGAAGTTCGCCAGCGAAAGGGGCGCTATATGGAGTATGCTGCTTACAACAGCCTCTGCTATCGCATGGGTTGCCATCAAGCTGGCAACAGGAGAATATCCTCTTGTTATCGGAACCTTCAAGGTAACAGAGACGTATGTTGCAGTTGCAGTTGCATTCGTCACAATGATAATCTTCAGCCTCCTGTTCCGTGACAAAAATAAGAACGGACAAATAAAGGCAAGCGCATAGCTGAAATAAAAGGTTTATCCTTAGACATATTAAGGAGACAGGGGGCAGAACCCTTGTCTCCTTAATAACATAACGGCCAGAGCATTTATGGATTTTTAAAGAGCCGGATGGGGAGAGTGATAGAAAACGCCGCTAAAGATAGTTCGCAATGACATAACCAAAATGAATACAGAGGCAATCGTCAATACCGCCAATACTGAGCCGGTTGTCGGAACCGGATGTGATCTTGCTGTCTATAAAGCCGCCGGCTATGATGACCTGCTCAGATACAGAAGAGAATATATAGGACATATTCCGGAAGGCAGGGCATTTCTGATGCCGGGCTTTCAGCTTCCCGTAAAATATATCATCCACGCTGTAAGCCCCGCGTTTAGGAACGACCTGGGGAAACAGGAGAAAAAATTCGAATGTGCTACCGGCAAAGTCTTCAGCTGGCAAAGGCGTATCAGATACGAACCATTGCCTTTCCTGTGATCGCTACCGGCGGATTTGGTTTTCCAAAAGAGGAGGGAGTCCGCCTTGCCGTGGACGAGATCAATTCGTTCCTGTCCGGAAATGACATGATGATATACCTTGTCGTCTTCGGCAGGAAAACAACAGACATCGGCAAAAAGCTTTATCCTGATCTGGAAGCTTATATCGACCAAAATTATGTAGAGTCGCAGTATAAGAGTGAATATAGCTTCAGGCTGCGCGCGGCATATGCCAGACCGGACGCGTACGGACTGACAGGGTTAATAGCGGAGGACGCGTCGCCGTACTGTGATTTTGATACGGGGCATGAAAACAAGCTGAAAGAGCGTATGCAGCATCTTACGGATACTTTTTCGCAATATCTGTTATATCTGATCAAAGCCAAAAATATGGAGAATGCCGAGGTCTACAAGCGCGCGATCGTTGATAAGAAAACATTTCCCAAAATAAAGAATCACAAGAATTATCATCCGCAGAAATTAACGGCTCTCTGTCTGTGCATCGGAGCTAAGCTTAATCTGGACGTAAATTCCCATAGTAATTTCAGGTGTGTTTCTACTGTGGGATTTACTTTGGGGATTTACTTTTAATTTACGGAAGAGTATTTCGTGATCAATAATGTTGACATAGGATATTAATTGGAATTTTGTTTCGGCATTGTATGAATTATGAAAGATATGACCTGACAAAGCCTATCCTATATATTGTTGTTTTTAGACTTAGACAGGAGGTAAAGCAAATGTCAAAACCAAATGAAGAGATCAAAGAAGCGGCTGACGCCGTAAAGATCGATCTTGATGAAGAGTATGAATCACCCGAAGCGCAGAGCGGAGAAGTTGCGGGCGCGGGGTCTCTGTTAACCGAAGTGGTACATTCAGTAGAAACATTGGCTATAGCAACCGCTTCGCCGAATCCTGTGCTTTCGCCGGATGTTTCGATTTGCCCCGGAGTGAATATTATGGTTGAAACTTGACAAGGGATCCGCCCCGTGTCATATAGGAGGAAATAAAGATGCCAAATGCAAATGAAGAGCTCAAAGAGACGGCTGACGCCGTAAAGGTCGACCTTGATGATTATGAATCACCCGAAGCGCAAAACGGAGATATCGCGGGTGCGGGACTTGTGGAAAATGTCGTGATAGCAACTGCTATGCCGCAAACTGTAACGGTGGTTATGCCGGATTCTTCGGTTTCAATTAGCCCGTTTCCTGGCCCACCCGCAAACGAAAAGTAAATGTAATATATTCGTTGCAGAGCTGTAAATATTCATGGTATCCGTCATACCAGAAAATGCCGGACATAAACATCAGATTGTTTTTGTCGGGAGCTGTATGAATAATGAACGATGTGACCTGACAAAGCTATATATCATTTATTTAAGGAGGAAATACAGATGGCAAAAACAAAAGAAGAACTGGATGCATTGGTAAAAGAGATCAATGAGGCAAATGCTTCAATCGCAAAGCTCGAAGGTGAAGAGCGTGCGGCAGCGATCAAAAAGGCTTCCGAAGACTTCAATAAGAAGCTTTCAGAGCTTGAGCCGGAAGAAGTGAAGCTGGTCGTTGAATCACTCGACACTGTTCCGGTAGACCTTGAAGGAGAGTATGAATCACCCGAGATGACTAACGGCGATACCACAGGTGCGGGATTTATTTCACCGGCTGTAGCTGCGGTAATAGTCGACGTTGTTGTAGGAGCACAGGCTGATGTAGCTGTTAATGCTAACGTTGCTATCAACTACAGCGAAGTTTCAGGAGCTTAATTTTGCCCGGTACTGTTTGACAGAACAAACACTGAATGGCGGTTTTGCCGGGCAGTGTTTGTTTTGTATAGACGGCAAAGGCAGGAGCCTTATGTTTTATGAAATCGTTGGATTATTTGAACGGCAGTACCGGACCGTTTCAGGTTTCGATGGATATTACACAGAGGTGCAACCTGAAATGTGTTCATTGTTTTAATAACAGCGGTGACACCGCGGATATAAATGATCTGTCGAATGAACAGAAGATCGATATCGCAAAGCAGGCTGCAGAGCTGCATCCTGCAAATTTTTGTATCTGCGGCGGAGAGGCCACCTGCAGCCCCGTGTTGTTCGAAGTGATCGATGTGTTAAAGCCGGGCATAGGCGCAAAAAAGGTCAGTATGGTTTCAAACGGCTGTCTGATCGATCAGGCATTTGCAGACAAACTGGCAAAGCATAAGATCAGTCTGGTGCAGATCAGCATTGATGGAGTAAATGCGTGGCAGCATGACAGCTTTCGCGGTGTCGACGGAGCGTTTGACAGGGCGATCAGCGCTGTCAGGCATCTAAAAAACGCGGGAATCACCGTAAATACTGCGTTCACCCCGAATAAACTCAATTTCAGATCCATAGAAAAATATGCGCAGATGTGCTGCGGGCTTTCCATAAACGAGGTACGGGTAATGCCTTTTGTGCCTATGGGAAGGGGGATGACGCTTGGAAAAAGACTGATGCTCGACGAGGGCCAGTATTTCAGGCTACAAAGAGCATTGCTTTTTGTACGTCAAAAATACGCCGGAACAATGACTGTGACGTGGGAGGATCCTTTAAAGCATATGCGCGTGCTGTCCGTGGATGATCGTGAGAGTATTAACCTGCATACCTTTGAGATTCGCGCAAACGGTGACTTAAGTCTATGTCCGTATCTTCCTGTCACAGCGGGAAACGCAGCCCGTCATTCCCTGAAGGAATACTGGGAAGCCGGATATAAGGACATCTGGAAAAGACCGGAGTATACGAAATATACGGACAAGATCAGAAATATTTATGATTTTGAAGACTTTGAACCCGCGCCGTATTCCGGTGAAACGATCGAGCTGGATCTGATAAAATAATTGCAAAAATATATTTTGTGTGAAACAGGAATCCATAAACGGAGTATTATTTTATGAATATAAAAAACGATCGGAAATATACAGACGCGTTAAACAGAATCATTAAAAGAATAGATTTTGTACTGTACCTGAAGTCGATCAGAGGCAATAAGGAGTTCGCCGATCCATGGTTTGATTTTTCGGCCATGGAAAAACGGATAAATGATAATGTAAAGCATGCGCCGAATGCCTTTAAGCTTCTGTTAATGGGAATTCCTGCTCCGGCAGACGAGCTTTCAAAGGAGCTGGATGATTCTGATATCGAAGCCATAACGGAAAGCGGCATATGGTCGGTCCGGGACGGCATCGTATCGACAAACAATCTGTGCCTGACATGCTATGAGGGCATAAAACTGCTTGTTGAGATTAATCCGGGGTACAAAACCTGCACACACAGAAATACAGATGTTTATATCGGATTTGACAGCTTAAGGCTTGCGGAAAATATCGTATTTGATAAAGGCGCGGATGTTCTGGACCTTTGTTCCGGGTCCGGGATTCAGGGTATCCTGGCGGCAAGATCGGCAAAAAAGGTTGTATCTGTGGAGATCAATGAAAACGCTTGTCCCGTGACCCTGTTTAATATAAGACTGAACGGTCTTGATGACGTGATCGAGCTCAGACAGGGAGACCTTTACAGTGTGATCCGGGAAGATGAAAAATTCGATTATATTTATGCGAATCCCCCGTTTATTCCGATGCTGGACAATGTCGAGTATCCTGTTTGCGGAACCGGCGGAAAGGACGGCCTTGTCGTTCTCAGAAAAATATTTAAAGGACTTCCGGATTATCTGAAAGAAAACGGAAGCGCAGTCATCTTCTGCGAGTGCCTCGGAAATTCCGAAAAGGTATTCTTTAATGACGAGGTCAGCGAGCTTGGGAAAAACGCCGGCTTTCACGTCACGCAGCTTTTGTACGGAAGGATAGCGGCAGAGCATCAGATCGAAAAGGCTGCCGATGTTACGGCTCTTATGAATGAAAGCTTTGACAGAGCGGATTTTATAAGGAAGATGATGGAAAATTACAAAAGTCTTTCGGCAGAATATTATTATAATATGCTCTATAAAGTCACCATGAGCAGCGCACCCGGCGGTGAAATAAGGATCATTGATAAGTGCAACAGATGGGGTCTGTCAGATAAGGCAAGGTTTCCGGGGCTCATGATTCCGCTGCCGGAGGGAGATATGATCGCCGTCTACTGCGGAAGGAGAAAACTTGCCGTTATTGATAAGAAGGCATGGGAGCTGCTGACTCTTTTCAGAAACGGACTGACTGTCAAGGAAGCGTCGGATGCAATCTATGAAAAGTATTATAGCGGAAAGAGAAATCCCAGCAGAGGAGCATGTCTTTCAGGTATTCTTAAAATATGCAATACCCTCGAAAAACAAAGGGTAATAAAAAAGATCAGATAAAAGGACATTAATGATAATGGATAATAAAAAATATGATGTAGTGCTGGTTCAGATGCCTTTTTCGTGGCTGCAGCCGTCGATCGCGCTGGCACTGCTGAAAAGCGATATGAACGCAAAGGGGATCAAAAGCAAGATCAGGCACAGCAACCTGTTCTTTGTCGACCAGATCCAGGGAAGAAGGCATAACAGCTTTCTGAAATTCTTACCGCAGTCGATTTTTTCGGGCTGGGAATTTGCATTCGCGCCGTTTACATCTTTTAAGCCGGCTGTTCCGCCGGAACGCGTTCTTGATGAATTCTGCTATGAGACTTCATCAAGCTGCTACGTAGAGGATTTTGTAATACCGCGAAAAGATTTCAGGAAGCTTATCGGAAAAGACTACGCTGAATTTATGGAATTTATCGGAGAATTTTTGGAAGAAGAGGCTGAAAAGATCCTCTCCATGGAGCCGAAGGTCGTGGGATTTTCGATCATGACAGAGCAAAGAAACGCTTCTTTTGCGATGTGCAGACTTCTGAAAAAGAAGAATCCGAATATCATTACTGTTTTGGGCGGCGGCGTGTGCAACGATGAAGCGGCGGAACAGATCTTAAGAATTATTCCGGATCTTGACTATGTATTTGCCGGTGACGGAGACGGTAAGTTTGCGGAAGGCATGGAGCTGATCCTTGCGGGAAAAGAAAGCGAGCTTTCGGAAAAAGTGCCATACTTCTATAAGCGCGGCGCGAAGCCTGTGTTACATACACTTCAGGATATGGATCAGTCTCCGATTCCTGATTATGATGATTTCCGTGAAGATCTTGCGGCTGCACAATATATCGCCTATACCGAATTCATCCCCTTTGTGGAAGGCTCAAGGGGATGCTGGTGGGGTGAAAAAGGAAGATGCCGCTTCTGCGGGCTCCATTATTCCAAGGAAAGTCTGCAATACAGGGAAAAGTCAAGTGACCGTCTGTGGCGGGAGATCGATTATCTTATGCAGAAATATGATACCCAAAAAATAATGATGACGGACTGCATTCTCAGCAGAAAATTCATCAATGAGCTTCCGGATGAGCCGCCGGAGCATAGAAAAAATTATCAGATTTTTGCTGAAAATAAGACAAACATCTCTCTTGACGACATGAAGAAACTGAGAGCAAACGGATTTGTCAAGCTGCAGCCCGGTATCGAAGCGCTTCAGGATGATCTGCTGAAGCATATGAATAAAGGTGCGTCGGCGCTTACCCAGATTGGGTTTCTGAAAAACGCCAGGATATGCGGAATATACTGTTTATGGAATCTGATACTCGCATTGCCGGGCGAGAAAAAGGAATGGTGGATGGAAATGGTGGAAACCATGAAAAAGATCCATCACCTGCAGCCGCCGACTACGATCGCAAGGATGCTGCTTGTCAGAGGAAGTGAATTTGAGCTCCATCTTGAGGATTATTCCGATACAAAGAAGCTGCTTACGCCGTTATATCGCGCAACGGTTCCGGATGATGAGGAGTATGCATGGAAAATGTCCGACAGATATGCCATGCCGGGCGTAGTCGTGGATCCGGAAATCAAGGCGGCGATAACGCTCGAAGGGCAGAAATGGGCACAGGACTTTTATAATGAATCAAGGCTCTTCTACAAGCCGTTGGGTGAGACGATCATGGTTTTCGATCAAAGAAACAGAAGATCACCGAAGCATTATGTATTGATAGGGCTTGAAAAAGAAGTGTTTATGATGACAGAGTCCGAGATCGGATTAAAAGCTTTAAAGGAAAAGATCGATAAAAACAATGAAGCACCGGCGGATCCGGAGGCTTTTAACGCCGTTATTGATGATCTTGTATCGAAGGACATTTTGCTCAGATCTGGAAACAAGGTGTTAAATATCACACTGCCGGAAGAGGTAGGTGAGTATACTATTTGCCACATGATTTGATTTGAATTATGGATAAAGGACAAGGAACGATACATATTGCCGCAATAGATATTACGGGCGGATGCAATATGAACTGCCTTCACTGCTATAACAGCAGCGGTGAAAATACAGAAGCTGACTGCAGCGTTTTTGCGCTTAAAAAAGTGATAGACGAGGCAGCACTTATGGGAATAATCGATATCTGCTTCTGCGGCGGAGAGCCTTTGCTTGTCTATGATAAGCTGATGGAGCTGCTCAGTTATTCGGCGGGAAGATTCAGAAATATGAATCTTGTAACGAACGGATATCTTTTGACAGATGACATGGCAAAGGAACTTCAAAAAGCCGGGATCGGTACTGTTCAGGTCAGCCTTGACGGCGCGTACGTCTGGCAGCATGATTCTTTAAGGGGCACGGATGCGGCTTACGATAAAGCGGTCGAAGCCATTCGGATGTTCGTAAAGGCCGGAATTCCGGCGGTGATCGTTTCAATGCTTCCCGACAAGCTGAGCATCTCTTCGGTATATGAGCTTTGCACATTATGCTGCTCGCTCGGCGTCAGGATCGTCCGGTGCATGCCGTACCTTCCGATGGGAAGGGGCGCAGGACCCGGCAAAATGCTTATTCCGGATGATGAGGAGATGTTCCGGTTTCAAAGAGAGCTCCTTCGGGCAAAAAGAGACATGGCCGGGAAAATGGAAGTGCTCTGGATGGATCCGGTGGAGGAAGGCAGACAAACAGCGGAGAGTATTTTAAACGGTTCACTGCCGGCCGGCTTGTTTATCAGGTCGAACGGCGAGGTGACAACAGATCCATATAATGACACGGTGATCGGAAATATCAAGGAGGATTCTCTGATGTCGATCGTCGGAAGCATCAGGCCGGAAAGCTTATCAAGAGCGGTAAACATACACAATGTTTATGAATTATAAGCAGCAGTTCACAGATAATTGAGGTTGAAAAAGGGCAATGAGCAGGCAGACAAATGAAAAAAGACCGGAGAGATCGTCATCACCGGAACAGCTTGACAGATATCTTAAAGTCACATCGGTAAAACTCTGGATCGTGATAGCGGCCGTTATCGTTGTGCTTGCGGGGATAATCGTGTTCGGCTGCACCGCGAAGCTAGAACTCAAGGTCAATACGGTCGTGGAGGTCGTAGAGGATACGGCGGTCTTTTATGTAAAATCTGAAGATTTTCTCAGCGTCGAAGAAGGAGATAAGGTCAGGCTTGAAAACGGCGACGAGGGTGTTGTTTTGACAATATACGACAAAGCCACAACTCTGAGCAAGGAGACCTTCGGCGAGTTTTTCATGAGCAAGGGAAATTATCAGGACGGAGAGGTTGTATTTGCCGGACTGGCTGATATGCCGGATGGTCATGGAATTTACAGCGGAGTTATCGTAATAGGAGAAACAAATTCGTTTGCCGTGTGGTAATACGATCATAGAATTTATTGTTTGAAAACAATAACGAAAGGAGGAAGATCAATTATGCTCGACACGGATAACACATCATCTTTTTCATATTACAAATATACATCAGGGCCTGTTCAGATAAGCTTTGATATTACTCAGGCTTGCAATCTGAAATGTGTGCACTGCTTTAACGACAGCGGTGACGCGCCTCCTCTGAAGGACATTTCATATGAAAAGAAGCTTGACATAGCAAGACAGATCGCTGCGGTACATCCTGTAAATGTGTGTATCTGCGGCGGAGAGACCACGTGCAGTCCTATACTTTTTGATGTAATCGATGCTCTGGAGCCCGAAAACGGCGCAAGGCTGGTCAGCATGGTGTCAAACGGCTTTCTTATGACGCAGGAGCTGGCGGATAAGCTCAAAGCCCACGGTGTCTATCTTGTACAGATAAGCGTTGACGGCGCAAACGCCTGGCAGCATGATAGCTTCCGCGGCGTTGACGGTTCGTTCGACAGAGCTGTGAATGCTATCAAGTATCTCAAAAAAGCAGGGCTTACCGTAGATACGGCATTTACGCCGAATGTTCTCAATTACAGATCGTTCAGAGAATGCGCAAAGCTCCTTGCCGAATTCGGTGTTTATCAGATGAGAGTCATGCCGTTTTTACCTTCGGGAAGAGGCGTTACAACAGGCAGCAAGCTGATGCTTAACGAAGAACAGTATTTCCATTTTCAGAGAGAGCTTCTTTATGTCAGAAAAAAATATCAGGGGAAGATGGAGGTCCAGTGGGGAGATCCGCTCGATCATTTGCGCAGGATGCCGGCTAACGCGGATGAAGGCTTAAAGACCTATGTCATGGAAATCAAAACAAACGGAGATCTGACGTTTACTACATATCTTCCGGTAAAGGCTGGAAATCTGGAACGGCATACGATAATGGAATACTGGAATGCCGGATACAGTGATATCTGGGCAGATAAAAGGGTTCAGTCATACGCGGGACAGATCCGGTGCATTTATGATCTGGAGGAGTTTGAGCCGCAGCCATATACCGGTGAAATGATCGACCTGGAACTGATCAGGGATTGATCCGGGCGGACACGGTAAGAAATAACGATTGATCAGAACCGTAAAACGGTAGAACGGAGATTACAGATGATATTTCATATTTATTCAGACAGATTTAAAAGAGTTGGGGAGTATTCAAAATCAAGAGAAACGATCCCTTTAAAAACACTGGAGACAAAGCGCAATTTCTTCCTGCCGCTTAAATCCGAAAAGATCCTTTCATGCGTGGATACGGATATGGATTTTGACGAATTTACGAAGGATATGAGCGAAGAGGAAAAGGAGGCCTGCTTTTATGCCGTGCAGCTTCTGTATGCTTTTTCGGCAGCGGAACTGACAGAAGAAGAGAAAGATCCTTCTGTTCCGGAAACAAGAGTCTGCGGAGAAAGAGATTACAAGGAGCTTGCCGCATTCTTTAAAGAAAGAGATCCGGATTACGGGTACGATCAGGATTCGCTGCGCGCATGGCAGTTTAACAATAGTGGATATTCTTTTCTCTGCAGGCAAAACGGCAGGATCATAGGAGCGGCCTCATTTGAAATGCCGACTGAAAACTCGTTTTCGGCAACAATCGTATTGACACAGCTTGCATTTGAAGGCAGTGACCAGGAAGAATGCGGCAGTATCTTAAAAATGCTGATCAAAAAAGCAGCTGACAGCTTCGGAGATGAATATATCAGGATGAGGTATCTTTTTAAAGCAGGCAGTGATGAGGAGATCCTTTCACTTTTAAAGAAACAGGGCTTCGAGCTTGCCGGCAGCCTTGAAAAAGAAAGCCTGAAAGGGGAAGATATTGATATTTACGACAGGATGTTTTAAGGATCGATAATACCGGAAGGTTTGTGATAACTGACAGGAGAGATTATGAGATATTTTGTAAAAAGTGATACATATAGTATAAGAGAAGAAGAAAACGGTATTTTTTCTGTTTTCGTAAAAGCGACAAATCAGCTCGTTTTCTTTAATCGCAGCGCGAAGATAATATTCCGTGACACCGACAAATGGCATGATCTTACGGATGTCATTCAGGGCATGCATTTAGTCCGTACGCCTTTTGAAAGGGTGTTCAGTGATTTTTTCAAGCTGCTCACAAGGATCTGGGCCGCAGGAATTGCCGAGCTTTCCGACATCCCGCCGTCTTCCTTTACAGGAGTCAGAATGCTGGGTGCGACAGACTGCTTTGCGATAGGAAGATTTTGCCAGGATAATCTTGACAACGAGCTTACCTGGACGAGAGCGATCAATAAAGAATATTATTCCGACAGAGGATTTTTCGGACGCCTTGATCAGGCTACCCAGCAGGTAGCTGTTTTGGAAAACGAGGGCCGGGTCACAGCAGCACTTATGGCTTCAAGATCCGAAAGGGATTTCGGAGGAATCAGTATTGCGATCGACGGAATCGTAGCCGATGCTTCATTGACGGAGAAGCAGCTTGCGGAAAGCCTTGTTATCCTGAGCGATTTTATGAACGAAGATCTGAAAAAGAGAAACCTGAAGCTCAGGTTTGAATATTTCAACGCAAATCAGGATAAAATGGCAAGTATCGTCGCACAGGCAGGTTTTGTTCAGACGCTTATGATTAAAAACGAATTAAAAAACGGTGGAAATCTTATTCTGCTTGATAAGAAATAATGTAGTTTATCCCCCGCGAAACGGCGGGTCATCAGCTTGATCAAAGGTGTTGATTCATTGATATGAGGGCAAAAAAACCGATAAAAGAAGGCGTGGCAAGGACACCTGTCGTAATGCAGCTCGAGATGCTCGAATGCGGCGCGGCGTGTCTTACGATGATCCTTGCCAATTACGGAAAATGGCTTCCACTTGAGCAGGTCCGCTCTGATTGCGGCGTTTCAAAAAACGGAAGCAGCATAAGAAACATAGCCAAAGCTGCGAAGAATTACGGATTTGACGTAAGCGCTTTTCGTATGACACCGAAAGGAGTCAGAACACTGGCTTCTTTTCCGTGCATAATCCACTGGAACAATAACCATTTCGTTGTCCTGAATGGATTTAAGGGAGGCAAGGTATATATTAATGATCCTGCTTGCGGTTCTGTTGTCGTAAGCGAGGAGATATTTGACACCTCGTTTTCGGGAATGTGTCTGCTGTTTGAGCCAAATGAAACTTTTGTTCCGTCAGGCAAAAGAAAGTCCCTGATGGATTATGTCATTGTCAGGATTAAAGAGATCCGCAGGGAAACCGCGTTTATGGTTCTTTGCGCCATTATTACAGCGATGATAGGAATCATTCAGCCGACCTTCTCAAGGATCATGGTCGATTATCTGACAGATGGAAGGAACACGGAAATAGCCGTGATCTTCCTGATCCTTGTTTTTATTGTCGGACTGGCGCAGGTTGCGACAGAGTTTCTTAAAGAGATATATGAAAACAAAATCAAGGCAAAGCTGTCTGTTACAGGCGCTTCTGGATTTTTCTGGAAGGTTCTGGGCCTTCCTATGGAATTCTTCTCACAGCGCCTTGCCGGAGATCTGCTTCTCAGAAAAAAGTCGATCTCAAATATCGCGATCACTCTGATTCAGACTGTGGCCCCGATGCTGCTCAATATTTTACTGATGGTCATCTATCTTATCATCATGCTGGGCTACCATATTCCGATGGCGCTGATAGGCGTTGCTGCAATAGCAATAAATGTTGTGCTGACCGATCATTTCAACAGAAAAAGAGAGAATTTCGAGAGAGTATATTTAAGGGATAACGGAAACCTTCAGGGAGTAACGATCTCCAGCATCAACATGATCGAATCCATTAAGGCCTCGGGAAATGAGGACGGATTCTTCGAAAGATGGTCAGGATATCACGCTAATGTCAATAATTCGCTCATACAGTCAAATCTTTTTGAGGCATATTACGGTCTGGCGTCAACGATCGCTACAGGCGCCGCAAATGCCATTATACTCGGAATCGGAGTTTATCTGATCATAAACGGTATGTTTACGATCGGTATGATGAGCGCGTTTTCGGCGTTCCTTCTTGGATTTACAAATCCGGCGCTTTCGCTCGCGACATCATTCAAGACGGTTAATACCATGAAAGCGAACATGGACAGATCTGATGATGTAATGAATTATGAAGAGGAAACGATGTTCGATTGTTCCGGCAGAGAACCGGAGTATAAAAAGCTTTCGGGAACGATCGAAATGCGTAATGTTACATTCGGATACGGCAAGCTTGACAGACCGATCATCAAAGATTTTTGCATGAAAGTGGAAAAAGGATCAAAGATCGCGATCGTCGGCGGAAGCGGATGCGGCAAATCGACAATCGCCAAGCTTTTGTCGGGTCTGTATACGCCGTGGTCCGGAGAGATCCTCTTCGACGGGAAAAAACTCTCCGAGATAAACGAAGATATTTTCCGTGCTTCTGTCGCCATAGTCGATCAGGACATCGTTCTTTTCGAGGACACTGTTACAAATAATATCACGCTTTGGGACAATACGATCCCTGTGGAAAAAGTCATGGAGGCCGCAAAGGACGCCGACATTCACAACGATATCCTGAAAAGGGAAGACGGATACAACGAGAAGCTTATTGAAAACGGCAGGAACTTCTCGGGAGGACAGCGTCAGAGAATTGAGATTGCGAGGGCACTCGTTCAGGAGCCGCAGATCATTATCATGGATGAGGCGACATCCGCGCTGGACGCGAAGACGGAAAATCAGGTCGTTGAGGCAATTTCCAGAAGAAATCTCACATGTATTAATATTGCGCACAGGCTCTCTACGATAAGGGACTGTGATCAGATAATAGTTCTCGATCACGGTGTTATTGTTGAGACAGGTACTCATGACGAGCTGATGAAGCAAGGCGGAATATATGCCGGACTGATTTTAAATGAGTAAGCTCTGATGGACAAAATGAAAAAACGCCGGTCTGATATATCACGAAAGAAGGAACCTAATGGACGATTTTGGACAGCAGATGAGACAGCGTAAAGTCGACGATGAAAAGATCATGGAAGAATCGTTTTATGCTTTTGCCGAAGCGGTGCTTGGCAGAAGCTACAGCGACACGGAAGATATCCCTGCTCAGTTCAACCATGTCATAGAACAGATCTTTTCTCATTACGGATGCGAACTTGCAGATAAAATACCGAAAGATATCACAGATGTTGATGAGAAGCTGGAGTACGCATGCAGCTTAAGCGGTATCTTCAGAAGACGTGTTTATCTGGAAAAAGGCTGGCAGGATGACGCATACGGCGATATGCTTGCCTTCAGAAAAGACAACGGAAACGCGGTCGCCCTGATCTCCGACGGTAAACGGTATAAATATCTCGATGCGGAAACCGGAAAGATGTACAAGATCACGAAGTCCAACGCCGGACTGTTTGATCCGAACGTATATCTGTTTTACCGACCGCTGCCGCCGGGAAAGATCTCATACAAAGCGTTTTACAGATTCGCTTTTTCATGTCTGCCGAAAAACAGCATGGTGTTCCTGGCGCTTGTATCGCTTGCGATAACGCTTGTCGGACTGATCACACCGGCCGTAACATATTATTTGATGAATACGGTAGTCGAAAACGCTTCATACGGGCTTATGCTTTCAGCGGTATTTTTCCTGCTTTCGGCGACTGTCAGCTCGGCGCTGTTTTCATTCGCGAAGACGCAGCTTGAGAAGAAATTCACTATGAAGATCTCGGCGAGCGTTTCAGCTGGTGCGATGATGAGAATATTCCTTCTGCCGCCGTCGTTTTTCAGAAATTATTCGAGCGGTGAGCTGAACGAGAAGGTGGGATACCTGAACGCTCTGACGGAATCGGTGCTTTCAACACTCTTTCAGATCGGAATGACTTCTGTATTTTCACTGATTTATATATTCCAGATCGCAACGTTTGCGCCGTCTCTTGTGGCGCCGGCGCTGGTCGTTATTATAGCGAATGTCGCGTTTTCGGTATTGTCCGCAATCATTTTAATAAAGCGTCAGAGAAAATATATGACGCTTCAGGCGAAGGAAAACGGTATTGCTTACTCGATGATCGCAGGCGTACAGAAGATAAAGCTGGCCGGAGCACGTACAAGAGCATACGGAAAATGGGCAAGGCTTTATGCCGAAAGCACAGAAGCGATATTCAAGCCTGTATGGGCAAGAGTTTTCAGTGTTGCGGTATCCGTTGTAGGAATGCTCGCGATCTATTATTTCGCGATAAAAACCGGCATCAGCGCGCCGAGTTTTTACGCTTTTAACACAGCCTACGGAAATGTAACAGCGGCCTTTGCGCAGCTCGCGACGATCGGTCTGGTGATCGCTCAGATAAAGCCCACGCTCGAGATCGCGAAACCGATATTTGATACAGAACCTGAATCTTCAGGGAATAAAAATATGGCCGGGGATCTTAGCGGAAGCATAGAGTTTGAAAGTGTTTCCTTTAAATATCCCGGAATGTCATCAAATATCCTGAATGAATTCTCGGCAAAGATCAAACCGGGAGAGTATGTGGCGATCGTAGGGCAGACCGGGTGCGGAAAATCCACACTGCTGAGGCTGATACTCGGATTTGAAAAGGCGGATACGGGAGGTATCTTTTTTGACAAGCAGGAGATCAATACGGTAGAGATCAGGTCGCTGCGAAAAAATATCGGGGCTGTTCTGCAGGACGGAAAGCTGTTTTCCGGTACGATGGAAGAGAATATAAAAATCAGCGCGCCGCATATTTCGACCGAAAAAGTATGGGAAGCAGCAGAGCTTGCGGATATCGCCGACGACATAAAAAGAATGCCGATGGGAATGCATACGTTAATAAGCGAAGGAAGCGGAAGCATTTCCGGCGGGCAAAAGCAGCGTATCATGATCGCGCGCGCCGTGGCATCAACACCGAAGATACTTCTTTTCGATGAGGCAACTTCGGCGCTTGATAATATCAGTCAGAAAAAAATTGCAGAGGCACTCGACATGCTTAAATGCACAAGAGTCGTTGTGGCGCACAGGCTTTCCACAATCAAGAACTGTGACCGTATACTTTTTCTCGAAAACGGTAAAGTCGTCGAGGACGGAACATATGAGGAGCTCATAGCGATGAACGGCCGTTTCGCAAGGCTTGTGGAAAGGCAGCAGGTATAAAATTACTATACCGAGTGAAATAGTAACTAAACTGGGACTTGCTGAAGGTGATCAGTTGGATATTGTGGAACGGGACAGAATCTTTTAATACGTTTTTCGATCAGCCGGCAAAGTTTTGCAATCGATTCTGCCGGATCCCGCCGGATCTGAATAGAGCGATTCTGGAATCCCGCCATTCAGATCATTTTTAATATATATTTCGATCACTTCATTATCAATTCCGATGCAGGTGCAATCATCGGCAGTCTTGTTTATTATGTCTTTATTGGCTGTCAACAGATAATATTCCGAACCGGTAACAGAATAATTTCGGGCTACATCTATCGGTTCCTTCCCTATCATTACATTTATTATCCGTTCGCTGTCCATCCCTGTCCACGGAACAGAGGTATTGACTGTAAATGTTATGCCCGATACCGCAGGACTGGCACTTGTATATTCCGGACAATTTCTCAAATTGAAGTTGAGTATATCCATGATCTGCTGACCGCTTAAAGTTGTTGTGTATACTTTTCCGTTCCATGGATATAAATTATAAATATCCAGTTTCGTTATCTTTCCGGGGAAGAGTCCCGCCCTCACACTGTCAAGATTTACAAGCGCAATATCGGTCTTTCCGGCTGCGCGAAACGCGTCGACAACAAAGTCAGTGGAATTATATTCAATATACTTCATGTACTGCGGAAATTTTACCGGGTCATAAACACACAGTGTGCATTCGGAACTTCCGATCTCCACCCGGTACGGTTCCATTATTTTATTGCACTTATCAACTGTTTCTTCACACTTTTCCCGAATCCCCGCAGCGCTTTCCGGCATATTTTTCTCCATTTCAGTTTCTAAATCAGCTGCTGTTTTCAATTCAAAATCATAACGTATCTCTTTTTCTCTGCAATTAAGAACAAGCTCTCCCACATATTGAAAGCCGGTGCCTGTTTCGTACACAGGGATGTTTTCTCCGTTCATATTACAATAATATAAGATCGATTCTTTTGCGTCGTTTACTGTGGACTGCTCCGTGTCCTTTTGTCTGTTGTATGCATCAGCTTTCCGTTTTGCACTGACAAGTTGGTCACGAATGGAAACCTTGATTGGTTCCTTGACTTCCTCCCACTTCTTGGGATTTCCAAAGATCTTCGTGATCCGATTCGATATCCACGTGCTTCTGAAGGGATATCATACTCAAATTTCCAAAGAAATGCTTAAATCAGCATACGAAGCTACAGCAAAAAAACGTGATACAAATGATCTGATCAATCAGGCAGAAGCAATTCTGTCAACCATCGAAAACGACGAGCATATGATTGGTCTTTGGAAGTCATATTGCAAAAAATATAACTATGCCGCCGAAATTGCTTTTGAAGAAGCATTGGCCAGCACTCGGCAACTGACAGAAATGATCAAACAGGGATTCGGGTTTGAGTAAAAATACACACAAATCGCGGCCTCACTAAGGGATTTTTAATCTCGTAAGAATACGGCATAACTTACAGCATTGTAGGCTATGCCGTTTTTCTTGCTTCTTCGGGGATATTGACTGCCCCAATGAAATTCCAGATGATTGCAATCGTCTGCTTTTTCGTTCTTGTTCCGGGAACCTTTTCAGGCTGGAATACTTCAATTCTTTCCACAAAGGTTCTGATAATCTCTGCCGTAAGTTCCGTGATGTCCGTATACTTATGTACCAGCTTGAGGAACGAATCCACATTTAACTGCTGTTCTTTTGAAGCATCAATGAATTTCTGCAGTTCTTCGGAGTGGCTTTCAAGCTGTTTCTGTTCTTCTTCATAGGTAGCGGTCATCCCGCAGAATCGCTCACCAGAAATCTTTCCGTCAATGTTGTCCTCATAAAGTCTTTGAACGATGGTATCAAGCTTTGCAATCCGGGCTTTTGCCTGTTCCAGTTCCTTATGGCTGTCACGAAGTTTCCGGTCAAGTTCTTTCTCGTTCTGCTTTGTAACAAGCTGTACGAACTCATCTTCATGTTCACGGGCATAGGATGTTATTTCCCGAAGGTGCCTTAAAAG
>JAZRZO010000046.1:0-3843 GCA_045601405.1 Lachnospiraceae bacterium | reverse complement strand
CGGAGAAATAAAATATCGTCACGACAAGGCTCAGGCAAAGCGTATAAAGGAAGCCGGATTTCCGTACCCAAAGTATCTTAAGGATTTCGATCTAAGCTTCTGTAAATCACTTACGAAGAAGCAGTTTAAGCAACTATCGGAACTTACATGGATAGACGGAATATATAACCTGATACTGTCAGGCCCTCCGGGAGTAGGAAAGACACATTTGGCTATCGGACTTGGGTATCATGCCTGCGAAGAAGGCTATAAGGTGAGCTACTCGACCATGCAGTCTCTTGTACAGAGCCTGAAGACTGAGGAAATAGACAGACGAAGCCGTGCCAAGATGAACTGTCAAACGGCACATTCTGGTAGGTGATAACTGCAAATAAAATTCTGCGAAAACGGTCATTCCGATTTTGCGGTTTCAGGCTGACCGCGGGTTTACAGCGGAATGGCGGCACATTGTTGTAGCCGTGTTTGAGGGGCGGAATCTCCGCTTTTGAAACAAGGCCATGACATAAAGCCACAGCCTTTTGAACATTGAAAACTTCATCAATAAAGTCCCTGATTAGCGAAAGCCGCCTGGACGATATCGGCGTTTATCACTTTGCTTTCCTGCTGGGAACCGATCACCAGAGCGTCCGTAAGAAGGTTGTCAATAAGTCTTGGATTTCCCTGAGTACAGCTGTGGACGGCAGAAAGAGCAGCGTTATCTATAATGGTGGAGGGAGCGCCTGCAAGCTTAAGTTTGTGGATGATGTAGTCAGCCACCTCAGCATCAGATAGACCACAATAGTTGTAATGCACGGTGATCCTCTGCCGCAGGGCTTCATGGACAGGCTTGCGGAGAGTGTCATTTAAGTGCGATTCACCGCAAAGGATCAGAGTAAAGCAGTTGAGGTGATCATAACCGTAATTCATGAGCATCTTGATATCATTAAGGATACCGGTGCTCAGATACTGAGCTTCATCAATGGCAAGAAGCAGAGGCTGATGTTTTTCCTTGTAGAGATAAAAGATCTGCTCCTGGATGGCGCGGAACATACCGGTTTTGCCTCCCTTATCAGAGACACCCAAAAGAGAGCACAGTTCCTTGTAGAAATCAGCAACGCTAATGGTTGAAAGGCAAAGGTACTCCATGTGATAAAGACTCGGATTGAGACTACCGGCAAAACACCTTAGGGCATAGGACTTACCCATACCGGGTCTGGCAGTAAAGACACCAATGCCACGGACATCCTTGAGATAATTGAGGCGGTTTAACATTTCAGTAAAGTCATGAGAGACGAAGTGATCTTTTTCCTTCAGCTGCTGCTTATCAAAAGGATTGAAAGAAAGACCGTAGAAGGAATTGAACATCAGTGATCACCTGCTTTCGAATAATCGATGGACGGAAGGTTGTTACGCTTCGTATGACAGTTGTCATTGCGGTTGGTCTTACGTATAGGGAATCTCTTACCATCAAAAAGAATGAAAGCAGAATCCATGTCATCCGGAAGAAAACGGATATCAACCTTGGCGGAGATGAACTGCATAGGGACATCATAGCAGACCTTGTCGATCGAAATGGTGGAATCCTTGCGGACCTTTCTGGAGATTCTGTTGAGGAAACATTCGTCAAGCCATTCTCTTGAAGAAGGAAGGCGCGGATGATCTTTAGAGGCAATGTATCTGTCATAGGGAGTAGAATCGATTCCTCTATGGAAAGTAGTGTTGTAGGAGCGAATGTAATCCTTAAGAAGATCGTTGAACTGAGAGAGCGAAGTAATGGAGTCGATGTCGAGAGTATATAACCAGCGCTCCTTAAGCGTTCTGAAATGCCTTTCCACCTTGCCCTTGCTGGCACCGTCTCTGATTTTTGTGTGAAGAAGGACGGTTCCGATTGAAACACAGATCATGGAAAGCTGCTCATTAGAATAGCTGCAGCCGTTATCGACATAGATCTTGTCGGGGATACCGTAGGCAGCAATGGCATCCTTAAGAACCTTCTGGAAGTTGCAGGCATTGTCGTTGTAGAACAGTTCACCACCGACCAGGAGCCTTGAGTGGTCATCAATAATCATGATGCAGTATACCCTCTTCCTCTTTCCGTCTTCAGTGATATAAGGAAGATAGCAGGTATCAGCCTGCCAGGTCTTACCGAACTCATCCTCCTCATAGGCTTTGCGGTCACGGAGGTTAGGGTTCCTTGCAGATTTAAGGTCGTTTAAGCGTATAAAGCGCTGAACGGTATCAACACTCACGTTATCCCGGATAAAGGAATGCTTTATGAGATGCTTGTGGATTTGCGTGGCGTTCATGTGAGGAAAATCCAAAACGAGCTGAAAGATTTCCTCAATAGCTTCACCTGATAAAGCTCTGGAAGTGCCCTTGTCGGATCTGACGTTCGGAATCAGGGCATCAAGCCCGCCGATGGAATACATGGATTTCCATTTTTCAAGGGTCTTGTAACTGTAAGAGACAACAGAGCCATCAGGAAGAGTCAGAGGATTTTCCGTGATGCGCTTGTAATAGGCAGTCGCAGAGGCATCAGGATAAAGCCCCTGGACAACAGGAGCGATAAGTGCGAATCTGAACTGAGCAATCTCGGCATCTTTTTTGGTAGTTTCAATATCTTTGGTCATGGCAGGACCTCCTTTACATCTTTTGAATAAGAGTAAAACAGAAAGAGATAGAGAGCCATACCACTATCGTGTGGTCAGAAGATATCATAATCCGGAGAAAAGATCTCCTGCCGGTAAAGAGCGGTTTTAAGAGAAGGCGGGCGCGGATTACGGTGCGATTGCATAAAGGAGATGGCAGATTTATTGTAGAAAAGCATAAGGAAATCAGAGAAATGGACATAACGAAGGATATATTTCAGGAAGGCATAGTCAGACTGCTCTGAATCCGACAGAACACCAAGCCATTGCGCTTTATGTTCATGCCAAAGCCTAAGCCATTGATAGAATGTACCGGCAGAAATATCAAACCTGTCGCAGATGCTCTCGATGGACGAAATAGACAGAAAGTGTTCAGCCAGGACTCTTAGAATAAAGAAAAGGCTGTAGGTTCTATAGGGGATGATGAGATCCGGGAGAACCGCATGAGTATGATTGCAGCCGGAGCAGACGAGTCTTAAGATACGTACGCAAGAAGAATGCTGACGACCATTACAGAAGTCAGTCAGATATCTGTCATAGTAAGCATGAACGCTGCAGTTATTCGCGCTGTTACAGATAGGACAGGTTTCCAGTTCGGGTCTGAATCGGGCCATATAAGATTCAAAAAGAAAATTTGATGAGGTTTTAATCTTTAATAACTTGATAAACAGAGAGTTTTTTCTTATCATAGTATTGTCTATATGACACTTAAGTGACTGTTAATGTACAGATAAGCATTTATTAGTAGGACATAGAGCCTGTATCCGCATCTGTTTACAGCACTTAAGTATGGGAAAGAGAAAGGACACTCTGTGGTAGGACTGGTTCTTTCTCTTTTTTTGTTAAGTTACAAAAAGACTATAGGGGAAAGCATCGGGATAGTCAAACATAAAAGAAAAAAGCGTGCAGTAAAAACCGCACGTTGAGATAGAGAATTATAAGGAGATACCGAGATTAATCTGCAAGTATCCTGCAGTAGGTGGGACGATTAATTTGACGTATTACATGCTATTGAATTCGTCTAAGGATTTCATCACAGGTATTTTGTTTTTACCGGTTCCTATGCGATTACCTGTTTCTGCTTCATAAGGCACCAGCCGGGCAACCGGCTTTCCATTCCGCATAATAACCACAAAAGGCTCTTTTTTGCTTAATATCGCAGCAATATATTTAGATAGATTAGTTTTTGCGTCAAAAACACTTGCGCTTATCATAA
>JAZRZO010000045.1:0-23551 GCA_045601405.1 Lachnospiraceae bacterium | reverse complement strand
ATGATAAGGATTCTTTTAGCGGCGTTCATGCTTGCCTCTTTTCCAGGGCTGAAAAAGGCTGAGATACAAAACGGCGATCCCTGTCGCGGCTCCCAGCCCGATCAGCAGTCCTTTTATATATTGCTGCCGCCATGTGGAGCGCCCCGGCTCCGCTTCGGCGGCGGCATTGCTTGACTGCTATGTCGGGCTATACGAACACTATAACGAATATACGGGGGTGATACAATGAGGCTGAAAGACAAGAAAATTGAAATATTGCGGCAGATAACGACCCGCGACGAACACGGGTTCGGCACGACAACGCTTGAACCCGTTTCTGCCCCGGTTTGGGCGTATTTCCGGCAGCTTTCCGGCAAAGAAGTATTCGCGGCGGCAACGACCAATTACAAGGAAGAAGTCCTGTTCACCGTGAATTATAACCCCGAAATAACGAACATCCACGTTATACGGTACAACGGCGTATTGTACGATATAACGCAGGTAGATACATTTGAGGGGTACAGGGAAGATATTACCCTGTATTGCTGCCGTCGGGCAAGGTAACCCTATAATGCTGCAAACAATAAATACTCAAAATAGATTTTACATTCATAGAATTTTCGATGCTTTAATAAAGACAGGAACTGTCTGATATTATGTTTCGTGAAACATCCATTGCTCCACGGTTTATTTGAACCTATAAAGTGAATAACTGCAATGCTATTTAGTTTTATTTTTTCTACATTTGCAAGCACTCGAACATTGTTAAAAAAGCAATTATATATTTCTGGCAATAGCAGTTCTTTGTGTTCCTCCCAATCTTTGTATGCTTCTTGAAACACATCTTGGTCACCAATATTATATCCTTCGTTAAATCGACGATACATAGCAGGTCTTATGCTGTCCAGCAACTTGTTAAATAATTCCTTGCTGGGTTTAATGATCATAAGTCCAGAATTTAGCTTAGCCCACTCTGGAACAGCACAACGCCCAGCCACCGCTGCTGAATAATGAGGTTTGTCGAACAAGTGGTCAATATTATGTGTAATAAGCATATCACTATCTAAAAGGATGATTTTTTCAAACTCTGTACAATTTGCTACACAAAGCTTGAAAAATGTATTTGACCAATAATGTTCCTTGAATGTTAATTCTTCAGGATATTCAACCTTAATATCCTCCTTAACGCATAAAACACAATGTTTATCTAAAACCCTGTTTATTTCCAAAATTTGTCGCAAAGATTTCGCTTGACTTTGCGGTACAAGGATTACCAAATCATGTTTACTTTTAACACATCTTAAAGACCGTTTTAAAGCTTTTACGCCGCGAATATATTTGCTATTAGTTAGGACAGTCAAAAATACTCTGTCTGTCTGTCTGTCTGTCTGTCTGTCTGTCTGTCTGTCTGTCTGTCTGTCTGTCTGTCTGTCAAGATTTTTTTATTTGCCATTCACCCTGTCAACCCCTAACCTTCAAAATGTATAAAATTCTTCACAATTATTATACTGAAAATTCAAGGTGTTTCAACAGACAGTTTGTAACATTTTTCTGTTGGATTCTGTAAATTGTTAGTTGGCAAAACTTCTGGCTGAAAATTGTTTGCGTTCCCTTACTGTGCCACAACAGTGGCTCATGTTTACTGCTTTCAGCCTTTTGTTTTCATCATACAGTTCCTTTTTTGTTTTTTTCGCAACTTATATTAAAGGGTTTCTGTATGATGTGAAAGGGGCTTTGGCCTCTTTCTTTACTTGCCTACGAAAATTATACTCTGAGTTGTTATTCCGCAAAGGTTGAAATATTATAAATATAGAACACCGTATCTATCTGTTCTGATGAGATCAGCGAGTCGATATCCCCGGTAAAGTACCTCGGATCCACCATTATTATCTTCTGAAAGTCCGGCGCAAGAAACGGGACAAAACAGTTGGCATAAGAATCCTTTATAATAAGAAGATTCCCCCTGTCGACGGCCGCAGTCTCTATTTTTATCTCCGGATGATTTCCGTTAAAGAACATCGCGTAGTGATCCCGCGCCTCAAGGCATTCCGCGTCATAAAAGGACGCTGTCATCTTTCCCTCCGACACATAGAAAACGGAGTACGGTATTTCCTCTTCGGGAAGATACACATATACCGGATCTGTTTCGGATGTCCTGAATGCCGAGGACGCGCTCAGCGTTCCCTTAAAGCTGTCCGAAACCAGCAGCGGCTTATAGCCAGCATCCTTTCCGGGAAGCTCCAGCTCTTTCGCCATTTCCTTATATGCAGCATATGCGCCCGGAGTGGTCCAGTGATGATCTGTCCTGTAGTATACCTGTTCCTCCTCCGCCGCCTCACGCAGCACGCTCCTTACATCTGTAAAGGCTACACCCATTCCGGTGATGTCAGCCTTCACCTTTTCGAAAAAGGCATCCTCGTCCGCATGCACCGCATTCGCGGGCAGATATTCGCTAAGTACGCTGAGCGCAGTAGGCGCTATCAGCGCGTTAAAATAAATCTCCGGATGTCTGTTTTTGAGTGTTCTTATGTTTTCGAGTTTTTCCTGATATGACTCATCATCCGGGATAGTCATATTCTGTATCAGGTAGCCGTTCTTTGCCAGAAAGATATTGTTATTTTCCGTTTTCCCGCTGAGGATATCCGTGGTGGATTTCAACCCCACCCAGGTGTTGCGGGCCGGGAACTGGTCCGCAACATAGCGGTCAAAGCGGGTTTCAAACCTGCCGTTGGTCAGAGTCGTGAAATTCAGCCTGGGGAACTGCTCAAGGCTCCTGTTTTCCGTTTCCGATACTTTTTTATCCGGCTGGAGGATAAATATCACATCCAGCGACAGTATCACCACCGCAATGACGATAAAAAGAGCTTTAAAATATGAACTTTGTTTTTTGTTTAACTTTTTTTTCATTTCTTTTTTCAGAACCTGAAGTACAGGAACGGGTTAAAGGAGCCTGACACCAGGAACGCCACGCTCAGGATAAATACCACACAGCAGAATATTATATTTACCGCGGGTTTCCTTTTACTTACGCCTGCCATAAATCTCCTGAATACCGGCGAACAGAAGAATATGGAAAGCACCAGCAGGATAAGATTATTCCTGAGGTAATACAAAAAGGCTCCGTCCGCAAAGCCTGTCACTTCCCCGCCGAAGAGATTCCTCATAAACTGTCCCATTGCGGAAAAGTCTGTGTTCGAAAATATCGCCCATCCGATCATTACAAGCAGCATGGTGTAAATATGCTTAATGAACGCGGGCGCTCTTTTAAATACCGGTATAAGTATATATTTCTCCAGAATAAGTATGACTCCGTAGTACAGACCCCAGATAACAAAGTTCCAGCTTGCTCCGTGCCAAAGGCCTGTGAGCGCCCATATTATCAGAAGATTGATGATATGTCTTCCCACAAGAACACGGTTTCCTCCGAGCGGGATATAAACATATTCCCGGAACCATGTTCCCAGCGAGATATGCCATTTTCTCCAGAACTCCGTAACGCTCGCGGAAAGGTACGGGTAGTCAAAGTTTTCCGTAAATTCAAAGCCCAGCATCTTTCCCATTCCTATCGCCATATCCGAATAGCCTGAAAAATCAAAGTATATCTGCATGGTATAGGCCAGAACCCCGAGCCAGGCTGTAAGGACCGATCTTTCCGCGGAAGTCTGTATCACAGTGAATAAAAGACCCAGATTATTGGCCAGCAGGACCTTCTTTCCCAGCCCGTACAGAAAACGTTCCATCCCCGCTCCGGCCTTTAACAGAGATATCTTTCTCTGCTTAAGCTGCCTTTCTACCTGTTCATACCTGACAATAGGCCCTGCTATAAGCTGCGGGAACATAGTGATATATGCGCCGAAATCTATGATATTCCGCTGCACTCCCACCTTGCGGCGATACACGTCTATCACATAAGAGAGTGCCTGGAATGTGTAGAAGGATATCCCCACGGGCAGCGGAAGTCCGTCCCACTTTATCTGCGCCCCGAATATACTGTTTATGGTTCCCACGAGCAGGCCGGCATATTTAAAGAAGCCCAGCAGCAGCAGATTTACCGCAACGGCAACAATCAGCTGCAGCTTCCTTTCCCGGCTGTCATTGAGCATTTCCAGGTTTCGCCCGGCCACATAGTTGAAGCAGATGTTAAGAAGCATCAGGATAACGTATACGGGCTCGCCCCATGCATAGAAAATGATGCTGGCGATAAGGAGGACAAGGTTTTTCAGCTTAAACGGTACTATATAGTACAGAATAAGCGTCACAGGCAGAAATATGAATAAAAAGTTTAAGCTGCTGAATACCATGCTATATCATCTGAGCAGGGACAGGAACTTTGACTCCCATGCAAGGACATCTTCCGAAACTCCGAAAAACAGATATGGGCCTTTTTCGGTGATGATCCCATTGCTTAAAAGGCCGAACTGGTCTGTTCCGTACCCCTCAAATGAATCCCTCTTTTCTTCCATATATTTGGTGACGGCAGCTAAGACCGCCTCTCTTTCGTCGTCATCTTCTATCCGCGCTATAAACAGTTCCCTCACGTCCATGATGTCATCCATCCGGTAGTAGATACCCTCATCCACCGCCGCGACCTCAAACCCCAGATTACCGGCGGCATCTGCAAGTGTTTTTTTCCGGAGCTCCGCAACCGATGACTCTTCTTCCATCCCGGCCTCTATTTTGGTCATCGGAACATCCGCAGAGCCCCCGGAGACGAGCATAAAGATCATAAAGGCAACAAGCGCCGCCGCTATCACTATCTCTATCACCAAAAATCTTCCGGAGCTCCGTCTCATGATAAAACTTCCTTTTCCTTTAATTATCTGACAGACCCGCAATATCCGCGAAATAGGTCAGCCACTTCGGGTAAAATGCGCCCACCGGATGAATACCGTCCGGCTCGTATAATGAAGGATCCCTTTCGAGGATAAATGAGGCGTCTATATATGTCACATCCTGCAGCTCATCACACAGCTGTCTTATAGCCTCGTTGTATTGCTGCTGATATACTCCCCAGGAATTTACATCGAGGGAAGCCGGATCTACCGGAAGAACTGAATGCAGATATATCTGCACTCCCGGCAGCACGCTCTTAAGATAATCTGTTTTTTCCCTGCATTGATCAATGTAGCTCTGATAGTCTGCGCCGTAGTTTTCTATATCATTCATTCCGAAGCAAAGAAAGACGACGCGCGGATAACGGGCTACGGCTTCCTCGATCAGCCCGTCGCTCCCCTCCAGACTTGCGCCTATCGCAGCGCAGATCACGTCATTCCCTAAAAATCCGTATTCCTGAGCCGCCATTGTCAGGGAATCTCCCAGGATAACCGTTCCCTCAAACCATCTTCTCAAGGCATCGGGATCATAATTATCCACAGTCACAGCCATTACCTTGTCTTTTTCCGCCTCAAGATCGGTGATCTGTGTCTTTGCTGCGACGCTTTTCTCCTGCTTTCTGTATGCCTGGGGGTCTCTTTTCTCGAGTTTTTTCAGCTCTTTTACGTTTTTAGATATCTCGTCCCGGTTTCCGGCCTTGCTTTTATATGCGGGACCGCCGGCGATCAGTAAAAAAACTATTGCTGTTATCGCAATGATCACAGCAAATATCAGTATCGCCGCCGGCGATATCTTTTTGTTTTTACCATTCATTTTACGGTTCCCCTCATTCACCGGCACACCCCCTTGACGCGGGCGTCCGGCGTGGCTATAATCTTTTCTGTCCGCTCTTTTGGCGGAGCGGCACCCGCAACCGGGTCCAATGCAACAGAAACCTGTGAACCGTGTCAGGTCGGGAACGAAGCAGCACTAAGCAGGACCTTCTGTGTGACGTTGGCAAGCCTGGCTGTCTGTGCCCTCCTCCAAAGGAGCGGACTTTTTCTTTCTCAATCCGGAAAAGAAGTTCCTGAGCAGCGCAGCGCACTCTTCCTCCATCAGCCCCGTACTCACCTCACACTGATGATTGAATTCCTTCACATGCAAAAGGTCCATTATGCTTCCGGCACAGCCGGCCTTCGGGTTCATGGCTCCTATAAATACTTTTTTTATCCTTGACTGCACTATTGCCCCCGCGCACATCTGGCATGGCTCAAGGGTGATATATATCTCAGCGTTATCCAGCCGCCAGTCTCCTGTTTTTCTGCACGCTTTTTTTATTGCCGTAAGCTCGGCGTGGGCCAGCGCGGTCTTGTCGCTCATACGCCGGTTATATCCTCTCCCTATTATCCTGTCCTCATATACGATAACGCAGCCGATGGGGACTTCGTTTTTTTCAGCTGCTTTCTTTGCCTCTTTAATGGCTTCTCTCATATATTTTTCCGCTTTGTCAGACATATATTTACCCGTTTTAAGAGCCGCTCTTCCGAGCGGCCCTGTCTTTTAGTAATAGTTTGATATCGCATCCCACATAGCGGGCCTTTCCTGGCCCAGCTTCCAGAACGCAACTCCTGCAAGATCGTACTGGCTCAGTGCCTTGAACTTAGCCTCAAGGGAATGTTCATCCTCGAGCCAGATATATACATTTGTATTATAGTTCTGGTAGATAATGCTGTTATAGCCTGTTTCCTCATCCCAGGTCAGGTCGCCGTGGCTGGCGGCGATTTCCAGCGCATCATTTATCCCGTATTCCTCCCTGGTGGGCTGGCCGTTCTCCCCTTCCCTGTACCATATTCTGGTATAGAAGGGAAACGCGTATATTACCTTCTTCATATCCAGGATGCTTTCCGTGATCTTCGCGCTTTTTTCCACAAAAGGCACGGAAGCATTCGGACCCACTTCGCCGGTCCCGACATAGTCGTCATAGCCCATTATCACGACATAATCACATATTCTGCCCTGCTCCTCGATATGATAGATATTGGCATTGTTTGCGTATGGCGTATAGTTATCGACGGTAAGATATTTTTTGGCTTTTCTGCACTCTATGGACAGCTCTCTTAAAAACTGGATATAATCCCTGTTGCCGTCTGAGTTAACCGTTTCTATATCCACATTTATTCCGTCGATCCCCTTTTCGGCCATATCAGCCATAACGGTACTGATGATCTTCTCTCTGGCAGCCGAGGATCCCATAACTCTGCCCGTAAGCTGGTAAAAGCTTTCTCCCTCGGTACGCGGGTCTATGTCCAGCAGTGCCCAGACAAGATACCCCTTTGAATGTGCCTTGCTCACATAATCCGCGTCAGACTGTATCCCTACCGTTCCGTCACTGTAGTTGATGCTGTACCATGTCGGCGAGATCACATTCATGCCCTGTTCAAATACGGTTATATTGTCCAGCTCATCATTATCACTCTTGTTATATACCCCGTGCCAGCCCAGTTTAATAGTCTGTCCGGTATTCATAGAGGTATATTCCGGCTCATCATAATCGCTTTCGACCATCTCAGTATGTCTGTTTCCAACCTTGCCTGTCCTGATATATCCAAGAAAGCCCTGTTCGTTTATAACCTCGAGCCAGTCGTCCTCATCGCTTATGACCTGAAGCTTTTCCCCTTTTTCAATGTCCACGACCACGTTTGACTTTATGCCGCCGCGGATCCTGAGCGGAGTCTTGCTCTTTGCCTCACAGAACTCTTTGTCCACGCCTGTCTTAGAAATATATACACGCCTGGGGTTCTCGAGAACCTTGATCGACACATCTGAGTAGCTGTCAACAAATCTGCTGTCAACATAAACCGTGCTGCCCACCTCGATCACTACCGGCTGCCCGGATGCTATCTTCTCACCGTTGAAATAGTATCCCGTCTCATCAAGACCTGCCCTAACCTTATCCAGCGCGTTCGTTACCAGCAATGTTTTTTCATTTTCGTTCCAGTAAAAACGCTCGTCAATGTTGTAGTATATAAGATCCAGGCCAAGATATACCGCTCCGTCTTTTTTATATGCGCGGCTGAGATATCTGGCCTGCGTTTCCGCTGTTTCTCCGCGGGTAGTATACTGGTCAAGCATTTCATCTTCCATGACGATGGCATACTCATCCGGGCCGGCCTGACTTGTTCCCGTCACAGAATTTTCCGTAAGGAAAAAGTATTTTTCCAGGTCTTCCATGTTGTGGGTAGGTCCGAATATCTTATATGCTCCGAACACAGCCGCAATCAGCAAAACAACGACCACCGCAAGTATGACAAGTCCCTTTGAGGATCTTTTTCCGCCTTTTTTTCTTTTTGCTGGATTTCTGGATGCCATAGAGTCCCTCCGGATGAAAAATTTTCCCGGTTATTATAGCATCAATGCCTGTGCAGTACAACTTCAGCGCTGACTGACTTTAACAGAAAGATCACTTGTCAGAGGTCTTTTCCTATTTACTTTTTACACAGTTAAAGTTCAGTTCAACAAGCTGTCCTCTCTCATCGGTTATATAGTCGCGCATATAATCCGATCCCTCGTTAAAGACGCACTCGGACGCTATTTCCCCCGCATCGGACTTTTTCCCGTTCAGAAGAAGCCGCGTTCCGTCCTGCATATATCCGTCCAGCTCGTCCTTAAGCCTGATGTATGAAACATACTGTTTCTTTTCAGATACTGTCATTTACCGCCTCCTTTCTTTTTTGATGATCGGATGTCAGAGCCACACAAAGGACCTGTCCACGCCTTTGCGTTTAATCCTGAAGATGCATTCGTGATAATCATTCATCCGTTTTCATGCACGGGAAAAAGAATAAAAGACCATTTAATAATGGGGAAAGTGAACCGCGATCCGGGTTCGCAAGAAATGTGGAAGCTGTGATCAAACGTTTACTGCTTTTGCTTAAAGCCTTGTTTTTTAAGCCTTTCGCTTCCGTTTCCCATGTCACAGAAAGTATATAATTTATCTATTGACTTTTCAAGCGTTTTCGATTATTTTCGCTATATGAAAATAGAACGCATCAATGAAAATCAGATAAAATGCACCCTGAGCCGCTCGGATCTCGCTTCAAGACAGATCCGGATGAGTGAACTTACATATGGCACGGAAAAAACAAGAGGGCTTTTTCAGGATATGATGGAGCAGGCTTCAAACGAGGTCGGCTTTGAGGCGCGCGACCTGCCGCTGATGATCGAAGCCATCCCTGTTTCAATGGACTGCATCGTTTTGATGATAACCAAGGTTGAGGATCCGGAGGAAATGGACACCGGCTTCTCCTCCTTCACGCATTTAAACGACGAGGGCCTCGAGGAAGATGCCCCCGCTCTTCCGGAGCAACCGGAAATGGAACGGCTTTTTTCCTTTGCCTCGCTGGATACGGTTATAGACTTCGCGCATCGGATGAACGGCATATATAACGGCGTTAATTCTCTTTACAAGGATAAGGGCGGCAACAGATACTACCTGCTTCTGTCCATGTCATCCCATGATATCAGGGAATTCGGCATGGTCTGCAATTCAGCACTGGAGTACGGGAATAAAGAATTAATGAGTTTTGCCAGGGACGCCTACCTTGAAGAGCATTTTGACATCATCATCCGCGACAACGCTCTTCAGCATCTTGCGGAGATCTGATATAGAGCTTTTATATTCCTGATCAGCCGGAAAAACGGGTCACATTCTTGATTATCTCCAGGATTATCTCCTGTTCTTTAGTGTCCATTTCTTTAAGGATGTTTACCAGCTCCGGTATGATCTCCTCCTCCCCCATGCCAAGCAGTTCATTGGGGGTTCTGTTGAGTATCCTGCAATAGCCGATCAAGGTCTGAAGCGTCACCTTATGAGCACCCCGCTCAACTGCCGAGATATAGTTCTTGGACAGTCCGCAGGCGGCTGCCACTTCTTTTTGCGTTATCTTCAGGGACACTCTGTAATCCTGCAGGCGCTTCCCCATTTTTTCGTTTTCCTGTTCAAACCTTTCTACCACAAGCAGTAATTTCCTTCCAAGCAAGACAGATTATAGTATAATCCAAAAAAAGCAGGCAATATCACCGCCTGAATATACCTATATTCAATTACTTTTATCACTCGAAATAACTGTTTACAGTTATTTCGAGTCGCGGCCGGGATCATATATTAAAAAAAGCTGCCATGCATAACGCATAACAGCTTTGCTTTTTGTTTTTCTGATACCTTTATTTGCCTGCTTTCGCTGCATCGATGTTCTTGTAGATAAGTGCAGCGATGATACCGCCTGCAAGCGGTGCAACTATGAACACCCATACGTTTGACAACGCGTCTCCGCCGGCGAAGATGGCCGGACCTAATGAGCGGGCCGGGTTAACAGATGTCCCTGTGAGGCCGATCCCGAAGATATGGATGAGTGCCAGCGTGAGGCCGATAACGATGCCTGCTACACTGCTGTTCTCAACCTTACTGGTAACGCCTATTATCGCCAGAACAAAAACACACGTGAGTATTATCTCGATCACGATGCTCGCGCCAACGTTTCCATTTGCAAGAGCGTTGGATCCGAGACCGCCTGTTTTATCTTCAAGACCTGCCCATGTGAAGATCCCTTTAAGAATAGCTGCCCCGGCAATACCGCCAAGGAACTGAGAAATGATATAACCAAAGAAATCCTTTACTGAGATTTTGCCGGATACGAGCATTCCTATGGAAACCGCGGGGTTGATATGGCATCCCGAGGTGTTGCCGATGGAGTAAGCCATAGCCACAATCACCAGACCAAAAGCGAGAGCAGTAAGAATATATCCGCTTCCTGATTCGCTGTCGCATCCAACTGTCATCGCTGTTCCGCATCCGAAGATGACAAGAACCGCCGTTCCTATAAATTCTGCGAGATATTTTTTGAATGTCTGCATTTTACCCTTCTTTTCTTTTGCTGCAGATTACCATTACCTCAGCCTATCGATAAAACTTTCTTTATTCTTCTTCTTGCTCTTTTTATCTTCGTAAACAGGACCCCTGACTCTCTTCGCGGAAACTACATATATTCCCGCTACCTGTGCCTTGACCTCCTGCTTCGGAAGAAGAGTTTTATAAACCTCACCGTCGCATACAAGATTTGTAACTTTATTTCCGACCTTTACTTTAAGTATCGGCACCTTGGATACCCTGGCGAGCTTCGGCGAAGAATCATAAACCACCTTGGGAAGACCTGCATCCTTGAGGCGCATTTTCTTTTTATCGATGATATAAAAGGTCATCGGCTGCGCCTGCCTGCGCATGTCCTCTTCCTGTGCTTCCTGTTTTTTCTGTGTCCGTCTTCCGAAAATAAATAATGCCAGAAGCGCTATGATCAACACGCCTAAAACAACAAGCATTATGATCACCCATGTACTCATATCAGCCTTCCTTCCTTTTGAGACTGCCTTTTCCGAAATCTCAACCTGAGTATATTACAACATTTTCAATTCTTAATCAATGTATTCAGGATGTATTTTTCCTGCACCTCGATATGACTTTCTATTTCCCTTTTGGCATTTTTGCCGTTCCTTTCGATAAATGCCTCTATTATCTTTTCATGCTCTTCGACTATCGTTCCCTTATTCCGCATATCCTTGATATACTCAAATCTGTATCTGTAAATATGCTCCTTCAGCTGATGCAGCATACTTACCAGACGATTATTCCGGCTCAGGCTGTTTATCATATCGTGAAATATCACGTCTTTATGAGTTATTGTTTCGATGTCCCCTCTCTGCACCGCCTCCTCTATTTCCCGATTTATCGCCTTTATCTCCTCGATGTTTTCGTCCGTGACATTCCGGCATGCAAGCTCGCATGCAAGGCTTTCAAGTGATTTTCTTATCTCAAGGACTTCCTTCAGATCCTTCTCGTTGATAGGTGCCACCTCTGCCCCCTTCCGGGCCGTCATGATAACAAGACCTTCCAGTTCCAGCTTTCTGATGGCTTCCCTTACGGGCGTCCTTGAAACGCCCAGTTCATCCGCCAGCTTGATCTCCATCAGACGCTCTCCTGGCTTGAGGTCTCCGGTTATTATAGCTTCTCTCAGTGTTTTAAATACAATATCTCGCAGGGGGATATATTCGTCAAAATTCAACTTTAAATCTGCCATATGCTTCTCCTTCAAACATCTTCAAAGCCTTTTCTCTGTTTATCCGGTTGTCAAACAGCCCGAACACTGTAGGCCCGGAGCCGCTCATCAGCGCCCCCAGAGCTCCTGCTCTGTGCATCGCGTTTTTGATATCCCCTATTACCTTATATTCGGGTATTACCGCCTGCTCCAGGACATTTCCCATCGATGCGGCAACTCCGGCGGCATCCTTTCTGTTTATAGCATCGATCATTGCGCTTATGTCCGGATGCTCTATGCTATCTATCGCGTCTATCTGTTTATATGCCCACGGCGTTGATACTCCGAACCCCGGGTTTATTATCAGTGCATAGCAATGCGGCATATCAGAAAGCTTAGTCAGCTTTTCTCCTATGCCTTCTGCCAGATACGTTCCTTTTCTTAAGCAAAACGGTACGTCCGCTCCAAGCTCTGTTGCGATCTCATCCATTCTTTCCGGACTCATCCCGAGCCCGAAGATCCCGTCCATCGCTTTTATCACCGCGGCGGCATCCGCGCTCCCCCCGGCCATTCCGGCAGCTACGGGGATGTTTTTTTTGATATCTATATGGACTCCGGAGCTGATATTAAAGGCTTTCGCTATCTTTTCGACCGCCTTAAAAGCAATGTTTCGTTCATCAACGGGAACAAACGGTTTATCCGCGCTGAGCGTGATCCCTGCCGCTCTCCGGCTCACGCTAACCTCGTCATAGATATCAACTGTCTGCATTATCATCTTTACAAGGTGATAGCCATCCTCCCGCACACCTGTTACGTCAAGCCCTATATTGATTTTCCCATAGGCTTTGAGCCCGATCTCTTCCATAGAACCGCAGAACCTTATTTGATCTGTTCGTACCTGATATACAGCATTTAGTCGTGTATACAAAATTCATTCTACAAGCTGCTGATGTATTTATCAATTCTATTTATATTCTTTTTTTCTTTACTATAATAGTGTTTGATCGCGAATGATCCGCATCGTTGACTGCTTCCCGGTACGGATATCGTCTGATGACCGGAGACTCTGCTCAGTATTTTATTGAAAATCCACATGATTGCGAGTAGAATGTTTTTATCATTGAATTTTACGGAGGGTGAAAAATGGCTGATAATTTACGTCCTGAAACAATGAAGAGGATCAATACTCCTGAGCTCGCGCAGCAGTTTATCCAGGAGCAGATACGACTTATCAAAGAACAGGTTGGCGATAAAAAGGTTCTCCTTGCCCTGTCAGGCGGTGTGGACTCTTCTGTATGCGCTGCTCTTCTCATCAAGGCAATAGGACAGAATCTTGTATGCGTGCATGTAAATCACGGTCTGCTGAGAAAGGGAGAGCCCGAGCAGGTTGTCAGGGTCTTTAAGGAAGAGCTTGGCGCGAATCTGATCTATGTGGATGCTGTGGATCGCTTTCTGGACCGGCTTGCTGGGGTTGATGATCCCGAGACAAAAAGGAAGATCATCGGCGCTGAATTCATAGATGTTTTTGCGGAAGAGGCTGCCGGGCTGGACGGCATAGAGTTTTTGGGACAGGGAACCATCTATCCTGACATCCTGGAATCTGATGGCGTAAAGGCCCACCACAATGTCGGAGGGCTTCCGGAAGAGCTGAATTTTGAGCTGGTAGAGCCTGTAAAGTTTTTATATAAGGATGAAGTCCGCTGTGTCGGCCACGAACTGGGTCTTCCCGATTCCATGGTCAGCCGCCAGCCCTTCCCCGGCCCCGGCCTCGGTGTAAGATGCGTGGGCGCTATCACCCGCGACCGTTTAGAAGCTGTGCGCGAATCGGATGCTATCCTTCGCGAGGAGTTTGCTGCTGCCGGTTTGGAGGACAGGGTCTGGCAGTATTTTACCGCTGTTCCGCCTTTCACGTCGACCGGTATTAAGGACGGAAAGCGTACCGATGACTGGATGGTATTTATCCGTGCCGTCAATTCCGTTGACGCGACAAGCGCTACTATAGAGGAGATCCCGTATGCGGTTTTATATAAGATCAGAGACCGTATTATCGCAGAGGTAGCCGGTGTAAACCGCGTGATGTACGACCTCTCCGCCAAACCTGTTGCGACGATAGAGTACGAGTGATTGCCTGTGGCCTTTGGAGAAGGCTCATATTTAATATCTAAAAGCAGAATAAAAGCCATTAGCTGTTACAAAGGACAGTTATTGGCTTTTATTTATGTCATAATGTAGTTCAATATAGTCGTTTTGAAAGAAAATGACTATATTGAATTTGACTGAGTAGGTTTTCTATGCTAAACTTTAATTGCATCAAAACGATTAAAAATGACAAACTTAACCAATGAGGTGAGGAAATTAAATGAGAGCATTTAATTATAAATCAGAATATCAGAAACTATTAACGCCGGAAATTGTAACTTATCTGGCGCAGATTCATGAACAAAAAGGACAACAGAATCTTTTTATCGAAGCGCAAAAAGATGTGCTTACTGAACTGCTCGAGATTGCAAAGATCCAAAGCACGGAGGCATCCAACCGCATTGAAGGCATCATCACTACGGAAGATCGTCTCAAAAAAATAGTGATGAACAAGACAACTCCAAAGGGACGGAGTGAACGCGAGATCGCAGGTTATCGAGATGTCCTCAATACAATACACGAAAATTATGATTATATTCCGGTAAGACCGGGAATGATCTTACAGTTACACCGCGATCTTTATACGTTCAGCAATGCTTCAATTGGCGGAAATTATAAGATTTCGGATAATATCATTGCAGAGGAGCTGGCTGACGGAAGCGCCCGGGTAAGGTTTCAGCCTGTCTCTGCTTGGGAGACACCTGAGGCAATCGATAATCTCTGCAATGCTTTTCAGAATGTGATTGATGATCCGGAGTTGGATCCGCTGATCTTGATTCCGATGTTTATTCTGGATTTTCTCTGTATACATCCGTTTAGTGATGGAAATGGCCGGATGAGCCGACTGATGACATTATTGCTTTTATATCGCAGCGGTTATATTGTCGGAAAATATATCAGTATTGAGAAGTTGATTGCTGATACCAAAGAAACCTATTATGAGGCGCTACAGGAAAGTTCCGAAAAATGGCATGAAGGAAATAATGATTATCTGCCTTTTGTTCGGTATATATTGGGAGTGATTCTGGCGGCATACCGGGAGTTTGAATCCAGAGTTGAGATATTAATTACTAAAGGCTTATCAAAACCAGGGAGAGTTCGAGAAATCATCCGAAATACAACTGGAAAAATCACAAAAACTCAAATCATGAGTCAGTGTCCGGATATCAGTCAAACGACAGTAGAACGTGCACTGAAAGAATTAATGGACAATCAAGAAATTATTAAAATCGGCGGAGGTCGGTATACCTCTTATACATGGAATTGGGAGGGACAATAGTGAATACTTATATCGCTTACTTTGACGAAACAGGAGATGATGGGATCACGACTGCTTCCAGTGATGTTTTCGTTCTTTCCAGCATATACATGAGTGCTGAATCCTGGCAGAAGAATTTTGATGCTTTTAAACATTTCAGAAGTGAAACCAAGGAAAAATATGGATTACATGTTACAGAGGAAATGCGCACAATGCATTTCTTGCGAGATAAAGGCTTGTATAGACCGTATAATTGGACAATAGAACAGCGACAAGATATTTTGAAAGAGTTTGCAAAAGCGATAGCAAGCCTTGATTTAAAAGCGATTAATGTCATTATTGACAAAAACAATATCCATGCAGCTGATTATTCTGTGCTTGAAAAAGCCTTAACATATAATATTCAGCGAATTGAAAATGACAGTGCGGGAAAATGGGATTATTTGATTATCGCTGATCAGGGAAGAATTGCACCTATGCGAAGAACAGCGAGGAAAATCAGGGCATTTAATCCTGTGCAATCACACTTCGGCGGAACTGTTAACCAGCCGATCAAAGGGTTGATTGAAGATATTCTGGAAAAGAAATCAGATGAAAGCTATTTTATTCAAATAAGCGATTTCATATCGTGCTTTACAAACTTATATTATAAGTACGTTTTAAAAAACGAAGAACTGCCAAAAAGAATTGCTCAGGTTGTTGACAAAACTTTTGTTTCACGTGTCATGGCGACTTTTGAAGCTGGAGACATATTAAATCTAAAAGCGAGTTCGCTGAAATATGGATTAGTGGTTTATCCGAGAGCATAAAAAACACCACCTACGAGGCATTCGCCTTTTCAGTGGTTCACTTATATGTTACTGTAATCGATCAAGAAATACAAGAGGAATTTTAAGGAGAATAAACGTAATGGTGACAGGCGAACTGAAAAGTAAAACAGACAGCTTATGGGAAGTCTTTTGGACAGGTGGCTTAACAAATCCACTGGACGTTATTGAACAGATGACCTATCTGATGTTTATTCGTGATCTTGATGATACCGATAATCTTCGTGCGAAAGAAGCAGCGATGCTTGGACTGCCGTATGAAAGCATCTTTGCAAAAGAAGTTCAAATCGGAGATAGAACGGTAGATGGAAGCCAACTGAAATGGAGTGTATTCCATGATTTTCCGGCTGCTAAAATGTACAGCACGGTGCAGGAATGGGTCTTCCCGTTTATTAAGAACCTGCACGGAGATAAGGAAAGTGCTTATTCCAAGTATATGGGTGACGCTATCTTCAAGATACCAACACCGTTAATGCTGGATAAGATCGTTACATCCATGGATAACATCTATGAACAGATGGCACAGCTCAAGACAACGGATACCCGTGGCGATGTATATGAATATTTACTTTCGAAGATTGCGACTGCCGGTGTAAATGGTCAGTTTAGAACTCCGAGACATATCATCAAGATGATGGTGGAAATGATGCAGCCAAAGCCGGATGAAGTTATCTGCGATCCTGCCTGCGGAACATCCGGCTTCCTTGTAGCAGCAGGTGATTACCTGAAAGAAAACTGCAAGGAAGAAGTGTTTTTTAACAGACAGAATAAAGACCATTATATGAACCATATGTTCCACGGGTTTGATATGGACAGAACCATGCTGCGCATTGGCGCAATGAACATGATGACGCATGGTGTAGATAATCCGTTTATCGAATATCGTGACAGCCTGTCGGATCAGAATCCGGATAAGGATAAATATAGCCTGATATTGGCTAATCCACCTTTTAAGGGAAGCCTGGATTACGATGCCGTTTCAACAGACCTACTGAAGGTTTGCAAGACAAAGAAAACCGAATTACTCTTTCTTGCATTGTTCTTAAGGATGCTGAAAGTCGGCGGACGTTGTGCATGTATTGTACCGGACGGAGTATTGTTTGGATCTTCTAAAGCACATAAAGCTATCCGCAAAGAATTGATTGAAGGAAACAGACTTGAAGCAGTTATTTCCATGCCATCAGGAGTGTTCAAACCATATGCAGGGGTATCGACCGCGATCCTGATCTTTACAAAGACCGGACACGGCGGAACAGATCAGGTATGGTTCTATGATATGAAAGCAGATGGATTCAGCCTGGATGACAAGCGTGGCACAGTTAAAGAAAATGATATACCGGATATAATTGAACGATTTAGAAATCTTGATGCTGAAGAGGAACGGAAACGAACAGAGCAAAGTTTCTTTGTTCCAAAACAGGAAATAGCTGACAATGACTATGATCTTTCAATAAACAAGTATAAAGAGACAGAATACATACCTGTCGAATATCCGCCAACAGAAGAGATTATAGCGGAGATACGAGCACTTGAGAAGCAGATAAGTTCAGAGATGGATACATTGGAGAGGTTATTAAGATGAAACGAGAAATATATAAAGCCATTAAAAAACTGCAACCAATAGATATACATAATCTTGCTACTAAGTTGGAAATAGATGAGCTATCGATGCTTAAAGTGATCAACGAACTTCAGGAAGAAGGCTATATTGGAATAAAAGTAAAACCTTTGTCTACGGACAGTGATAACAGCAGTTATTATATAACGACAACTAAAAAGTTTTAGTTAAATTGAGATTTGTAGGGATGAAATCATGGATAAAATATTCTTAGAAGATTGCTGTGAAATACTTGATTCCATGCGGATGCCTATTACAGCATCAGATAGAAAAGAGGGACCCTATCCGTATTATGGGGCAAACGGAATACAGGACTATGTTGCAGAGTACATTTTTGATGATGAACTTGTGTTACTAGCAGAAGATGGAGGAAATTTCGGATCTAAGGAAAGACCAATAGCATACCGTGTTTCCGGAAAATGCTGGGTAAATAATCATGCTCACGTATTAAAGCCGAAGAAAGACCTTGATGTTGATTACTTATGCTATTCATTAATGTTCTATAACGTAGACGGGATAGTCAATGGAGCAACAAGGCAGAAACTAACTCAAGCAGCAATGCGGAAAATGCTAATTCCTAAAAGATCAATGGTAGAGCAGAAGCATATCGTTGATTTACTCAGGAAGGTAGTATCGGTTAAAGAAAAGCGGCGACGCGAACTTGAAACATTAGATGAACTCATCAAAGCTCGATTTGTCGAGCTCTTTGGAGACGTAATTACAGAAGATTATAAGTATGAAACAAAGAAGCTAGGTGATGTAGCAGAGGTGGGTTCTAGTCATAGAGTTTTTACAACTGAATTTGTTGAAGAAGGCATACCCTTTTATCGCGGAACAGAAATAGGAGAACTAGCTAACGGACAGACACCAAAAGACCCCTATTACATTTCCGAAGAACATTATAATAGACTGGCAAATGATGAAACAAAGCCAAAAGTGGGAGATTTGCTTATGCCATCTATATGTAATAAGGGACAGGTATGGATGGTTGATACAGAAGAACCGTTTTATTATAAGGATGGTCGGGTGCTTTGCATTTCTGCAGACCGAGGAATATATAATTCGAAATATTTACAGTACTTTATGAAAGTGAAAACTGAGGTTGAATATCCTAAGATGGGATCAGGTTCTACATTTGCAGAGTTTAAAATCTTTTTGCTGAAGGATTTTGATATACTTACGCCGCCAAGAAGCTTACAGGATAAATTTGCAGACTTTGTCAAACAAGTCGACAAATCAAAAGTTGTAGTTCGGAAAGCGCTTGATGAAACACAATTACTTTTTGATAGCTTAATGCAGCAGTATTTTGGATAAGATGATGAAATGGAATCTTGGCATTTGAACAAAGGGAGACCATATGACAAATTTTGACTTCCTAAAAACAGAATCAAAATTCAATAGTTTCGCAGATGTCGCAATTTCGGCAGAAAAGATACTTCCGATTGATGTAGCGGCATCAGTGATCAACTGCCGCCGTGCCATGGAATTTGCCATCAAATGGATGTACTCCGTTGATGGATCCCTAATTAAGCCTTGGGATGACAAGCTGATCAGTTTGATGAGCACCGATGAATTCAGGGATCTGGTTGATGCTGATTTACTGCACCGCCTCGATTTTATTCGAAAGATTGGAAACATTGCCGCTCATGCAGGGAAAAAGGTCACCAAAGAACAGGCGCAGTTATGTCTGGAGAATCTGTTTATATTCATGGATTACATAGCATATTGCTATGCGGATGAATATGAAGAGAAAAACTTTGATCCGGCTTTGTTGGATGAGAAACAGGAAGCTCCGGCAGAAACAACGGAAACAGATATCAAACTGGAAAATCTGATTAAGGAAAACGAAGCACTGAAAGAAGAGTTGACTGCAAGAAGGCTGGAGCAGCAGCCTTCCTATGTTCCGAAGCCGCTCGATATTTCCGAATATAAAACCCGTAAAATATATATTGATGCTATGCTGGAAGATGTCGGTTGGATAGAGGGACAGAACTGGATCAATGAAGTGGAACTTCCAGGCATGCCAAATAAATCGGAAGTTGGCTATGCGGATTATGTTCTCTATGGAGATGACGGTAGAGCGTTGGCGGTAATTGAGGCCAAAAGAACCTGCGTAGATGTTGCTAAGGGTCGACAACAGGCTAAGCTGTATGCGGATATTATAGAGAAAAAGCAAGGGCGTAGACCAGTTGTTTTCCTGACAAATGGATTTGAAACACGTATTGTTGATAATCAGTATCCGGAAAGAAAAGTCTCAAACATTTATTCCAAAAGAGATCTGGAGAAACTTTTTAATCTGCATAGCATGCGTGCGAGCCTAAAGTATGTACGTGTGGATAAGAATATCGCTGGAAGGTATTATCAGGAAGGAGCAATCAAAGCGGTTTGTGACAGTTTTGGAGAGAGGAATCGGAGGAAAGCATTACTTGTAATGGCCACCGGCTCCGGTAAAACCAGAACTGTAATTGCTTTATGCAAGATTCTTCTTGAACAGGGATGGGTTAAGAATATCCTATTTTTGGCTGACCGTAATTCTCTTGTAACACAGGCAAAAAGGAGTTTTGTAAACCTTCTACCGGATCTTTCTGTGACTAATCTGGTTGAGGAGAAAGATAACTATAGCGCTCATTGCGTTTTCTCAACATACCAGACCATGATGAATTGCATAGATTCTATTCATGATGATGAGGGTAAGCTATTCACCTGCGGTCATTTTGACTTGCTGATCTGCGATGAGGCGCACCGGTCTATATACAATAAATACAGAGATATCTTCAACTATTTTGATGCTCCACTGGTTGGTCTAACTGCGACTCCAAAAGAGGATATTGATAAAAATACATATGAAGTATTCGAGTTGGAAAACGGAGTGCCAACTTATGGATATGATCTGGCACAGGCAGTTCAGGACGGCTTCCTTGTCGACTTTATGTCTGTAGAAACGCAGTTGAAGTTTATACAACAGGGCATCGTGTATGATGATTTGTCAGAAGAGGACAAGCAGGCGTATGAGGATACGTTTGAAGATGAAAACGGCGAACTTCCGGAGAGCATCAATTCTTCTGCCCTGAATGAATGGATTTTCAATGAAGATACGATTAAAGAAGTCCTGAATATTCTAATGACGGAAGGCTTGAAAGTTGATTATGGAAATAAGATTGGCAAGACAATCATTTTTGCAAAGAACCATAATCATGCAGAAAAAATCCTTGAGGTCTTTAATAAGGAGTATCCGCACTTAGTAGATTATGCAAAGGTTATCGATAATTATATGACCTATGCCCAAAGTGCGATCGATGAATTTTCTGATGCCAGAAAGCTGCCACAGATTGCGATATCCGTGGATATGCTGGATACCGGTATCGATGTTCCGGAAGTATTGAATCTGGTGTTCTTCAAAAAAGTTATGAGTAAAGCCAAATTTTGGCAGATGATCGGGCGAGGGACAAGGCTATGTCCTGGCTTAATTGACGGACAGGATAAAGATAAATTTTATATTTTTGATTTTTGTGGCAACTTTGAATTCTTCCGTATGAATAAAGGCAGACCGTCAGCAAATATGATTGCTCTTTCAGGAGCTTTATTTTCTCTTGAATTTGAAATGGCATTCAAACTACAGGATCTGAAATATCAGACGGCTCGACTGATTGCATATAGAAAAGCCTTGGTTGAACACATGACAGGAAAAGTAAAAGAACTCAACCGTGAGAACTTTGCTGTCAGACAGCACTTGAAATATGTGGATACATATTCAAATGAAGTGAATTATCAGTCTTTATGTTATGAAGACACATTATTGGTTCGAGAAGAACTCGCTCCGTTGATCGAACCGGATAGTGATGACGCAAGGGCCTTGCGCTTTGATGCGCTTATGTATGGAATCGAACTGGCATATCTTTCCGAAAGAAAGTACGCACGGGGCAGACATGATCTTATTAAGAAAGTTACGGCAGTTGCGGGTGTTGCAAATATACCGGAAATCATGATGCAGGCGGATCTGATCAATGCAATTCTCCATACGGATTATCTGGATAATGCGGGCATTGATGAATTTGAGAACATTCGTCTGAATCTTCGTGATCTTATGAAATATATTCCGATAACCCGCATTCGCTATGATACCAATTTTGATGACGAAATATTATCTATGGAATGGAATGATTCTGAGCTGGAGAATGATGACCTGAAGAATTATAAAGCGAAAGCAGAATATTATGTCAGACAGCATCAGGATAATACAGCTATCGCAAAGCTGAAAAACAATATTCCGTTGACACCGGAAGATGTAAAAGAACTGGAAAAAATTCTCTGGAGCGAAGTAGGAACGAAAGCAGATTATAGTGCGGAGTATGGTGATAAGCCATTGGGGGAATTTGTCCGCGAGATTGTCGGTCTGGATATGGCCGCAGCAAAAGTAGCATTCGCAGAATATCTTGATGAAACCAGCCTGGACAGCCGGCAGATATATTTTGTGAATCAGATAGTAGAGTTTATTGTTCATAATGGAATGATGAAAGATCTTTCAGTCCTGCAGGAGACACCATTCACGGATCAGGGTAGCATAGTTGAAGTATTTCAGGATCTTTCCGTATGGATGGGAATCCGGAAAGTAATAGAGCAGGTTAACGCGAATGCGCTGGTGGCGTAAGAAATTAAGGTGAAAATTATGAACAAACAAGAGAAACTAAAAGCAATAATAGATGAAACAGATAAGTTGATATCTAAGCGGGTCACAAGCTCATCTCCTGAATTCCAAGCATGGAAAACAAAGGCTGAAAGATTTCTGATTAATGAATACCTGGATAGCCCAGCATGTCTGAATGAAATGGGAGCTGTGTGGGTCACTCAGACAGAATACACAAATATATATGTCCCCTCTTTCGACTTTGGAAATCCAAAATATTATCAGTGCTCGGTAGACAAGAATAGGATGGGTGCCGTGCTTGACGGAAGTGATAATTGCAAAGCAGGCATGATTGAACTTAAGAATAAAATCGTAGAACTATTTGGATTATCTGTTGACGAAAATCAATGGATATACGCTTTGGATCAGTTTATGAAGGAAGTATCAGATTAAAAAGAATAACACGGAATCCATTTTGATAACAACCTGATAACAACAGCAATGGCAGCCATTGCTTTATAGATAACTGGAGTAATCAGAATAACAGAAATACCACGAGGCATAAAACCTAAACGAAGTTGTTTAACTGTGATAGAGTACGAATAAAAATAAAATGCCAAAACCCCGCGTAGCTGCGGGGTTTTTCTTATGCTGTGGTTAACTTTTGGTTAACTTTCTTGAAAATTCGTGGTTTTTTGATCGCATTTGAGATAATCCTAATGGTTGTTAACAATTAAACTACAATAAGATATTAGGAAATTTTTATTGTAACCTAAAATAGGTTATATAATTAATCAGATGCAGATTCCTCATCCCATCCATAGTAAGCCATTGCAAATCTGCGTGTTTCTTCAGGACTCATTCCTTTGGTGTGCTGTCTGACATACTGATCTCCGAGTACGTTTCTGTTGAGCAGAGCCAACTTTTCCGCTTTGTTTATATCTGAGTTGAGCAGGTCCTCCAAAACCTCTTTGATTCGAGTTCTGATCTGCGCAGCAGTCAAAGAAGGAGTGGAGTAATCGAGCCCGTTCTTCAGTGCAAGAAGGCACGTTCCAACAAACTGACTACGCAGTTTTTCGGGGATGCTATGACGATGCAGCATTTCGTTGAGTTTATAGGTATTCTGCATCACCTTTTCTTTGTCGTTGATCTTTGATGTATAAAAATCAATATATTCATCCATCGTGCGAAGCGCTGTTTCTTTCG